>NZ_CP050265.1:2737500-3037500 GCF_011765465.1 Erythrobacter sp. | reverse complement strand
GCATCGGTCGTCGCGCGGGCGTGAAGTTCGCTTTCGAGCGTGCGCAGGTGCTGGACCGAACGCATCAGGCCGATCGCGCCGAGGATCGCCCCGCCCTCGGCGTGCAGCGGGCGCAGGGTCAGCCGATACCAGCGCTGGTGTCCGCCATAGGCGCATTGTCCGGCGGAAGGGCAGGTATCCTTCTCGCTGCAAAGGCTCACGGGGAATTCGAACGAGCTGTTGCCCGCCTCTCCCGCCAGCACCTGGCTGGCGAAGCGGTCGACCGCCTGGATATGCTCCGGGTCGGCAAGCTCGCAGATATGCGGCATCAGCAGGAGTTCGGCCGGATCGAAGCCGAGATCGGCGGCGTTGGCCGACGCATGGACGATGAACCCCCTGGCATCGAGCTTGATAACAATATCGCCCGCCGCCTCTTCGAGAAGGCCATGCAGACTGCGACCTTCCGCGTCGCTCCAGTTTTCTATCATGCCGATTGCCCCCGGCTTTTTTGCGACCCACAACCGCGAAGTTGCGTAATGGAAAACTTACATTTTGCTTGCGGGCTTTCCCCTTTTTCCCGCAAGGACTTCACGCCCGCCACCCGCCCGGGCGGCAGAGGTTAACTAACTGAACTAAAAAACGAATCAGTCAGTAATTTCGTTTACCATAATTTCGCGGAGCGGATGTGAATCCAATAGGTAGGATACGCTAGGAGGCACCGTCGAGTTCGATCATGATGCGGATATTCCGGGGCAAAGTCCCGAATGCCGAGGCAATACGTAAGCGACATTCCTGAACCACCGCGAGCCCCGCATCGCGCTCGGGCTGTGCGGAAAGTTCCTCGCTCGGCACACCCAGTGCCGCCGCGATCGCATCGAGCCGTTCGGGCAGCGGTTTCGCCTTGCCCTTCTCCCATGCCCAGACGGTCGGCTTGCTGACGCCAAGCACCGCGGCGACTTCGGCCAGGGTCAGCCCGCGTTCGCGGCGCAGGCGGTTGAGCCTCATACCGAAAGGTTCACCTTGCGAAAGAGGAAGCGCGCCTGGAACGGCGCCGGTCGCGTCAGGCAGGTCGATGCGCGGATCCATCCCGCGCAATTGCGCCGCGGCCAGCGCCGCGCGCGGAAGCGTTTCTTCGAAAGCGCAACCGAACAGGCGATTGCTCTGCCAGACGATGACGGCATCGACAGGCCCACTCTCCGGCAGGTCGATGGCCAGCGAATCGCCCTCGGCAAGGTCAAGATCGGTTTCGAGAAGGAGCCCGGCCGCCGACAGGTTGTGGATCGTGACATTGGCCTCGAGCCCGCCGGGGACGACGCCGCTTGTTTCCAGGCGAAGGGACCTGCGCGGCTGGCTCCGCTTGCTTTCGCTCTCCCCGGTATTGCCCACCGGGCGCGAGGGTTCGAGATGGGCTTTCAAGGCCATTCTATGCGACTCCAACGAATGAGCCGCCGTGATCGATCCAACCTTGTTAAGAAGGAGTTAGTGCCCTTCCTTATACGGGTCAGTCCGAGGCTGCCGAACGGCAGGTCGCCGCCCCAGTCCTGTCAGTCAGTCGTCAGCGTCGAGGCCGTAGGCGGTGTGCAGCACGCGCACGGCGAGTTCGGTCTCGTCCTCGTCGATCATCACGCTCACCTTGATCTCCGACGTGGAAATCGCCTGGATGTTGATGCCCCGATCCGACAGGGCGCGGAACATCGTGCTGGCGACCCCGGCATGGCTCTTCATGCCGACCCCGACGACACTGATCTTGGCGATCTTGCTGTCGGTGATGATGCGGTTGAAGCCGATTTCTCCGCGCCGATCCTCGAGCAGGGCCTGCGCGCGGGCGAGATCGGCCTGGGGCACGGTGAAGGTCACGTCGGTCTCGCCCTTGTCGCGCCCGACGTTCTGGATGATCATGTCGACATTGATGCTTGCTTCGGCGAGCGGCTCGAAGATGTTCGCGACCGCGCCGGGCGTGTCGGGCACGCGGGTGAGGATCACCTTGGCCTCGTTCTTGTCATGCGCGATTCCCGTCACAAGCTGGCGTTCCATCAGGCCCTTCTCCACCAATTCATCCATTTCCTCGTCCGACACGATCAGAGTGCCGGGCAGGTCGTCCGCGGGCGGCGCGTCGTCGCCGATGAAGCTTGAGAGCACCTGGATCCGCACACCTTCCTTCATCGCGAGCCCGACGCTGCGGGTCTGGAGTACCTTCGCCCCGACGCTCGCGAGTTCGAGCATTTCCTCGTAGGTCACCGCCTTCAGCTTGCGCGCCTTGGCGACGATGCGCGGGTCGGTCGTGTAGACGCCGTCGACGTCGGTGTAGATGTCGCAGCGGTCCGCGCCCACCGCCGCGGCGACCGCGACCGCCGAGGTGTCCGAGCCGCCCCGACCCATCGTCGTAATCCGGCCCTCTTCGCTCACCCCCTGGAAGCCGGGAATGACCGCGATCTCGCCGCGTTCGAGCGCCTCCAGCATCTCGGGCGCCTCGATCGTCTCGACCCGCGCCTTGGCATGGGCGCCGACGGTCTTCACCGGCAACTGCCAGCCGAGCCAGCTGCGCGCCTTCTCGCCCAGCGATTGCAGCGTGAGCGCGAGCAGGCCGCTCGTCACCTGTTCCCCGCTCGCTACCACCACGTCGTATTCCGCCGGGTCGTAGAGCGGGTTCGCCTCGCGACAGAAATTGACCAGCCGATCGGTCTCCCCCGCCATGGCGCTGACCACAACGGCGACTTCGTTGCGGCCCGAACCGTGTCCCGCTGCCTGCGCCCGGACAAGCCCGGCCACCCGTCGGATCCGCTCGGTCCCGGCCATCGACGTGCCGCCGAACTTCATCACGATGCGCTGCGCCGGATGGGCGGTCGGCTTCGAATGCGGGGGCGCGTCAGCCACGGTAATCATGCTCCTGCTGGCAGGTTCGTCGGGGCGCTGTTAAGCAAGCGCCCGAGGAAAGGCAAACGACATGGCGACACGCGGCGCAAGCACCACCATCCGACCCGAGGAAGCGGAACACTTCGCAAAGCTTGCGCGCGATTGGTGGGACGCGAAGGGGCCGATGGCCTCGCTCCACGAGGTCAACCCGGTGCGCCTCAAGTTCATCCGACAGGCGATGGATTCGCACTGGCCGGGCGCGGCAGGCAGCGCGAAGCCGCTCGCTGGCAAGGCGGCGCTCGACATCGGCTGCGGCGCGGGGCTGGTGTGCGAACCGCTCGCGCGGCTGGGCGCGGACGTTACCGGGGTGGATGCCGCGGCGGAGAATGTCGCGGCGGCGAGCGCCCATGCCGAAGGCGCAGGGCTCGACATCCGCTACATGGCAGGCGAGGTGGCGGAGCTCGACATCGGCACCTTCGACCTCGTCACCTGCCTCGAGGTAATCGAGCACGTCGCGGACAAGCGCGCTTTCCTGTTCGACGTGACCCAGCGCCTCGCGCCGGGCGGGCTGCTCGTCCTATCCACCCCCAACCGCACCGCCGCCTCGCGCGTCCTGCTGGTCGGGGCGGCGGAGGCGGTCGGCTATGTCCCGCGCGGCACGCATAAATGGAGCGATTTCGTCACGCCCGAGGAGCTGCTGGAACTGCTCGAAGAGGTCGGGCTAGAGGTAACCGAGCGGCGCGGGATTGCGTGGGGCGCGGGCAAGGGGCTTCACCTGTCCGACAACGAGGCGCTGAACTATATCCTCGCCGCGCGGCGCAATGGCTGAAGCCTCAGCGCGAACACGCCGCCGAACGGTCGCCCTCAGCGAGCGCGACGAGATCGGCGGGGTTATCGGTGAAGACGCCGTCGACCTCGGCCTTCACCAGCGCATCCCACACCGCATCGTAGCAGCCTATGGTCGCCTCGCCTCCGTCGCGGCGGGCCGAGACGGGCAGGAAGACATTCTCGCGGCGCAGGGTCCAGGGGTGAACTTCCAGCCCCGCCGCATGGGCATCGGCGACCAGCGCGGTGGGCGTCCCGTCGGAATTCAGCACGTGGCCCATGAAGGGTCCGATCCCGTCGGCAAAGGTCGCGACCTCGGCAAGGCCGGTCGGGGTCATGATCTCGCCCCAACGCATGGTCGGTTCGTCATAGGGGCCCCCTTCGGAAGAGATGAGGAGGATAAGCGGCACATCGACCAGCTTGTCGAGCCTTTGCAGCGGGCCGACCTCGAAGATCTGGACGAACACGCGCGCATCCGCACCGTCCAGCCCGAACTGGCGCAGTTCGCGCACGAGCAGGTCGACGACGTCGACGCCCTCCTGTTCGAGAAGAAGGGTCGGGTGCTTAAGCTCTGGATATAGCCCGACCTTGCGGCCCGTCTCGGCCTCCTTGGCGCGAACGAGCTGGACGATCTCGGCGAAGGTTGGGATCTGGTAGAGCCCGTTGAAGGCGGTGTTGCCGGGCCGCACGGTCGGCATTCGCTCCTTGACGCGAAGCGTGCGCAATTCGGCGAGGGTGAAATCCTCCGCGAACCACCCGGTGACGCGGCGGCCCTCGATGTCCTTGGTGCGCCGGCGATCCTCGAATTCGCGGCGGCTGGCGACGTCGGTGGTGTCGGACAGCTCCGTTTCGTGACGGGCGACGAGGACAAGATCCTTCGTCACGACGAGATCGGGCTCGATATAGTCCGCCCCCTGATCGATCGCGCGCTCGTAGGCGGCGAGCGTGTGCTCGGGCCTTTCGCCGGATGCGCCGCGGTGGGCGACGATCAGGATGTCTTCGCCCGGAGCCGCGTGGGCAGCCGGGGCGAGCAGGGCCAGCGCGGCAAGCCCGAGCGTCAGGAGAGGCTTTGCGACCATTCGTCTTCCTTGAAACCGATGAGGATGCCGCCTGCGTGTTCCACGACGGGGCGCTTGATCATGCTCGGATGCTGGACGAGCAAGGTGACCGCCGTGTGACTGTCTTCGGCAAGCGCCTTGTCATCGTCCGAGAGCTTGCGGAAAGTCGTCCCACGCCGGTTGACCACGGTGTCCCGGCCCTTGGCTGCGATCCACGCCTCGACCTTGGCAGGGTCCGCTCCTTCCTTCTTGAAGTCATGGAAGGTGTAGTCGATCCCCTGCGCGTCGAGCCATTTCCGCGCCTTCTTGACCGTGTCGCAATTGGGGATGCCGTAAATCTCGACCGTCATTCCTCTCTCCTCATCTTGCGTGCGCGTCGGCAATGGCGACCGCGAGCGCATCCGCCGCATCGGCCCCGGCGATCGCCGCACCGGGCAGCAGCACCCCCAGCATCGCCTGGACCTGTGCCTTGTCCGCCCCGCCCGTGCCCACGACCGACTGCTTGACCCGGCGCGCCGCGTGTTCGCGCACCGTCAGGCCAGCTGCCCCGCACGCCGCGAGCACCGCGCCGCGGGCCTGCGCGAGCTTCAATGTCGATTGCGGGTTCTTGTTGACGAAGACCTCCTCGCAGGCCGCGCGGTCGGGCCGGTGCTCGGCGATCACGGCGGCGATAGCGCACTGTAGGGCGGCGAGGCGTTCGGCCATCGGCGCGGCGCTGTCGCTCGGCACCTGCCCGTTCGCCACGTGGACGAGCCGCGCGCCGTCGCTGCGGATCACGCCCCACCCGGTGCAGGACAGCGAGGGATCGAGGCCGAGGATGATCACGCCCGCCCCGCCGTCATTCGAGTCCGAAGCGCAAGCCGACCCGCCACAGGAAAGCCGTCAGGAAGGCGGCCCCGAGCGCGAGCGCGAAGAGCCACTCGAGGCGGCTCACGCCCCGAGCTTCTCCATCACCTCGTCGGGTATCTCGTAATTGCCCCACACGGTCTGCACGTCGTCATCATCGTCGAGAGCGTCGATCAGCTTCAACAGCGTGCCGGCATGGCCCTCGTCGAGCTGCACCGTGATGTTGGGCTTCCACGCGAGCTTGACGTTCTCCGCCTCGCCCAGCGCCTTTTCGAGGTCGCCCGCGACCTGGTGGAGGTCGTCCGCCGCGGTCCAGATCGTGTGCCCGTCTTCGCCGCTCTCGATATCGAGCGCGCCCGCCTCCATCGCCGCTTCGAGCACCTTCTCCTCGTCGCCTGCCGAAGCGGGGTATTCAATGAGGCCGAGCCGTTCGAAGCCGTGCTGGACCGAGCCTTCGGTGCCGAGATTGCCGCCGTTCTTGGCGAAGCAGGTGCGCACGTTGGTCGCGGTGCGGTTGCGGTTGTCGGTCAGCGCCTCTACGATGATCGCACTGCCGCCGGGGCCGTAGCCTTCGTAGCGCACTTCCTCGTAATTCTCGTCGTCCCCGCCCGATGCCTTGTCGATCGCGCGCTGGATATTGTCCTTGGGCATGGACTGCGCCTTGGCGTTGTTCACCGCAAGGCGCAGGCGCGGGTTCATGTCGGGATCGGGCGCGCCCATCTTAGCGGCCACGGTGATTTCACGCGAAAGCTTTGAAAACAGATTGGAACGTTTCTTGTCCTGTGCACCCTTGCGGTGCATGATGTTCTTGAATTTGGAATGGCCTGCCATGGGGACTCTTCATCAGCGGGTGTTGAATGAGCGGGTGTTGAGTTCTGGGGGCCCATTAGCCGCATGACGGGTGAAATCACAAGTGGCCGCGCGGGCGAGATCCTCGCGCCTAGCCTGCGTGGGCAATGGGCGCGGCTGTTCGCGTTCCTGCGGCGTCCGGCGCTGCCCGAGCGGTTTGCAAGCGCCGCCGTTTCGGCGCGGATCGTGGGGCGGCTCTACCTGCTCGACCTTGCCTTCATCCTCGCCTTCGGTCTCGCGCTGATTTCCGCCGAAGCGGCGGGCATCGCATTTCCCCAGAACCTCAATTCGACGCTGGAGCTGAATGCGGGGACAATCCTGCTGTTCGTGGTCATAGCCCCGGTGCTGGAGGAAGTCGCGTTCCGCAGCTGGCTGTCGGGCCGACCGGGAACGATTGTAGCGCTGCTGTGGGTCGCGGCGGGGGTCGGCGTGCTCGTCCTGTCCGGACCGGGAGAGGGCCTCGCCGGGCCGATCGCGGCCTTCGCCTGTCTCGTCCTCGCGATCGCGCTGCTTGTGCTGCTGCGAAAAGCCCCGCGGCTGCCGATGTTCGAACGCCGTTTCGGCTGGTTCTTCTGGGCCAGCGCCATCGCCTTCGCGCTGGTCCACCTCGTCAATTACGAGGAAGGCGCGCTCGTCATCCTGCTGCCGCTGCTGGTCCCGCAATTCGTGCTCGGGACGATGGCAGGCTATGTCCGCGTGCAGTGCGGACTCGCTTGGTCGATCCTGCTCCACGCGGCGCATAACGGCTTTGCGGTCGGCATGGCGCTGCTCGCGCTCTCGCTCGCGCCGGGGGGCTGAAGGGTCAGACCTTCACCGCGGTCCCGCTCGCGCTCACCATCAGCATGGAGCCGGTGTCGCCGATCACCTCGTAATCGAGATCGATCCCGACCACGGCATTCGCGCCGCGGCTCGCCGCCTCGGCCTGCAGTTCCTCGATCGCTTCGTCGCGCGCCTGCTGCAGGATGCGCTCGTAGCTGCCCGAACGCCCGCCGACGATGTCGCGGATATTGGCGAAGAGGTCGCGGAACAGGTTCGCGCCGACGATCACCTCGCCCACGACGATGCCCTTGTAATCCTGGATCGGCTTGCCCTCGATCGTCGGGGTGGTCGTGACAATGACGCCGCGCGCGTCCTTCCATTCGCCTGGCATGAATCCTGTCTCCTTGTGGCTGGGGCGTGTGTGTTATTCGCACAATACACGAAGCCCCACAAGTCAGCCGCTCACCACGCTTCCGCCATTGGGGTGGAGCACTTGTCCGCTCATGTAGGAGGAATCCTCGCAGGCGAGGAACAGGAAGGCGGGCGCGACCTCGTTCGGCTCGCCCGGGCGGCCCATGGGCACGCCAGTGCCCCAGTCGTCCATCTCCTCTTCCGGCATCCCGCCGCAGGGGTTGAGCGGGGTCCAGATCGGCCCCGGCGCGACCGCGTTCACGCGAATGCCGTCATCGACGAGGTTGCCGGAAAGCGAGCGGGTGAAGGCCGTGATCGCGCCCTTCGTCGCCGAATAGTCGAGCAGGATCGGCGCGCCCTTGTACATCGTCACGCTGGTGCAATTGACGATGGTGGCGCCCTCCTTGAGATGCGGACGGGCGGCCTGCGCAACGTAGAACATGGAAAAGATGTTCGACTGGAAGGTGCGCTGCAATTGTTCGGGCGTGATGTCGGTCACGTCGTAGTCGGGATGCTGCTCACCCGCGATCTGGATGACGCTGTCGATCCTGCTGAAGCGTTCCATCACCGCATCGACCAGTTTCTGCGCCTCGCCCGGCGCGCCGAGATCGCCCGCGATCGTGAGCACCTCGGCCCCTTCCGCCTCGCACAGCTCTTTCGTCTTTGTCGCGTCGTCGTGTTCCTCGAGATAGGAGATTGCGATGTCCGCGCCTTCGCGCGCGAAGAGCACCGCGGTCGCCCGCCCGATGCCGCTGTCACCGCCGGTGACGATCGCTACCTTGTCCTTCATCCGCCCGGAGCCGGGATAACGCGGCTGCCATTCGGGCTTGCGCTCGAGCGCGCTTTCGTGGCCGGGAAGGTCCGGTTCCTCGGCGATGGGTTCGATGAAGGTCGCCTGGCTGCTGCCTTGCTGTTGCTGGGTCATGATCCTGCCTTTCCTTTGCGGTTTGCAGGATCAATGAGGCGCTCCGCGCTGGTGTTCCGCCGGGGCCGACCGGGCGGGGCCGCCCAGCGACGACCCGCACGCATCGACCCGACGAAAGATCAACCCATGCCGAGCGCGGCCTTGTAGGTTTCGAGGATCGTCTCCTGTTCGGAGCGGTCGTCCGGCTTCATCTTCCGCAGGCGAATGATCTGGCGCATGATCTTGGTGTCGTAACCGACCGCCTTTGCCTCGGCATAGACATCGCGGATGTCGTCGGCGATGCCCTTCTTCTCTTCCTCGAGGCGTTCGATGCG
The DNA here is from genome assembly GCF_011765465.1 of Erythrobacter sp. Classification (NCBI taxonomy): domain Bacteria; kingdom Pseudomonadati; phylum Pseudomonadota; class Alphaproteobacteria; order Sphingomonadales; family Erythrobacteraceae; genus Erythrobacter; species Erythrobacter sp. Next base: position 3,028,681 of record NZ_CP050265.1, on the reverse strand, counting down.
CTCGATCAGCAGGCGCAGGCGGTCGTCGGTGGCTTCGGCCATTTTCGTGAGGTCTCCGGTTCGGGTGAGAATCGTTTCAGGCCACCGGATAGGCAAAGCCAATCAGGCGCGCAAAGGCCGCTTTCCACAAGTCGGGAGAAAGGGCGGGGATAATTCGCCTAGCGCGTGTCGGGCGCGTTCTTCGCCACGCTCGCCTGCATTGCGGCGATCTGTTCGGGCGTCGCCTCGCTCTGCCGGGTCGCCTTCCATTCGTCCATCGGCATTCCGTGGATGAGTTCGCGCGCGGCCGCCTTGTCGCCGTCGAACCCCGCATCGCGGATCCAGTCGGCAAGGCAATTGCGGCAGAAGCCCGCAAGCCCCATCAATTCGATGTTCTGCGCGTCGTGGCGGTGGCGCAGGTGCCGCACCAGCCGGCGAAAGGCGGCGGCCGCCGCCGCGTCGTCGAGTGCGTCCAGCGGGTCGATTTCGTCGCTCATCGTGGCTTTTCCTTGAGTTGCAAAACTGCTGTGCCATAGGCGTGCCCCATGGCGAAACGCGATCAGGCAAGGATCGACCCGCGCGGTCGCAAGGTCAAGATTCTGGCGACGATCGGCCCGGCGAGCCGTTCGCCCGAAATGCTCCGCCGCCTGTTCCGCTCCGGGGCCGATGCCTTCCGCCTCAACATGAGCCACGGCAGTCACGACGACCACGCGAAAGCGATCCGGGCGATCCGCGCGCTGGAAAAGGAATTCACGCGGCCCATCGCGATCCTCGCCGACCTACAGGGCCCGAAACTGCGGGTCGGCACTTTCAAGGGCGGCGAAGCGGTGATCCGGCACGGCAGCCATTTCACGCTCGACCGCGACCCGACGCCGGGCGATGCGAGCCGGGTGTGCCTGCCCCACCCCGAACTTTTCGGGATCCTCGAACGCGGCCAGCGCCTGCTCATCAACGACGGCAAGATCCGCCTCGTCGTGCGCGAGGCGGACGAGAACGAGATCCGCTGCTCGGCCGAAGTCGGCGGGGTCATCTCCGACCGCAAGGGCGTCAACGTGCCCGATGCCGAGGTGCCGATCCCGGCGCTGACCGAAAAGGATCGCAAGGACCTGGCCTTCGCGATGGAGCAAGGGGCGGACTGGGTCGCGCTCTCCTTTGTCCAGCGACCCGAGGACATCGCCGAGGCGCGCAAGCTGATGGGCCGCGGGGGCGCGCTGTGCGCCAAGATCGAGAAGCCGCAGGCGGTGAAGCGGCTTTCCGAGATCATCGAGCTGTCCGACGGCATCATGGTCGCGCGCGGCGATCTCGGGGTCGAACTCGAACCCTTCGAAGTTCCCCCGCTGCAGAAACGCATCGTCAACGCGAGCCGGGTCGCGGGCAAGCCGGTGATCGTCGCGACGCAGATGCTCGAATCGATGATCGAGAGCCCGATGCCGACACGCGCGGAAGTCTCCGACGTGGCGAACGCGGTCTATGACGGGGCCGACGCGGTGATGCTTTCCGCTGAAAGCGCGGCGGGCGAATGGCCCGAGGAATCGGTCGCGATGATGGACCGGATCGCGGGCCAGGTCGAACGCGACGAAGGCTACGTGGAGAGGGTGCGCTTCCTCGAGACGCTGCCCGATGCGACCACGTCGGATGCGCTCGCCCATGCCTGCATGACCATCGCCGACACCGTTCCGATCAGCGCGATCACCGTCTTCACCTCCTCCGGCGCGACCGCCCGCCGCGTGGCGCGCGAACGGCCCGCCACGCCGATGCTGGTCCTGACCCCCTCGATGCGCACCGCCCGTCGGCTCGGCCTTCTATGGGGCGCGCACGCGGTGGCGACGAAGGACATCGGCAGTTTCGAGGAAATGATCGGCAAGGGCCGCCGCATGGCCCTGCGCCACGGATTCGGACAGGCAGGGTCGAAGCTGATCGCGCTTGCCGGCGTGCCGTTCGGAACGCCGGGGGCGACCAACCTGCTGCATATCGTGACGCTGTCGGGCGACGAGCTGGAGCGGCATGGGGGTTAGGGGGCATCTGGACCGGAGAACCAGTCTCCCCTCATCGCCGCCCCGTGCTCCTTCGCTTTCGCACTCGAAACCAGACGTCTGTCGGGGTCAGTCATAGGCGCGGATGAGGCCGAAAAAGCCAGGCCCCTTGTCAAGCACAGGGCGGCGAAAAGCCTTCTTGGACTACCCGTAGAGCGGACTAGGCGCCCGCCGCAAGCTCAAGCCGCGCCCGCGCCTCGTCCTCGCCGATGAGGGGGAGCAGTTCGCCCATGTCGGGGCCATGGTCCATGCCGGTCAGCGCCTGCCGCAGCGGCAGGAACAGTGCCTTGCCCTTGCGGCCCGTCGCCTCCTTCAGCGCGGAGGTCAGCGCGCCCCAAGGGTCATCGCCCCATTCGAGCGTCCGTGCCGCCTCGGCGAGATAGGCCCGGTCTTCATCGAGGAAAGCCGGCCGGTCGATGGGCCCGGTGACGAGCCGCCACCATTCCTCGGCCTCGGCCACGGTTTTCACGTTTGGGCGAACGGCGTGCCAGCCGGTCTCGTCCATCCCGGCGGGCAGCCGCTCCTTGACCGCGTCGAACGGCATCTGGTGGACGATGGCGGTGTTGATCCGGTCGAGCTCGGCCTCGTCGAACTTCGCAGGGGCACGGCCGAAGGTCGTCAGGTCGAAACTTTCCATCAATGCCGCGCGGTCCGCAACAGGCTCGACGGGAAGCGACGTGCCGAGCCGCGCGAGCAGGGCTATGATCGCCTCCGGCTCGATCCCCCGCTCGCGGAAGGCATCACAGCCGAGCGAGCCAAGCCGCTTGGAGAGCTTGCCTTCCTTGCTCACCAGGAGCGCTTCGTGGGCGAAATCGGGAACGTTTTTTGCTGCATCATGCTGCGCAGCAAATTCTGCAGCATGAAGTGCGGTAAACATCTGAATCTGAACGGCAGTATTCGAAACATGGTCCTCCCCGCGCAGGACCTGCGTCACGCCCATGTCGATATCGTCCACCGTGCTCGGCAGCATATAAAGCCATGATCCGTCGGCGCGGCGGATGACCGGGTCCGACAGCAGGGCTGGGTCGAATTTCTGAGTCCCCCGGATGCCGTCTTCCCATGTAATCGGCTCGTCATGATCGAGCCGGAAGCGCCAATGCGGGACGATCCCCTCCGCTTCTTTCGCGGCGCGCTCGTCATCGGTCAGCGACAACGCCGCGCGGTCATAGACCGGGGGGAGGCCGCGGCCGAGCTGGATCTTGCGCTTCAGTTCGAGTTCCTGCGCCGTCTCGTAGGCGGGATAGATCCGCCCTGCCGCCCTTAGCGCGTCGAAGGCGGCCTCATAGCGATCGAGCCGTTGCGACTGGCGTTCCTCGCGGTCCCAGTCGAGCCCGAGCCAGGCGAGATCCTCGCGGATCGCGTCGACGAATTCCTCGCGACTGCGCTGCGCGTCGGTGTCGTCGATCCTGAGGATGAAGCTGCCGCCGGCCCGCTTCGCCAGCATCCAGTTGTGGAGCGCAGTGCGGATATTGCCGACGTGCAGGCGGCCGGTCGGAGAGGGAGCGAAGCGGGCGGTGGTCATGCCGCTCGCGGTAAAGCGAGGTGTCGCGTGCGGCAAGCGATTGAGCGCTCTTACCCGACCGGATAGTCAGGCGGCGCGCATTTCGGCGGAAAGCAGCGCCAGCGTTCCGTCCCAGAGGCGGTCGATCCTCTCGGGACGGACGAGCCCCGCGAGGCTCGCAACGAAGCCGTCCCGGTCGCAACCCGCCGCCGCTTCGAGCATGGCGGCGATCGTGGCCTCGTCATGGGTGAGGTGGCAGCAGCAGAAACGCGATACCTGGACGTTTTCGGGCCAGCTAGCGGCAATGGCCTGCGAGAGCGCGAGCGCCTTGGCCGCGATCTCGACCCCGCCGAGCCGCAAAGTGAGTTCAGGCACGGGATCGCGCCGCACCCGTTCATGGGCCGCTATGAGCCGGAGCGAATAGATGAAGCGTGCGGCAAAGGGGCCCTGCGCATCGAGCCGGACGGGCCGGGCGAGCTGATCGATGAGGGCCTGTGTCCTTGCGGTGGGGGTGCGGTGCTGGGCCATGAACTCTTTTCTCCATCTCAATCGACTCACTCCTGACATTTTTGCGAGTGATTTGCAATCGCAAATTGTCTCACTCCCTTGGACGGCGGATGAATGAACAAGGTCAACAAAAACCCCGCCCGAAGCGCAATGCTTCGGGCGGGGTCTTTCGTTCGAGCCGGCAGCCCCGGCGGTCCGGAACGCCGAGCTTATTCTTCGGCCGAAGCCTCCGGGGAACCGCCGCCCATCGCAGCCTTCATCGCTTCCTCGCTGGGAACCGCATCGGCTTCAGGCTCTTCCTCGACGGCGCCCGCTGCAGCAAGCGCTTCCTGCTGCTTCTTCCAGGCCGCCTTGAGCGCCGCGTCGCGGCTGGAGGCGGTGACGCGCATCCGGTTCATCGCTGCGCCGGTCCCGGCGGGGATGAGACGGCCCACGATCACGTTCTCCTTGAGGCCGATCAGCGTGTCCTTCTTGCCCTCGACCGAAGCCTGGGTAAGCACGCGGGTCGTCTCCTGGAAGGATGCGGCCGAAATGAAGCTGCGGGTCTGCAGCGACGCCTTGGTGATGCCGAGCAGGACCGGCTTGCCTTCCGCCGGCTGCTTGCCCTTGGGAAGCTTGGCGTTGATCTCGAGCATTTCGGCGAGGTCGACCTGTTCGCCCGGCAGCAGCGTGGTGTCGCCGCCTTCGGTGATCTCGACCTTCTGCAGCATCTGGCGAACGATCACCTCGATGTGCTTGTCGTTGATCTTCACGCCCTGGAGACGATAGACTTCCTGAATCTCGTTGACGAGATATTCGGCCAGCGCCTCGACGCCCAGCACCTCGAGGATGTCGTGCGGGTTGGGCGAGCCGGAAATGAGGGTGTCCCCCTTCTTCACGAAGTCGCCTTCCTGCACGTCGATCACCTTGGTCTTGGGGATCAGGTATTCCACCGGATCACCCTCCTCCGGGACAATCGCGATCTTGCGCTTGGCCTTGTACTCGCGGACGAATTCGATCTTGCCCGAAATCTTGGCGATGATCGCGTTGTCCTTGGGCAGACGCGCCTCGAACAGCTCCGCCACCCGCGGCAGACCGCCGGTGATGTCGCGGGTCTTGGCAGCCTCGCGGCTCGCACGGGCAAGGATGTCGCCCGCCTCTACCGTCTGGCCGTCCTCGACCGAGAGCGTCGTGCCAGGGGCCAGCATATAGCGCTGCGCCTCGGTCTCGCCGTCGTCGGTCTGGCCTTCGCCGAGAAGGGTAAGGCGCGGGCGCAGATCTTCCTTCTTCTTGCGGCCCGTGGCCCGGTTCTCGGTCACGACACGCTGGGCGATGCCGGTCGCATCGTCGGTCTGCTCCTCGAGCGTGGTCCCTTCGACGAGATCCTTGTAATGCACGACGCCCGAATATTCGGTGATGATCGGCAGGGTGAACGGATCCCACTCCGCCAGCCGGTCGCCTTCCTTGACCTGGTCGCCATGCTTGAAGTGCAGCACGGTCCCGTAAGGAACCTTGTGCATCTCGCGCTCGCGCCCCTCGGCGTCGATCACCGCGATCTCGCCATTGCGGGCGAGGCTGAGGATGCGGCCCTTCTTGTCGGTGATGGTCGGCATATCGCGCAGTTCGACGCGCCCGTCCGAGATCGCCTCGAGGTGCGAGGTCTCGTTGAGCTGCGCCGCGCCGCCGATGTGGAAGGTCCGCATGGTCAGCTGCGTGCCCGGCTCGCCGATCGACTGCGCCGCGATGACGCCGACGGCTTCGCCGATGTTCACCGGCGTGCCGCGGGCAAGGTCGCGCCCGTAGCAGGTCGCGCAGACGCCCTGCTCCGCCTCGCACACCAGTGGCGAGCGGATCTTGGCCGACTGCACTTCGGCGGCCTCGATGTCCTTGACCATCGGCTCGTCGATCAGCGTGCCGGCCTTGACGATGACTTCGCCGGTGGCCGCGTTGACGATGTCTTCGGCAACCGTGCGGCCGAGGATGCGCTCGCCGAGCGAGGCGATCACCGAGCCGCCCTGCACGATCGCGCGCATTTCGAGCGCGTTCTCGGTCTTGCAGTCGGTCTCGACGATCGTGCAGTCCTGCGAAACGTCGACGAGACGACGCGTCAGGTAGCCCGAGTTCGCCGTCTTGAGCGCGGTGTCGGCAAGCCCCTTGCGCGCCCCGTGTGTCGAGTTGAAGTATTCAAGGACGTTGAGACCTTCCTTGAAGTTCGAGATGATCGGGTTTTCGATGATCTCGCCCGAAGGCTTGGCCATGAGGCCGCGCATCCCGGCAAGCTGCTTCATCTGGGCGGGCGAGCCGCGCGCGCCCGAATGGCTCATCATGTAGATCGAGTTGATCTCGGCCTCGCGCCCGTCCTCGTCGATCGGGGTGGCCTTGATCCGCTCCATCATTGCCTCGGCAACCTGGTCGCCGCAGCGGCTCCAGGCGTCGATCACCTTGTTGTACTTTTCCTGCTGGGTGATGAGCCCGTCCTGGTACTGCTGTTCGTACCCGGCGACGAGTTCCTTGGTCTCCTCGACCAGCTTCTCCTTCGCCTCGGGGATGATCATGTCGTCCTTGCCGAAGCTGATGCCCGCCTTGAAGGCGTGACGGAAGCCGAGGCTCATGATCGCGTCGGCGAACAGCACCGTGTCTTTCTGCCCGGTGTGGCGATAGACCTGGTCGATGACGTCGCCGATCTCGCGCTTGGTCAGCAGGCGGTTGACGATGTCGAAGGGCACCTTGTGGCTCTTCGGCAGGCATTCCCCGATCAGCATCCGGCCCGGCGTGGTGACGAAACGCTTCATCACGACATTGCCGTCCTCGTCGGCCTGCGGCACGCGGGCGATGATCTTGGTGTGCAGCGTAACCGACTTGACCTCGAGCGCCTGGTGCACTTCGGCCATGTCGGAGAAGCGCGGCAGCTTCTCGACCTTCGTCCCGTCCTCTTCCTCGATGAATTCAGGCGTCTTCTCCTGTCGCTCCATCGACAGGTAGTAGAGGCCCAGCACCATGTCCTGCGAGGGCACGATGATCGGCTTGCCGTTGGCGGGCGAGAGGATGTTGTTGGTGCTCATCATGAGCACGCGCGCTTCGAGCTGGGCTTCGAGGCTGAGCGGCACGTGGACCGCCATCTGGTCGCCGTCGAAGTCCGCGTTGAAGGCCGAGCAGACCAGCGGGTGAAGCTGGATCGCCTTGCCCTCGATCAGCACAGGCTCGAATGCCTGGATGCCGAGACGGTGGAGCGTCGGCGCGCGGTTGAGCAGCACCGGGTGCTCGCGGATGACCTCGTCGAGGATGTCCCAGACTTCCTTGCGCTCCTTCTCGACCCACTTCTTCGCCTGCTTGAGGGTCATCGACAGACCCTTGGCATCGAGGCGGGCGTAGATGAACGGCTTGAACAGCTCGAGCGCCATCTTCTTGGGCAGGCCGCACTGGTGCAGCTTGAGTTCGGGGCCGGTCACGATGACCGAACGGCCCGAATAGTCGACGCGCTTGCCGAGCAGGTTCTGGCGGAAGCGGCCCTGCTTGCCCTTGAGCATGTCGGACAGCGACTTCAGCGGGCGCTTGTTCGCCCCGGTGATGACGCGGCCGCGGCGGCCATTGTCGAACAGCGCGTCGACCGCTTCCTGCAGCATCCGCTTTTCGTTGCGCACGATGATGTCGGGCGCGCGCAGTTCAATCAGGCGCTTCAGGCGGTTGTTGCGGTTGATGACGCGGCGGTATAGATCGTTGAGATCGGATGTCGCGAAGCGGCCACCGTCGAGCGGGACAAGCGGGCGCAGTTCCGGCGGGATGACCGGGATAACCTCGAGGATCATCCATTCCGGGCGATTGCCGGATTCGATGAAGCTTTCGACGACCTTCAGCCGCTTGATGATCTTCTTGGGCTTGAGCGCCGACTTGGTGGTGGCCAGCTCTTCGAGAAGGTCCTCGCGCTCCTGTTCGAGGTCGAGGTCCATGAGCATGGTCTTGACGGCCTCGGCGCCGATATCGGCACTGAACGCGTCCTCGCCATATTCGTCCTGCGCTTCGAGCAGTTCATCCTCGGTCAGAAGCTGGTACTTCTCAAGCGGGGTGAGGCCCGGCTCGATCACGACGTAGCTTTCGAAATAGAGGATACGCTCGAGCTGCTTGAGCTGCATATCGAGCAGCAGGCCGATGCGGCTCGGCAGCGACTTCAGGAACCAGATATGCGCGACGGGCGCTGCCAGTTCGATGTGGCCCATGCGCTCGCGGCGGACCTTGGTCACGGTCACTTCGACGCCGCACTTTTCGCAGACGACGCCCTTGTACTTCATGCGCTTGTACTTGCCGCACAGGCACTCGTAGTCCTTAACCGGACCGAAGATGCGCGCACAGAAGAGGCCATCACGCTCGGGCTTGAACGTGCGATAGTTGATCGTCTCGGGCTTCTTGATCTCGCCGAAGGACCAGGACCGGATGCGCTCGGGCGAGGCGATGCCGATCTGGATCTGGTCGAAGGTTTCCGGCTTCGCGAGCTGGTTGGTGAATTTTGTCAGTTCGTTCATGACTTAGTTCCCGTTGGGGGTTTGGGTGCCGCTCTTCGTCCATTCGCCATCTTTTTGGCTCATCGAGAGAAATGCACATCCCATTAAAAACAATCCGATCGCGGCGATGAGAAGTCCGGCGATGCTCAACCAATCGCTATCGGCGTGGTTGGCGAGGAGAAGTCCCATGAATGGGAGCGTGACCGTCGCAATCGCCAAAATTCTGGCGCGAGAGACAGTGACGCTCTCATTGAGTTCCTTGCCGAACAAGCGCATCGCTTACTCCGCCGCCTCCAGCATCTCGCCGTCGTCATCCTCGTCGTCCGAGAGCGACTTCAGTTCGACATTCAGACCCAGCGAGCGCATTTCCTTGACGAGCACGTTGAAGCTCTCCGGAATGCCCGCCTCGAAGGTGTCGTCGCCCTTGACGATCGCTTCATAGACCTTGGTGCGGCCGACCACGTCGTCGGACTTCACCGTCAGCATTTCCTGCAAGGTATAGGCCGCGCCGTAGGCCTGGAGCGCCCAGACCTCCATCTCCCCGAAGCGCTGGCCGCCGAACTGCGCCTTGCCGCCCAGCGGCTGCTGGGTGACGAGCGAGTAGGGGCCGATCGAACGCGCGTGGATCTTGTCGTCGACGAGGTGGTGGAGCTTCAGCATATAGATGATGCCCACGGTCACCTTGCGGTCGAACGCTTCGCCCGTACGTCCGTCATAAAGCACCGACTGGCCCGAGGCATCGATCCCGGCCTTCACCAGCATATCCGCCACGTCCGGCTCGCGCGCGCCGTCGAAGACCGGAGTCCCCATCGGAACGCCTGCGGTCAGGTTGCCCGCGAGTTCGACGATCTGCTCGACCGAACGGCTCTCGATGTCCTCGACATAGCTCTCGCCATAGACGTCCTTCAGCCGGTCGACGACCGCCTGCGGGGGCTTGGCATTCGCATAGTCTTCCTCGGCGTTCGGGTTCTCCGCGCGCCACTTCTCGAGCTCGTCCCTGATCTGCATCCCCAGCCCGCGCGCGGCGAAGCCGAGATGCGTCTCGAAGATCTGCCCGACGTTCATGCGCGAAGGCACGCCCAGCGGGTTGAGCACGAGGTCGACCGGAGTCCCGTCCTCGAGGAACGGCATATCCTCGACCGGCAGGATGCGCGAAATCACACCCTTGTTCCCGTGACGACCGGCCATCTTGTCGCCCGGCTGCAGCTTGCGCTTCACCGCGACGAAAACCTTGACCATCTTGAGCACGCCCGGGGCGAGTTCGTCGCCGCGTTCGAGCTTTTCCTTGCGGTCCTCGAACTTGGCATCGATCAGCGCCACGGCTTCGTCGTATTGCGACTTCACCGCTTCGATCTGCGCCTGGCGATTGTCGTCGGCGACCGCGAACTTGAACCATTCGTGGCGATCGACTTCCTCGAGCACCTCCTCGGTGATCTCGACGCCCTTCTTCACGCCCTTGGGAGCCGCGCTGGCGGTCTGGCCGAGCAGCATATCCTTCAAGCGGTTGTAGGTCGCCCGGTTCAGGATGTTGCGCTCGTCCGCCGCGTCCTTGCGCAGGCGTTCGATTTCCTCGTTCTGGATCGCACGGGTACGGTCGTCGATCTCGATCCCGTGGCGGTTGAACACCCGGACCTCGACCACCGTGCCGGCCACGCCCGGCGGCAGGCGCAGCGAGGTGTCGCGCACGTCGCTCGCCTTTTCGCCGAAGATCGCGCGCAGGAGCTTTTCCTCCGGCGTCATCGGGCTTTCGCCCTTGGGCGTGATCTTGCCGACGAGGATGTCGCCCGGGTGCACTTCCGCGCCGATGTAGACGATGCCCGCCTCGTCGAGGTTGCGCAGCGCTTCCTCACCGACATTGGGGATGTCGCGGGTGATGTCCTCCGGCCCGAGCTTGGTGTCGCGGGCCATGACCTCGAATTCCTCGATGTGGATCGAGGTGAACACGTCGTCCTTCACGATGCGCTCGGAGATCAGGATCGAGTCCTCGTAGTTGTAGCCGTTCCACGGCATGAAGGCGACGAGGCTGTTCTTGCCCAGCGCCAGTTCGCCGAGATCGGTCGAGGGGCCGTCGGCGATGATGTCGCCGGCCTCGATCACCTCGCCCACCTTCACCAGGGGACGCTGGTTGATGCAGGTATTCTGGTTCGAACGCTGGAACTTCTGCAGCGTGTAGATGTCGACGCCCGACTGGCCGGGTTCGACATCGCCGATCGCGCGGATGACGATACGGGTCGCGTCGACCTGGTCGACGATCCCGCCGCGCTTGGCCGCGATCGCCGCGCCGGAATCGCGCGCCACGGTTTCTTCCATGCCCGTGCCGACCCACGGCGCTTCGGCCTTGACCAGCGGCACCGCCTGGCGCTGCATATTCGAGCCCATCAGCGCGCGGTTGGCGTCGTCGTTCTCGAGGAAGGGAATCAGCGAAGCCGCGACCGAGACGAGCTGCTTGGGGCTCACGTCCATCAGCGTGATCTGGTCGCGCGGCGCCATCAGGTTGTCGCCCGCATGGCGCGCGGAGACGAGTTCCTCGACGAAGCTGCCGTCCTCATTGAGCTCGGCCGATGCCTGCGCGACGGTGTGCTTCTGCTCTTCCATCGCGGAGAGGTAGATCACCTCGCTCGTCACCTTGCCGTCGACGACCTTGCGATAGGGGGTTTCGATGAAGCCGTACTTGTTCACCCGGCTAAAGCTTGCCAGCGAGTTGATGAGGCCGATGTTCGGGCCTTCCGGCGTTTCGATCGGGCAGATGCGGCCATAGTGCGTCGGGTGGACGTCGCGCACTTCGAAGCCTGCGCGCTCACGCGTGAGGCCGCCCGGGCCGAGCGCCGAGACGCGGCGCTTGTGGGTGACTTCGGAAAGCGGGTTGGTCTGGTCCATGAACTGCGAAAGCTGCGAGGAACCGAAGAACTCGCGCACCGCGGCAACGGCCGGCTTGGCGTTGATGAGGTCGTTCGGCATCACGGTCGACACGTCGACCGAGCTCATACGCTCCTTCACCGCGCGTTCCATGCGCAGCAGGCCGACGCGGTACTGGTTTTCGAGCAGTTCGCCGACCGAACGCACACGGCGGTTACCGAGGTTGTCGATGTCGTCGACTTCGCCCTTGCCGTCCTTGAGGCCGACAAGCTCCTTGACCACGGCGAGGATGTCTTCCTTGCGCAGGGTCGTCACCGTGTCTTCGGCGTCGAGGCCGAGGCGCATATTGAGCTTCACCCGGCCCACGGCCGACAGGTCATAGCGTTCGGAATCGAAGAAAAGGCCCTCGAACAGAGCTTCGGCCGTTTCCTTGGTCGGCGGTTCGCCCGGGCGCATCACCTTGTAGATCGCCTCGAGACCCTCGTCGCGGTTCTCGGCCTTGTCGGCCTTGAGCGTGTTGCGGATCCACGGTCCGGTGTTGATCTCGTCGATGTCGAGCAGTTCGACCGTGTCGATCCCGGCGGCATCGAGCGTCTCGATGTGCTCGAGCGTCACCTCGTCGCCCGCCTCGATGTAGATGCGGCCCGTCGCCTCGTCGATCATGTCGCGTGCGGCGTAGCGGCTGACGATTTCCTCGGTCGGGAGGAGCAGTTCGGCAAGGCCGTCCTTGGCCGCCTTGTTCGCGGCGCGCGGGGAAATCTTCTGGCCGGCGGGGAAGACTTCCTCGCCGGTCTTCGCATCGACCAGCGGGAAAGTCGGCTTGGACCCGCGCCACTGTTCGGCGACGAAAGGAATCTTCCAGCCGTCCTTGGCGCGCTCCCAGGTCACCGTGTCGTAGAAATAATGGAGGATTTCCTCGCTATCGAGGCCGAGCGCATAGAGCAGCGCGGTCACCGGAAGCTTGCGCTTCCTGTCGATGCGCACGTTGACGATGTCCTTGGCGTCGAATTCGAAATCGAGCCACGACCCGCGATAGGGAATGACCCGCGCGGCGAACAGCAGCTTGCCCGAGGAATGGGTCTTGCCGCGGTCATGGTCGAACAGCACGCCGGGCGAACGGTGCATCTGCGAGACGATGACGCGCTCGGTGCCGTTGATGATGAAGGTGCCGTTCTCGGTCATGAGCGGCATATCGCCCATGTAGACGTCCTGCTCCTTGATATCGAGGACGGAGCGGGTCTCGGTCTCCTGGTCGACTTCGAACACGATCAGGCGCAGCGTCACCTTCATCGGCGCGGCATAGGTGATGCCGCGCTGGCGACATTCGGTCGTGTCGTACTTGGGTTCCTCGAGTTCGTAATGGACGAAGTCGAGTTCGGCCGTGCCGGCGAAGTCGCGGATCGGGAAGACGGAGCGCAGGGTCTTTTCGAGGCCCGAGACGTATCCAACCGAGGGGTCGGAGCGCAGGAAGAACTCGTAGCTCTCGCGCTGGACCTCGATCAGGTTGGGCATATCGACGACTTCATGGATGTCGCCGAAGATCTTGCGGATCCGCTTTTTCGCGGTGCCCTGTGCCTTGCGGGAGAGGTTCTTGCCCGTGGTGGGAGCCTTCGCCTTGGTTGCCATGGAGGAGATGTGCCTCTTCTTTGTCGGCGCGCGAACGCATGGACGCGCGCGGGTGTGATTCGCTCGGTTCGGGCGGGTGTCATCGGTGCAGGCCCGTCGCGGACGCAAAAGAAGCCGCACCATGCCTCATCCCTTGCGGGAGGCCGGGTGCAGCCGTTCTGAGCGTCGCGAATATCGGTGGCCGCCGCTTCCATTCCTCGAACCGATCCCCGCGCATGAATCGGCCTTGCTCGAAGCGGGCACGAGCGGCGATATAAAGAGCGCCCCCGCAACGGTCAAGCCGAGCTCGAGGGCAAGGCGCGCCGAGCAGGAAATTTCGCCGTCGTCACGGCCATCATGCCGGAAGCACCGCGCGCCGGGAATGGCGGATCGCAGCGAAAAACGATAAGCGGCATATTGCTTTTCAATATTATTGTTTGACAATAAATCGAATCGCTCCTAGATCGGAATTATCGAAACTCGATATGCCCTTTCAAGGAGATCGATATGACCAACACCCTCTCCCATTCGCTCGCCGCCTGCGCGGCGCTTCTTCTCACGCTCGGCTCGATCACGGCGATCACCGTCGTCCCGGAGCCCGTCGCCCTGAGCCTTGCCGCCCCGGCGGGCCAGCCCATGCCCGAACTTGCCTGACGCCGGGAGCAGACAGATGATGAAAGACAGACCCAACGACCTCCTGCTGCTCGCAGGGCAGGTCCTCGCGGTGATCATGCAGATATTCGTGGCGATCGGCGCCGCTGCGGTGGTGATCGCCCTGCCCGTTCTCCTGTTCGCACGCGACGCGATCAATGCCGAGATCGCGGCGGAAATCGGCGAGACAGCGACCGGCCTTCCGATGATGCCGGTTATCGGCCTGCTTTTCGTCGCGCTCGCCCTGCTCGCCATGCTGTTCGTCTTCCTCGGCAAGCTGCGCGCGATCATTGCGACAGTCGGCGAAGGCGATCCCTTCGTGCCCGACAACGCACGGCGGCTGAACCTGATGGCGTGGCTCCTGCTCGCGATCCAGCTGCTCGCCGTGCCCGCCGCCGGTCTCGGCCTGCTGCTCGCCAAATGGGCCGACCAGTTCGAACACCAGGACATCACGATCGATGCCGGGATCGACTTCACCGGGATCCTGATGGTGGTCCTGCTGTTCATCCTCGCCCGCGTGTTCAAGCATGGCGCCGCGATGCGCGAAGATCTCGAGGGGACCGTGTGATGCCGCCCGCCACCGACCCCACCGAAGGAGACGCGATCATGGTCCGCCTCGACGACCTGCTCCACGAACGCCGCATGACGCTGACCGAGCTCGCCGAGCGCGTCGGCCTGACCCTCGCCAACCTGTCGATCCTCAAGACCGGCAAGGCCAAGGCGATCCGGTTCTCAACCCTCGCCGCGATCTGCCGGGAGCTCGACTGCCAGCCGGGCGACCTGCTGACCTATGCCAGCCCGGCCGGGACTGGCGAGGACTGAAGCGCGGAACATCGCCCCGGCCGCACCCGTTGGGACGGCAAGACATTCGTAAGCCAATGGAATATGCGATGAAGACCCTTGCCGTCCCCTCCCTCCTAGCCTCGCTCGCCTGCACCGCCAGCCTTGGCGCCTGTTCGCAGCAGACCGGATCGGACATCATCGACGAACAGGCCGAAGCGACTTCGGACCATGCCGATCTTGCCGAACGCCGCGCCGCCGGGGCGCAGACCGAGGAAGAGGCGCAGGTCTTCGAGGAGCATTCCGACCGGCTCGACGCGCGCGCCCGCGAACTGGAGAAAGAGGCCGACCGGCTGGTCGAGTGATCGCTTGACAATCCGGCCCCGCCCTATAAAGGCCCGCCACGTCCGGCGGGTCTTTTCGCGCCGGGCATCCGTCCGAGACAGTTGGTGACCGGAATTTGCCGGTCTTAATTTCCAGCCTAGACGGGGAAACGAGATTTACCGGCCTCCACTTCTGTTGGCGGCCTTTGGCGCAATGCGCCGCCTCCTTCCCTTGTCAACGGACCTTAAGCCCGTGCCGGCATTCGGTGCGGGCCAATGTGAGCCGGTTGTGCGGGGAGCCATTCCCGCGCGATCACTAGTGAAGGAGTATGGCATGGATCGTTCGCAGAAAACCGAAGCGGTCGCCGAGCTCAACGCGGTCTTCAACGAGGTCGGCGTGGTGGTTGTCACCCGCAACCTCGGCATGACGGTGGCTCAGTCCACCGAACTGCGCAACAAGATGCGTGAAGCGGGTGCGTCCTACAAGGTTGCGAAGAACCGTCTCGCCAAGCTCGCCCTGAAGGACACCGACTATGTCGGGCTCGAGGAATTCCTCTCGGGTCCGACCGCGCTGGCCTGGTCCGAGGACCCGGTCGCGGCCGCCAAGGCCGCCGTCGACTTCGCCAAGTCGAACGAAAAGCTCGAAATCGTCGGCGGTTCGATGGGCACGCAGGTGCTCGACGAAGCCGGGGTCAAGGCGCTCGCCTCGATGCCCAGCCTCGACGAGCTGCGCGGCACGATTGTTGGCCTCATCAACGCCCCGGCGACGAAGATCGCCCAGGTCGTCAATGCGCCCGCTAACAAGCTTGCCCGTGTGTTCGGGGCCTATGCGGCCACCGAAGACGCCTGAGAGACGCTGTTCGCAAGAGACGAAACATCAGGGGCAAACGGAACGCCCCGCCACAATTTGGAGTGAAACATCATGGCCGATATTGCCAAGCTTGTTGAAGAACTGTCGAAGCTCACCGTCCTCGAGGCGGCCGAACTCGCCAAGGCGCTGGAAGAAGAATGGGGCGTTTCCGCCGCTGCTGCGGTCGCCGTGGCTGGCCCCGCCGCTGGTGGCGGCGGCGATGCCGCTGCTGCCGAAGAGAAGGACGAATTCGACGTCATCCTGACCGGCGACGGTGGCAAGAAGATCCAGGTGATCAAGGAAGTCCGCGCCATCACCGGTCTCGGCCTTACCGAAGCCAAGGCGCTCGTCGAAGGCGCGCCGAAGCCGCTCAAGGAAGGCGTCAACAAGGAAGAAGCCGAAGAGGTCAAGTCCAAGATCGAAGCCGCCGGCGGTACCGTCGAGCTCAAGTAAGCTTCGAACTGCTTTTGCAGATCAGGGAAGGGCGGTGCCGGAGACGGCGCCGCCCTTTTCCTTTGCCCGGACGGTTTCGCCTTTCCTCGCCCGCGGCAAGCGCCTATCCGGGCCGGCTTCATGGCGCACATGGCTCATCTCGAAACGCCCGGCTGGGGAGGCGAACTGCGCGCGACGAGCCTGCTCGCCGCGCCGCTCGCGCTCGCCAACCTGCTGCAGATGGCGACCTATATCGTCGATGTCGTCTTCATCGCGCGGCTGGGCGAGGAACAGCTCGCCGCATCGGGCCTCGCGGTAGGGGTCTTCGGCCTCGTGCTGTGGGCGATGACCGCGCTGACGGGCGCGGTCGCGCCGCTCATTGCGGAGGCATTGGGCGCACGCTCTCCTTCCTTCCGCCCGGTGCGGCGCGCGACCCGCATGGCGCTGTGGCTCGCGGTGTGGAGCGGCGTCATCGGCATGGGCCTGTGCCTGCTGCTGGACCCCGTCATGCGGATGTCGGGCCAGCAGGCAGAGATCATCGCGCTCGCCAACAGCTACAACCTCGTGATCATCTTCTCGCTCGTGCCGATGCTGCTCGCGGGCGTGCTGAGGAACTACGTCTCGGCGCTGGGATGGCCGATCGTCGCGACCGCGATCACCGCCTTCGGCATCCCGGTCAACGCGCTTGCCAACTACGCCTTCATCTTCGGCAATCTCGGCGCGCCCGAACTCGGCCTCGTCGGGGCGGCGGTGGCGACGATCATCACCGCGCTGGTGACGCTCGCGGCCTATGTCGTCGTGATCCTCGTCAATCCGGCGCTCGCGCGGTTTCACATCTTCTACCGCTTCTGGCGGCCCGACTGGGCGCGGCTGCGAACGATCGTGCTGATCGGCACGCCGATCGCCCTCACCGTCACCGCCGAGGCGGGCGTGTTCAGCGCCGCGGCCTTCCTGATGGGCCGTTTCGGTGCGGCCGCGCTTGCCGGCCACATAGTCGCGTTGCAGATCGCCGCGCTCGCCTTCCAGGTGCCCTTCGGCGTGGGGCAGGCGGCGACGATCCGTGTGGGCTATTTCTACGGCGCGCGCGACCCGGTCGGCATGGCGCGCAGCGGATGGGTCGCGCTGGCGCTGGGCGCGGGTTTCATGAGCGTCACCGCGAGCCTGATGATCCTCGTCCCCGAGCCGCTGCTGATGATCTTCGTCGATCCCGCAGACCCGGAAAACGCGACGCTGGTGGGCTTCGCGCTGCAGTTCCTCGTCCTCGCCGCCGCGTTCCAGCTGGTCGACGGGGTGCAGGCGGTCGCGGCCGGAGCGCTGCGCGGGCTGCAGGACACGCGCGTGCCGATGTGGATCGCGATCTTCAGCTACTGGGTTCCCGGGTTCGGCGCGGCGGTGTTCTTCGGCTTCTTCACCCCGCTCGCCGAAAGGGGCGTGTGGGTCGGCCTTGCGAGCGGCCTCGCCTGCGCCGCGATCCTGCTGATCGCGCGCTGGGGAAGGCGCGAGAAACTGGGCCTCACGCGGCGGCCCGCCTGAACCGGAAGGCGCCCCGCGGCGCACGTGAATTTTTTTCATGAACCTCGCTTGACTCTGCAGGGGCGCGCAACCAAATGCGCGCCGCTGGCACTCTCGAGGGGAGAGTGCCAACAGACACACCAACCCAAGCAGAAAGGTCATTACCTATGGCATTTCGTCCGCTGCACGACCGCGTTGTGGTCCGTCGCATCGAAGCCGACCAGAAGACCGCAGGCGGCATCATCATCCCCGACAGCGCGCAGGAAAAGCCGAGCGAGGGCGAGATCATCGCCGTCGGCGACGGCGCGCGCGACGACGACGGCGACCGCATCCCGATGGATGTGAAGGCCGGCGACCGCGTGCTGTTCGGCAAGTGGTCGGGCACCGAAGTCAAGATCGACGGCGAAGACCTGCTGATCATGAAGGAAAGCGACATCATGGGGATCATCGGCTGACCGGCCGCCCCTGACCCTTTCCCAATCAACCACGCAATCCAGGAGAAACACCAATGTCTGCCAAGGACGTGAAATTCTCGCGCGACGCTCGCGAACGCATCCTCAAGGGCGTCGACACGCTCGCCAACGCGGTCAAGGTGACGCTCGGCCCCAAGGGCCGCAATGTCGTGATCGACAAGAGCTTCGGCGCGCCGCGCATCACCAAGGACGGCGTCACCGTCGCCAAGGAAATCGAACTCAAGGACAAGTTCGAGAACATGGGCGCGCAGATGCTGCGCGAAGTCGCCAGCAAGACCAACGACCTCGCCGGTGACGGCACCACGACCGCGACCGTGCTCGGCCAGGCGATCGTGACCGAAGGTATGAAGTCGGTCGCCGCCGGCATGAACCCGATGGATTTGAAGCGCGGCATCGATCTCGCCGTCGCCAAGGTCACCGAAGACCTCAAGAAGCGTTCGAAGGACGTCTCCGGCTCCTCCGAAATCGCCCAGGTCGGCGTGATCTCGGCCAATGGCGACAAGGAAGTCGGCGAGAAGATCGCCGAGGCCATGGAAAAGGTCGGCAAGGAAGGCGTCATCACCGTCGAGGAAGCCAAGGGCCTCGAATTCGAGCTCGACGTCGTCGAAGGGATGCAGTTCGACCGCGGGTATCTCTCGCCCTACTTCATCACCAACCCCGACAAGATGACCGTGGAACTGGATAACCCGTATATCCTCATCCACGAGAAAAAGCTGTCGAACCTCCAGTCTATGCTGCCGATCCTCGAAGCGGCGGTGCAGTCGGGTCGTCCGCTGCTCATCATCGCCGAGGACATCGAGGGCGAGGCACTCGCCACGCTCGTGGTCAACAAGCTGCGCGGCGGCCTCAAGGTCGCAGCCGTCAAGGCTCCGGGCTTCGGCGATCGCCGCAAGGCCATGCTGCAGGACATCGCGATCCTGACTAAGGGCGAGATGATCAGCGAAGATCTCGGCATCAAGCTCGAGAACGTCACGCTCGGAATGCTCGGTGAAGCCAAGCGCGTCACCATCGACAAGGACAACACCACCATCGTCGACGGTGCCGGCAGCGAGGACGACATCAAGGCGCGCGTCGCCGAGATCAAGACCCAGATCGAGAACACGACCAGCGACTACGACAAGGAAAAGCTCCAGGAGCGCCTTGCCAAGCTCGCCGGCGGCGTTGCCGTGATCAAGGTCGGCGGTGCGTCCGAAGTCGAGGTGAAGGAGCGCAAGGACCGCGTCGACGACGCGCTCCACGCGACCCGCGCGGCGGTCGAGGAAGGCATCGTCCCGGGCGGCGGCACCGCGCTGCTCTACGCCTCGAAGGTGCTCGACGGGCTCAAGGGCGAGAACGACGACCAGACCCGCGGCATCGACATCGTGCGCCGCGCGATCCTCGCCCCCGTGCGCCAGATCGCCGCGAACGCCGGCCATGACGGCGCGGTCGTTTCGGGCAACCTGCTGCGCGAAGGCGACGAGACGCAGGGCTTCAACGCCGCGACCGACACCTACGAAAACCTCGTCCAGGCCGGCGTCATCGACCCGACCAAGGTCGTGCGCACGGCG
The DNA here is from genome assembly GCF_011765465.1 of Erythrobacter sp. NCBI lineage: Bacteria > Pseudomonadati > Pseudomonadota > Alphaproteobacteria > Sphingomonadales > Erythrobacteraceae > Erythrobacter > Erythrobacter sp. Next base: position 3,009,157 of record NZ_CP050265.1, on the reverse strand, counting down.
CTGCAGGACGCGGCTTCGGTCGCCGGCCTCCTGATCACCACCGAAGCGGCGATCACCGAGGTTCCGGAAGACAAGTCGGCGGCCCCCGCAATGCCCGACATGGGCGGCATGGGCGGCATGGGTGGCATGGGCTTCTAAGCCTCGCTCCCAAGGACGCGAAGAACGACGGGCCCCGGCGCAACCGCGCGCCGGGGCCCTTTTTCGTGGGCCGCGTGCTTCAGTTTCGCGACAGCCGCCGCTTCCTAAGGGCGCGCGAATGGTGCATCAGCGATGCAGACGGATGGAAGGATACCCGGCATGAAGACCACTCTCGCAGCCCTGTTGCTCGCATCAATCGTGTTCGCCGCGCCGCAGCACGCGGTCGCCCAGGAGCCGGGCGTGGAATGCACCGCCAGCGAGACCGAATGCCTTAATGCATGGTTCGAGGAGAAGTGGGAGGAACAGCTCGCCTTCAGCCCGATGATGCAGACCGCGCTGGGGCTCAAGACCGACTACGACAGGATCGACGATTTCAGCGAGGCGGCCCAACTCGAACAGCTCGAATGGATGCGCGCTGCGACTGCGGAGATGGAAGCGACTTTCGATTACGACGCGCTGACGCCCGCGGGCAAGCTTTCGTGGGATATGTGGCGGTTCCGGCTGGAAGAGGCCGAGCGCAATTGGAGGTTCCGCAAGCAGGACTACATCCTTCACCAGATGGGCTCGGCGCAGTCGGGCCTGCCGACCTTCCTTCTGACGCAGCACGCGGTCGAGACCGAAAGCGACATGGAAGCCTTCATCGCGCGGATCGGCGGGATCGGCCGGGCAATGGACCAGCTCCTCGCCCTCGCCCAGCGCAACGCAGCGGCGGGAACGCGCCCGCCGCGCTTCGCCTATGACGCGGTGATCCTTGAATCGAAGAACCTGACGAGCGGAGCGCCCTTCGATGAGGGCGAGCCTTCGGCCATGTGGGAAGGCGTGGAGCGTCACCTTGCCGCGCTTACCGAGGCGGGCGCGATCACCGAGGCGCGAGCGGGCGAGCTGCGCAAAGAGGCGCGCATCGCGCTGCTCGAGGAATTCCGGCCCGCCTACGCCCGCGTCATCGACTGGTTCGAAGCTGACCGTGCCAACGCCGACGAAACGGCGCGCGGGGCCAGCGCCCTTCCGGACGGCGAAGCCTTCTACGCCGCCCGCCTCCAGGCGATGACCACGACCGACCTCTCCGCGGAGGAAATCCACCAGCTCGGCCTCTCCGAGGTCGCCCGCATCCGCGGAGAAATGCTGGCGATCATGGACCAGGTCGGCTTCGAGGGCGACCTGCAGGACTTCTTCGAATTCACCCGCACCGACCCGCAGTTCTTCTTCCCCGACAATGACGAAGGCGCGCAGATGTATATCGACCGCGCCGCCGCCGACATCGCTGCGATCACCGCGCGCCTGCCCGAATTCTTCGGTCGCCTGCCTAAGGCGAAGCTTGAGGTGCGCCGGGTCGAACCCTTCCGCGAACAGGACGGCGCCGCGCAGCACTACAGCCCCGGCACGCCCGACGGCTCGCGCCCCGGCATCTACTACGCGCACCTGTCCGACATGACCGCCATGCCCATCACCGAGCTCGAGGCGATCGCCTATCACGAGGGCAATCCGGGCCACCATATGCAGGTTTCGATCGCGCAGGAACTCGAAGGCGTGCCGAGCTTCCAGTCGCAGGGCGGCTTCATTTCGGCCTTCGGCGAAGGCTGGGCGCTCTATGCCGAGGCGCTCGCCAAGGAGATGGGCGGCTACCAGGATCCCTATTCCGAGTTCGGCCGCCTCTCGAGCGAGATCTGGCGCGCGATCCGGCTGGTGGTCGACACCGGCATCCACGCCAAGGGCTGGAGCGAGGAAAAGGCCGTGGCCTATGCGATGGAAAACTCCCCCACACCCAAAGCCGCCGCGCGCAGCGAGGTGCAGCGCTATTTCGTGCTGCCGGGACAGGCGACCTCCTACAAGATCGGCATGATCCGCATCCAGCAATTGCGCGCCCGTGCCGAGGCGGAGTTGGGCGAGGATTTCGACATTCGCGGCTTCCACGACACCGTGCTGGGCGGCGGGTCGGTCCCGCTTTCACTGCTGGAAAAGCGGGTCGACAACTGGATTGCCGAGGTGAAGGGCGGCTGACTTCCTCGCAACGATCGCGGCGCCTGCGCGTTGGTCGGGTAAAGAGGAGGAAAGTCCATGAAATTACCCGCAAAAGCCCATGTCGCCGTGGTCGACGGAGAAAGCTTCGCCCTGTTCCGCAACGAAGGCCAGATCTTCGAGCCCAAGCTGGCGGCGGAGGACAATCCCAAGCTCGCCGCGACCAATTTCAGCGCCGGGATCCGCCACCAGGACGATCACGGCCAGCGGCTCGGCCGGACCGATCTCAACGAACTCGCCCACGGCGCGGCAGCGGCGGAATGGCTCAACGCGAAGGCCATCGACGGCGACCTGCACGACATACTTGTGATCGCCGATCCCAAGACGCTGGGCGAGATGCGCCAGCATTATCACACCGAGTTGAAAAAGCGCCTCGTCGGCGAGATCGACAAGACGCTCACCAACGTCTCCACCGAAGAGATCGAAAAGGCGATCGAGGCGGCCTGAGCTGCAGCGCCCGGACGCGCCGACCCAACCGGGCGCATCCGGCCCGAGAGCTGCATTTCCTACCCCGCCCCTGCCCGCTAGACCGCGCGCGGCTCTTTGGCATGGTGAGGAGCAAGATTGCGCCCCTTAACGGGGATTCTCGGCGCTCACCCCCAATTGTCCGGAGCGCGCATTTCGCGTTCAGCTGACTGAACGGAAAGGCGGAATCGGCGGAGCGCAAAGGTGACAGGGTGTAACCTTTGTCACCTTTCTCGCCCCCGATCGGCGCGGCGCGTGATCCTCACGCGCCGCGCCGTTCAGGTGTCAGCCGCCCTTGCGGCTCGCCTCGGCCGCCTTGATCGCGGCATCGGACCACGTCACTTCGGTCTGGGTCTGCGGGTTGAAGCGCTCCCCGGCATAGGACGCCGCCTCGGCCGCGGCGATTTCCGCCTCGGTCAGGTGCTCGCTCGGCTCCAATGCGAAGACGTCGATGCCGCGGGTGATCTCGGTCCCGTAGATGCGTCCGTTGTACCAATAGGACGACCAGTAGCCGCCGACGACCATCTGCTCGTCGCTGATCGGGCCGCGGTCGAAGAAGGCGATTTCCTTGGGGTTCGCGCTGTCGGTGAAATCCACCACGCTGATACCGCCCTGGTACCACGACTGCACGAAGATGTCGCGGCCCGGCACGGGGATGATCGAGCCATTGTGCGCGACGCAGTTCTCCATGTCCGTCTGCGGAGCGGGCATCTTGTAATGGCTGCGATATTCGAGCTTGCCGTCAACGATGTCGTAGATCGCGTCGGCGCCCCAGTCGAGCGGGTCCGAAGCACGGCAGCGCGGGCGACCGCCCCCGCCCCATTCGTCGGTGAAGATCACCTTGGTCCCGTCATTGTTGAAAGTCGCCGAGTGCCAGTAGGCGAAGCCCTTGTCGAAGACCGCGTCGATACGCTTCGGGTTATAGGGATCGGAAATGTCCATGAGGATGCCGTTGCCCGAACAGGCGCCGGCGGCGAGGTTCTTGGACGGGAAGACGGTGATGTCGTGGCACTGGTCGGTGCGGCGTGTGTACTGCGTGCCCTCGCCGCTTTCGCCGCCTTTCCACAGGCCCGCGATCTCGCCGGTCTCGTCATCGGCGAAGACGCGGGGCGAGCTGACGATCCGCGCTTTGGACGGGTCGGCGAGCGGGATCTCGATGATGTCGATGCTGAAATAGGCGGTCCGGGTCGAGGCCGGGTTGTCGACGCAGCGGGCAAGTTCCTCGCTGTCGCGCACGCTCGAGGTGCCCGAATTGTAGACGACGATCTTTTCATCGTCCGCGCTGACGATCGAGTGGGTGTGGCTGCCGCGGCAGGTCTGCACCCCGCCGACCTGGCGCGGACGGCGAAGGTCGGAAATGTCGAAGATGCGAAGGCCGCGGAAGCGGTCCTCGCTGACGTCGCCCTCGACCCCCTGGAGGCCGCAATCGACCCGCCCGCGGGTCTGCTCGACGCTCATCACGAGGATGTCGCCGACGACCGAGACGTCGCCCTGCCCGCCGGGACAGACGACCGAGGACATGAGCGCAGGCACGCCGTCCTCGCCGAGCCGGTAGATGTTGAAACCGTGGTAGTTGCCCGCGACCATGATGTCGTCAAAGAACGCCATGTCGGTGTTCGCGAAATCGAGCAGCGGCGAGCGTTCGGCGAACTGGGTGAGGCTCTCTTCCTTGTCCTCCATCCGGGTCGGGGTTTCGTCCTCGCCCTCCTCCGCAGCGGCGGCGGCGACTTCTTCGGCGGCTTCGGCGACGTCCTCGGCGGCCTCCTCCGCTTCATCCTCGCGAGGCGGGATGGCGGGGCGCAGGTCGGCCGGGTTGTCGGGATTGAAGAAGCCGGCGGGCTTCCTCAGGCTGGCGACGAGGCGCAGGTTGGAGATCGCCTCGCCCGCGTCGTCGAAGCCTGCCGCAAGCCCGGCGCGCGGATCGGGCGAAAGGCCGGCGAGCAGGACGTCCATCCGTTCGATCTCGCTTTTCTGGTCGTTTTCGACATCGCCGATGAAGCGGTAGAGGACGGGGTCGGCGGCGCTGCCGGGCTGGGCGAGCAGCTTGTCCACCATGTCGAGCGCGCCTTCGTGGTGGGCGATCATCAGGGTGAGGAACTGGCGGTCGAATTCCGCGCCCTCGGCGGCGGCGAGCGCCTTCATCTGTTCGGGCGTCGCCATGCCCATCATCGCGTGGTGCGCGCGGTGGTCGTGGCCCGCCGGCATCGCCATGTGGAGCGGTTCGCCGCGCGCTTCGAGCCATTCGCGCATGAAGGCCATCTCGTCTTCCTGGCTTGCCTCGATCCGGCCGGCAACGGCGACGATGTCCTCGGTGTTGGTGCGGTCCTTGACCAGCATGGCCATCTCGACGGCCTGGGCATGGTGGACGATCATGTCCTGCATGAACTTGACGTCGGCGCGCGTGTAGCTCGACCCGGCAAGCTTGACCGCTTCTTCCGCCGACAGGTCGCGACTTTCCTGACCCGGCGCGCCGGGCTGAACGATCGGTGCGCTCTGGGCGAAGGCGATAGTGGACGAGCCGACCAGCAGGGCGGCGAGAGTCGTGCGTGCAGCGCGCGCGCGAAAACGGATATTGGTCATGAAGGTCCCCGTGATGAGATGGATTGACGGGCAAACTGCCTTGCCGTGCGACGCAGTCAAGAGGCATCGCCGGGATCGCGCCGTCCATTCGACGAAGGTGGCGCGGGAACCGCCCAACGGCCCGCGGATTGCAAAGGGAAGGAACAGCGCCGCCCGGGTCCGCGTCGCGGCTGGCGCACCATTCGCCGCAGGGGACAGCCATTTGCCCTTGCCGCGGGGAATCGCACCGCCCTAGACAATGGCATTAAGCCCGCGGCAACCACGAGGACCTAGACTTAGCCCATGGCCCCACAGCAGCGATTTTCCCTTCTTGCCATCCTTTTCGGCGTGCTTGCGCTGCTCGGCGCGCCGCTCAGCGCGCAGGGCACCGATCTCGCCTCGCGCTTCGATGACGCCTTCGGGACAGAGCTGCGCACGCCGCAGACATTCGAGGCGATCTATGAGAGCTCCTTCGAGCAGCGCATCGCGGAGCTTGCAGACGGATCGAAGGGTCGCATCGGAGTGGCCGCACTCGACCTTCAGACCGGAGAGCAGATCGCGGTGCTGGGCGACCAGCTTTTCCCGATGGCCTCGACCAGCAAGATTGCGGTTGCCGCCACTTATCTCGACATGGTCGAAAAGGGCCAATTCTCGCTGACCTCGGAATGGCCGCTGATGATCCCGATCCGCTCGGCCAAATTCTCCTCGCCCAAAGCGCCCGTGCGCGAGGGGAAGCATATGCGGGCGATCGACCTCATCGAAATCATGATCACTCGTTCGAGCAACCCTGCGACCGATGCGCTGCTCGCCGCGGTGGGCGGGCCGGAAAAGGTCAATGGATGGGTCCGGCGACAGGGGATCAACGAATTCAGCATCGACCGCGACATCGCGACGCTGGTGCGCGACGACGGCGAATACGACCCGGCAGCCTATATCGACCCACGCGACGCGGCCACGCCCAAGGCGATGGTGCGGCTTCTGCAGGGGCTTTATCGGGGCGATTTCCTTTCCGACGAGCATCGCCAGGTGCTGCTCGGCGCGATGAGCCGGACAGTCACGGGCAGGCGCCGGATCGTCGCCAATATGCCGGACGAGGCGGTGGTGAGCCACAAGACCGGCTCGCTCAACAACACTTCCAGCGACATCGGCATCATCGAATATCCCGACGGGCGCGCTATCGCGGTGGCGATCTACGTCACCGGGCAGGGCTCGCGCCTCGCCCGCGAACGGCGGATCGCCGCGATCGCGCGGGCGCTCTACGACGGCTTCGATGCGAAGGCGAAGCTGCGCGATAACGACGGAATCAACTGGACCAGCGCACCGCGCACGGGCGGCTGACCGTTCCCGCGATGTTCCACGTGAAAAAGGGCGACGCCTGACCGGCGCCGCCCTTTTTTGTATTCCCGGCATCCCGCCTTGGGCGGGAACGCGAAGATTACATATCGGCCATCGCCTTGTCGGCGGCGGCTTCGCCCTTTTCGATGGCCTTGTCGACCGCCTTGTCGAGCATACGCGAGGCGGCATCGCCCGCCGCATCGGCTTCTTCGGCGGCATCCCCGGCAGCGCCTTCGACGGTTTCCTCGGCCGCTTCGCCGGCCTCTTCGGCGCCCGCTTCCATATCGGCCATGCCTTCCTCGGCGGTCGCAGTGGCATCCTCGACGACCGAATCGGCGTCGGCGTTCATTTCATCGACGGTCCCGTCGGGCGCTTCGGCGGTTTCACCGCAAGCTGCGAGGGTGAGTGCCGAGGTGGCGACTGCGGCAGCAAGAACGAACTTACGCATGAGTTTGCATTCCTTCTTCAGCGAGTGACGTCACGCAGCCGCGCTTGCAGAGCCGCGAGAAAGCCGGACCCCTATCCCGGCTCGCCCCCCAATAATGGCGAGAATGTGGCAAGGCAAGCGAAAGGTGCCTCTCGCGCCCCCTTCTGCAAAGCGGCTTACGCCCGCCTTTGCGTGGTGCTAGCAGGCCAGCATGGGACAGACGCGCAACCACCTCTACCTCGTCGACGGCTCCTCCTATATTTTCCGGGCCTATCACCGCCTCCCGCCGCTGACCGACCCGGAAGGCACGCCGGTGGGCGCGGTCTACGGCTACACCACGATGCTGTGGAAGCTCGCCGAGGATCTCGACGCGGCCGACGGTCCGACCCATCTCGCGGTCATCCTCGACAAGGATTCCAAGAGCTTCCGCAACGAGATCTACCCCGAATACAAGGCCAACCGGCCCGAGCCGCCAGAGGACCTGCGCCCGCAATTCCCGCTCATACGCGATGCGACGCGCGCCTTCAGCCTGCCCTGCATCGAGGAAGCCGGGCTGGAAGCGGACGACCTCATCGCCTCCTACTCCCGCGAAGCGCAGCGCAAGGGCTGGGACGTGACGATCGTCTCTAGCGACAAGGACCTGATGCAGCTCGTCGGCGAAGTCGACGGAGCCCGCATCGATATGCTCGACACGATGAAGAGCCAGCGGCTCTACATTCCCGAGGTCGAAGCGAAATTCGGGGTCGGTCCGGAACTGGTCGGCGACGTGCTTGCGCTGATGGGCGACAGCGTCGACAACATCCCCGGCATCTACGGCATCGGCCCAAAGACCGCGAGCAAGCTGATCGCCGAACACGGCTCGCTTGCCGCCGCGCTCGACCACGCGCCGGAGATGAAGAAATCGAAGCTCAAGGAGCGCCTCATAGAAGGCCGCGCCGACGCCGAGATGAGCCGGGTGCTCGTCACGCTCAAGGAGGACTGCGACCTCCCCCAGCCGATCGAAGAGATGAAACTCTCCAAGGTGCCGCCCGAACCGCTCGCCGCCTTCCTCGAAAAACACGGCTTCACCTCACTCCTGCGGCGGCTGGGAAATGGGCACGGCAGCCCCGAAAGGCCGAACAATCTCGACCCGGTAGGCGAGAAGCGTGCGGGCGAGGACGGCACGGCGGAAGGCAATCGCCAGCCGCCGCCCGAAATGCCCGCCGTGGATCGCAGCGCCTACGAAACGGTCCAGACGATGGATGCGCTCGAACGCTGGATCGAACGAGCACGTGCGGCCCGGCTCGTGGCGGTCGATACCGAGACGTCTTCTCTTGATGCGATGCAGGCCGATCTGGTCGGGGTGAGCCTCGCGGTGGGGCCGAACGAAGCCTGCTACGTCCCGCTCGCCCACGGCTCAGCCGATATGTTCGCCGAGAAACCGCAGCAGGTCGAACGCGACGCGGCGCTGGCCGCGCTCGGCCGGCTTCTCGCCGACGAGGCCGTCATCAAGGTCTTCCAGAACGGCAAATACGATCTCAACGTCCTCGCCCGCCATGGTGTCACGGTGAGCCCTGTCGAGGACACGATGATCATCAGCTTCGCGCTCGATGCCGGGCGGTCCGAGGACGGGATCGGCGGCGGGCACGGCATGGACGAGCTGTGCCAGCGCCACCTCGCCCACACCGCGATCGCCTACAAGGACGTGTGCGGGACCGGCAAGAAGGCGATCCCTTTCGGCGAGGTGCCGCTCGACCGCGCGACCGAATACGCGGCCGAGGACGCGGACATCACTTGGCGGCTCTACACGCTGCTCAAGCCCCGGCTTGCGGTAGAGGGCGGGAGCCGGATCTACGAACGGGTCGACCGACCGCTGATTCCTGTCGTCGCGGGGATGGAGCGCGAGGGCATCAAGGTCGACCGCGCACGGCTGGCGAAACTGTCGGAGGAATTCGCCAAGGAGATCGGGCGGCTCGAGGGGGAAATCCACGAAGCCGCCGGGCAGGAATTCACCGTTGGCAGCCCCAAGCAGCTGGGCGAGATCCTGTTCGACAAGCTGGGCTACAAGGGCGGGCGCAAGGGCAAGAGCGGGCAGTATTCGACCGACGTGTCGGTGCTCGAAAAGCTCGCCGCCGAAGGCGCGCCCATCGCGCGGCTGGTGCTCGAATGGCGGCAGCTGTCGAAGCTGAAATCGACCTACACGGATGCCCTCCAGGCCGCGATCAATCCGGCGACGGGGCGCGTGCATACGAGCTACAGCCTCGTGGGTGCGCAGACCGGGCGATTGAGCTCGACCGACCCCAACCTGCAGAACATCCCGGTCAGGACCGCGATCGGGCGGCAGATCCGCGAGGCTTTCGTGCCCGAGGAAGGCAATGTCCTGCTCGCGGCCGACTATTCGCAGATCGAGCTGCGCCTCGCCGCGCACATGGCCGATGTCGACACGCTGAAACAGGCTTTCGCGAACGGCGAGGACATCCACGCCCGCACCGCGACCGAGATGTTCGGCGAAGTCACCCGCGACACCCGCGCGCGGGCCAAGACGATCAATTTCGCGATCCTCTACGGAATCAGCCGCTGGGGCCTTGCCGGGCGGCTCGAAGTCGATCCGGACGAGGCGCAGGACATGATCGACACCTATTTCCAGCGCTTCCCCGGCATCCAGCGCTACATCGCCGAGACATTGGAAACCGTGCGCGAGCGCGGCTATTCGCAGACCCTGTTCGGCCGCAAGACGTGGTTCCCGCGGATCAATTCGAAAAACCAGGCCGAGCGCCAGGGTTCCGAACGCGCGGCGATCAACGCGCCGATCCAGGGAACCAGCGCCGATATCATCAAGCGGGCGATGGTGCGGATGCTGCCCGCGCTGAGGGATGCGGGCCTGCCGGATGTGCGGATGCTGCTGCAGGTCCACGACGAACTGGTCTTCGAACTGCCCGAGAGCGACGTTGCCGCCGCCTCGCCAGTGATCGAGCGGGTCATGGCCGAGGCGGCGCTGCCTTCGGTCAAGCTCGATGTCCCGCTCGGTGTCGAGATCGGCACCGGCGCTTCGTGGGACGCGGCACACTGACCGTGACGCACGGCGCTTTAGTCTCTAGGGTCCGGCCTGATGAATGCGTGGATCGACCGGATGCGCGGGCTGCTGCCGAGCGACTGGGGCGACGTTGCCGCGGCGGCGCTGGCGGCAGGCATCGCGGTCGCCGTGGCGCTTCTCGTTCACGGCGTTCTCTTTCGTATCCTGCGCCGGGTCGCCCATGCGAGCGAGAGCGAGGCCGACAACATCGTCGTCGGCGAACTCGTCCGGCCGAGCCGCTGGGCGATCGTCGCCCTCGCGCTGGTGCTGGCGGCGCGGACCATGCCGGTGCTCGACACGGTGTGGCAGGCGGTAGCGGGCTTCGTCCTGCCCCTGCTGATCGGCTGGATGGCGCTGTCGATCATGCGCGCGACGGTCAAGGCGCTGGAACTGCGCGCCGATATCGATGTCGAGGACAATCTCGAGGCGCGCAGGCGGCGCACGCGGCTTGCGATCTTCAGCCGGATCGGGACCTTCGCCATCATCTTCGTCACCGTCGGGCTGATGCTGCTGTCGATCCCCGGGATCCGCGACATCGGCGTGACCCTGATGGCTTCGGCGGGCCTTGCCGCGCTTGCGGTCGGCGCGGCGGCGCAACCGGCGCTCAAGGCGCTGATCGGCGGGCTGCAGATGGCGTTGACCGAGCCGATCCGGATCGACGACGTCGTCATCGTAGAGGGCGAATGGGGCCGGATCGAGGACATCCGCACGACCTACGTCATCGTGCGCATCTGGGACGAGCGGCGGCTGGTGGTCCCGGTCCACAAGTTCCTCGACGAGACATTCCAGAACTGGACCCGACGCAGTTCGCAGCTGCTCGGCACGGTCTTCCTCCATCTCGACCCGATGGCGGATGTCGGGAAGGTGCGGGCGAAATACGAGGAGCTCATCACCGCCAATCCGCTGTGGGACGAGCGGGTGCAGGTGGTGCAGGTGACCGACACCGCACCCGACTACATCGAGGTCCGCCTGCTGATGAGCGCGAAGGATGCCGGGACCGCCTTCGACCTTCGCTGTCAGATACGCGAGGCGATGATGGCCTTCATCCGCGACGAAATGCCCGAAGCGATCGCGCGGCGCAGGGTCGAGCCGATCGACAGGGACGGGGTCGACATCCTGCCCGGCTAAGCCTCGGTTCCTAGCCGTGCTTCTTGTCGCGCACGGGTTCCAGCGTTTCCGGGACGACGAATCCGATCGGCTGGACCTCGGCGGCACGCTTCTTCAGCTCGCCCTGCATCCGGCGGTATTCGTCTTCCATCTTCGCCGTGACCGTTGCGCGCGATTCCTTGAGCGCCGCCTTGAAGTCCTCGGCGACGACCTCCTGCACGTCGCTCCCCACCCGGCGCAGCGCGCCGAGCCCGGCGCGGCGCACCACGTCCTCGAGATCGGCCCCGGTGAACCGCTCGGTCTCGGCCGCGACGGTGGCGAGGTCGACATCATCGGCGAGCGGCATTTTGGCCGTATGAATGCGCAGGATGTGCTCGCGCCCGGCCTTGTCGGGGGTGCTGACGAAGACGAGTTCGTCGAACCGACCGGGCCGCAGCAGGGCGGGGTCGACCAGCGTTGGGCGGTTGGTCGCGCCGATCACGACGACCGACTGCAATTCCTCGAGACCGTCCATTTCGGCGAGGATCGTGTTGACCACCCGGCCCGTCACCTGCGGCTCGCCCTGCGCGGAGCCGCGGGCGGGGACCAGGCTGTCGATCTCGTCGATGAACACGACGCAGGGCGCCACCGCGCGCGCGCGGGCGAACATCCGGGCGATCTGCTGCTCGCTTTCGCCGTACCATTTGGACAGCAGGTCCGAACTTTTCATCGAGATGAAATTGGCCTCGGCCTCTTTCGCCACGGCCTTGGCGAGCAGGGTCTTGCCGGTACCGGGCGGGCCGTAGAGCAGGAAACCCTTGGCCGGGCGAATGCCGAGCCGACGGAAGGCTTGCGGGTTTCTGAGCGGAAGCTCGATCCCTTCCTTGAGCCGCTCGATCGCCTCGTTCGCGCCGCCGATGTCCGACCACTGGACGTTCGGCACCTGCACCATGACCTCGCGCATGGCCGAAGGCTGGATGCGTTTCAGCGCCGAAAGGAAATCGGCGCGGGTCACGCACAGGTCTTCCAGCACGTCGGGCGGGATCGTCCTCTCGTCGAGGTCCAATCGCGGCATGATCCGGCGCACCGCGTCGATCGCCGCCTCGCGGGCTAGAGCAGCGATATCCGCCCCGACGAAGCCGTGGGTCACGCGGGCGAGTTCCTTCAAGTCGACCGCGTCCTCGAGCGGCATCCCGCGGGTGTGGATCGAGAGGATTTCCCGCCGTCCGCGCTCGTCAGGCACGCCGATGACGATTTCGCGGTCGAAGCGTCCCGGTCGGCGCAGCGCCTCGTCGATCGCGTCGGGCCGGTTGGTGGCGGCGATGACGACGAGGTTTGAGCGCGCCTCGAGCCCGTCCATCAGCGTGAGCAGCTGGGCGACGAGGCGCTTTTCCGCCTCGCCCGGCACTTGCTGGCGCTTGGGCGCGATCGAATCGATTTCGTCGATGAAGACGATTGCCGGCGCGGCGCGGCTCGCTTCCTCGAACACTTCGCGCAGGCGCTTTTCCGATTCGCCATAGCCCGAGCCCATGATTTCCGGCCCGTTGATGGTGAAGAATTCCGCGTCGCTTTCATTCGCAACGGCCTGCGCGAGACGGGTCTTGCCGGTGCCGGGCGGGCCATGCAGCAGCACGCCCTTGGGCGGATCGACACCGAGGCGCGTGAACAGCTCGGGATAGCGCAGCGGCAGCTCGACCATTTCGCGCAGCTGCTGGATCGTGTCGTCCATGCCGCCGACATCATCGTAATTGACCACCGCGCGCGCGTCGCGGGGCTCCTCGAATTCGGTGCGCAGCTCCACCTCGGTGTTCTCGTCGATATGGACGATGCCCTTGGGACTGGTCGAAGCGACCGAAAGGCGAATTTGGGTCAGCGCATAAGCGGGCGCGCGCAGGAGCTGTCGCACATCGGACGGCATATTCTGGACCGGCTGTTGGCCCGTCGTGGCGACGAGGTCGCCGGCGACCAGCGGCTTCCGGAAGAAATTGCGCTTCAATGCCTGGGTCGGGCCCTGCAGGCGCATTTCGCGCTGGGCCGGGGCGAACACTACTCGAGTGGCGGGACGCGAGCGCGCGGCGGAAATCTCGACGTGCTCGCCGGATGCCGCCTCGGCATTGCCGCGCTGGAGGCCGTCGAGGCGCACCACGTCGAGCGTTTCGTCCTCGGGATAGGCGGCCATGGCGATCGCGGCAGTCGAACGCTTGCCGGCAATCTCGACCACGTCGCCCTCGGTGATGCCGAGCGCCTGGAACGCCGAGCGCGGCATACGCGCTATGCCTTGGCCCGATTCCTCCTGACGAGCAGGAGCGACCTGGAGTCGCGCGGTGCGGGCGTTATTGGCGGTTTCGGCATCGACCATGGGCGATCCTCCGGCTGCATCTGGGCTTTCGCAGCTAGCTAGGAAGGCCGCGCGCGCATTGCAAATAGGGGCAAGCGCGCGCGCGGCGCGCCGGTTCGTCCATCGGACGGCGAGCCACGCGCCGACCTGCTGAAAGCGGACAGAAAAAAGCCCGGCACGAAGGCCGGGCTAGAAAAGTTTGGGAGAGGATGCCTGAAAGGCAGCTTGGATATGCCCCGGAACGGCAATTTGTGCAAGTGCGAATGGCGCATGGTTTGATGAAAATTACGCACCACATGATGCCCGCAAAGGGCCTCATGTGCCAAATCTTGCACATTATGTGCACGGGGAGGCGGCATCTGCCCGAATTTTCGGCAGCATCGCGCGGCGAATCCTTTTGCATTGCAGCATGATTCGCTGCCTTTGCCGCGCTTGCCAAACACTCCTGCAGGGCGCGCGTGACAGCGGCGGGACAAGGCTTTAATCAGCCGCCAGACCGATCCCGACACAATCGAGGACATCCATGAGCAAGCTCTACCCCGACGCCGCCAGCGCCCTCGAGGGCGTGCTTGAAAACGACATGCTGATCGCAGCCGGGGGCTTCGGCCTGTGCGGGATCCCGGAACGCTTGCTCGACGCGATCCGCGACAGCGGCGTCACCGGGCTGACGTTCGCCAGCAACAATGCCGGGATCGACAACGAAGGCATCGGCAAGCTGCTGCGCACCCGCCAGGTGAGGAAGATGATCTCCTCCTATGTCGGCGAGAACAAGGAATTCGAGCGGCAGTTCCTCTCCGGTGAACTCGAAGTCGAGTTTTGCCCGCAAGGCACGCTCGCCGAACGGATGCGCGCGGGCGGCGCGGGCATCCCCGGTTTTTACACGAAAACCGGCGTCGGCACGCAGGTCGCGGAAGGCAAGGAGCACAAGGAATTCCCCGATCCGGACGGCGTGATGTCGACCTACATTCTCGAGCGCGGGATCTTCGCCGACCTGTCGATCGTCAAGGCGTGGAAGGCCGACGAGACAGGCAACCTCGTCTTCCGCAAGACCGCGCGTAACTTCAACCAGCCCGCTGCGACCTGTGGCAGGGTCTGCGTCGCCGAGGTCGAGGAAATCGTGCCTGCAGGTGCGCTCGATCCCGACCAGATCCACCTGCCGGGCGTGTTCGTGAACCGGCTGGTGCTCGGCGCGCCTTACGACAAGAAGATCGAGTTCCGCACGGTACGCGAACGGGAAACCGCCTGAGGGAGCGTCCGTGCCGTTCCGCCGCCTCCTTGTCCCCGCCGCCCTTGTTGCCTTGGTCGGCATCTTGTCGGGCTGCGTCGCAGCGGCAATCCCGGTCGTTGCTGGCGGGGCGGTCCTGCGCAGCGGCATGGACGGTCGCGATCCCGCGCTCGCGATAGAGGGCGACACGCCTAAGAGCGTCATGCCAGAGGCTGCCACCTCCGATCTGTTTCTCGTCGCGGATCCCGTCCGGCCGCGCGAGAATGTCCCCATGGGCCCATTCGCAAACTTCCTCGCTTTCGCCGAGGCCGCGGCCTCCATGGCAGCGAGCGACGGCTCGCGGGACTCTGCCCTTCTTGCTGAGCCCGCTTCGCTAAGCGCCGAGCTCAAGCCCTGCGCTGCCCAAACGCCGTCGGTCCTGATCGACCTCGACCCAGCAGGCGGGATGCTGCCCGCCGAGCTGGACGTTTCCGCCGATCCGGACCTGTCGGTCGGCCTATCGCGCCTGCGCCGGGCGGGGGTCGAAATCGCCTGGATCTCCGGCCAGTCGGCGGCCCATGCGGGCGCGCTTCGTGAGGCGCTCGCCGAGGCCGGACTCGACCCCGATGGCGACGATACACTCCTGCTCATGCGCTATCCCGGCGACCGCAAGCAGACCCGGCGCGAGGACCTTGCCGCCCGCACCTGCCTCGTCGCGATCGCGGGCGACGAACGCGAGGATTTCGACGAACTCTACGCTTATCTCGTCAACCCCGAGGCCGCGCTCGGCCTCGAACTCCTGATCGGCGACGGATGGTTTCTCGTCCCGTCGCTTTCACTTTCAGAACAAAGGCCGACACAATGACCGACGAACCCAAGGGCTGGACCCGCGACCAGATGGCGGCGCGCGCCGCGCAGGAGCTGGAGGACGGCTATTACGTCAATCTCGGCATCGGCATCCCGACGCTGGTGGCCAATCACATCCCCGAAGGGATGATGGTGACGCTGCAGAGCGAGAACGGGATGCTCGGCATCGGGCCGTTTCCCTACGAGGACGAGGTCGACCCGGACCTCATCAATGCGGGGAAACAGACCATCAGCGAGCTGCCCCACAGCGCCTATTTCGACAGCGCGACGAGCTTTTCGATGATCCGCGGCGGGCATATCGACCTCACCGTGCTGGGCGCGATGGAAGTGGCGGAGAACGGCGACATCGCCAACTGGATGATCCCGGGCAAGATGATCAAGGGCATGGGAGGCGCGATGGATCTCGTCGCCGGGGTCAAGAAGATCATCGTCGTCATGGACCACACCGCCAAGGACGGAAGCCCGAAGTTCATCCCCGAATGCACCCTGCCGCTGACGGGCGCAGGTGTGGTCGACATGATCATCACCAATCTCGGCGTGTTCCAGCGCCCGGACAAGAACAGCCCGTTCCGCCTGATCGAACTCGCGCCCGGCGTCACCGCGCAAGAGGTCGCGGAAAAGACCACGGCGCATTACGAAACCGCGCTGGAGACCGCCTGAGCCATGTGGCTAGAAAGCCCGCGCAATCCGAATGCCCCGCTCGCCGGGCTCAAGGTGGTCGAGCTGGCGCGGGTGCTCGCCGGGCCGTTTGCCGGGCAGATCCTCGCCGATCTCGGCGCGGACGTTATCAAGGTCGAGAGCCCCGAAGGCGACGGCACGCGCGCATGGGGCCCGCCCTGGGTCGAGCGCGCAGGACCGGACGGAAAGCCGCAGCGCGAGGCGGCCTATTACCATGCCTGCAACCGGGGGAAACGAGGAATCACCGCCGATTTCCGCGACGAACGCGATCTCGCCAAGGTGCGCGAGCTGTGCCTCGGCGCGGACGTGGTGATCGAGAATTTCAAGACCGGCAGCCTCGCCAAGTTCGGCCTCGACTACGTCTCGCTTGCGCCTTCGAATGAACGGCTCGTCTACTGCTCCATCACCGGCTTCGGTCACACTGGCCCGCGCGCGCACGAGGCGGGGTATGATTTCGTGATCCAGGGAATGAGCGGCTTCATGTCGCTGACCGGCGAGCCCGAAGGCACGCCGGTGAAGATGGGCATCTCGATATCCGATCTTGCCACCGGCGTTTGGGCGGTGAACGGCATCCAGGCGGCGCTGCTGATGCGCGAGCGGACAGGCCGCGGCCAGCACGTCGACATGAGCCTGATGGATTGCTCTGTCGGCCTGCTCTCGAACCAGGCGACCTATCAATTTGCCACCGGCGCGAACCCACCGCGCATGGGCAATGCCCACGCGCAGGTCGCGCCCTATGGCGTGTTCCCGGCGAAGGACGGCCACGTGATCCTCGCGCCTGCCAATGACGGGCTGTTCCACAAGCTCGCCGACCTGCTTGGGCGGAGCGACTGGTCGGACGATCCTCGCTTCATGCACAATGGCGAGCGGGTCGCGAACGCGGCGGCGCTCGATGCCGAGATCGCGGTGGCGACGGCGGAATGGACGAAAGCGGCGCTGCTCGATGCCTGCCATGCCGCAGGTGTGCCTGCCGGCCCGATCAACCGACTGGACGAAGTCTTCGCCGATCCGCAGATAGAGGCGCGCGGGATGAAGGTGGAACTCGGCGGAATGGCCGGGGTGCGCAGCCCCTTTACCTTTTCGCACGCCGAACTGGCACTCGACCGGCCCTCGCCCCTGCTGGGTGAGCACGACGATTCAGCCAATAAGGCGTGAAGCGCCCCGCCACAGCCGCTCGAACGGGCCTTTCCCGAAGCGCGCGGCCCAGAACGGCGACCAAGCGAGCATGGCAATGATCGGCACGAAGCTGATCGCCAGCGCCTCGACGCGGCTGACCGCGGCGAACAGGCCCAGACCCCACGGCGCGAAAATGCTCGCGAGGATCACCGAGGTCATCAGGTAATTGGTCAGCGAGAGCCGACCCACCGGTGTGAGCAGCCGCGTGACAGCGCCTCCGGGCGTGAAAAACGCCATGGCGAGTGCGGCATAGGCGAGGCCGAGCAGCGTGTCGAAAGGTGCCGAGACGACGAGACTCCCCGCCCCAGCCAGCGCTCCGGGAAAGCCGTTGACCGCGATGAACCACGCCAACGCCAAGAGCGCGGGAATCGCCCCCAGCGCACAGGCTGCCGCGAGCCGCTGGAGCCGGAAGAGGCGCCACTTGCCCGCCAGCATCCCACTGCGCCACAGCGCCATCCCGAGCGCGATGGACGCAAGATTGAGCGGCAGCGACAGAGCGACCGCACCGAGCTGCGCCGGGATGCCTTCGGCCCGCCGCCCGATCCGTTCGCCCAGCGCCTCCTGTCCGCGCTCGAGCATATAAGCGATCGCCGCCGGGTCGGTCCCGTAATTGCGCTCGACGAAGAAGCTCGCATCGCTCGCCATGCGACCGGTAAACCAGTCATGGATCGCGCCGCCGAATCCGACGAAGCCGAACCCGACGTGGATCGTCATAAGGCCGATCGCGACCGCCACGAGAGCGCGCGGGGCGAGCGGGGCGAGGAACGGCAGCGCGCAGCCCGCCAGCGCATAGGCGCGCAGGATGTCGTTATTCGCGAACAGCACCGCATGGACGAGCCCGATGGCGAACAGCACCGCCATGCGCGCGTAATGGGCACGCCAGGCTAGCGCCACGCCGCGGAGTGCCCGCCCCTTGTCGAACAGGATCAGGCAGCCCGCGCCGAACAGCATGGCGAAGAGCGTGCGGAACTTGTCCTCGACGAAGACGAAGCTCGCCGCCCAGACCAGCCGGTCGAGGGCGCCTTCCCCGCCCCAGGCGAGTGGGTTGTAATAAGCCTGGCTCGGCAGGGCGAAGACAAGGACGTTCAGCCAGACGATGCCGATCACTGCGACACCCCTCAGGGCATCGAGCTCGGCAATTCGTCCGGAGGAAGGTTGCGGCGCCACCACCATGGGCATTGGCCCTAGCAGGCGGCGGCGCCGGTGAAATCAGGAAAGCGCGGCCTTGAGGTCGTCCGCAAGGTCGGTTCGCTCCCAAGGGAAGTGATCGCCTTCGGCCGGGCGACCGAAATGACCGTAGGCCGCGCTCTTGCGATAGATCGGCTTGTTGAGGCCAAGGTGCGTGCGGATCGCGCGCGGGGTCAGGCCGCCGAGCTTGGCAAGGCCACGGATCGCGTTCTCGATCGCCTCGTCGGTGATGCCGTCGGCGCAGGTGCCGTGGGTGTCCACATAGAGCGAGAGCGGCTCGGACACGCCGATCGCATAGGCGATCTGGATCGTGCAGCGCGAGGCGAGGCCCGCGGCGACCACGTTCTTGGCGAGGTAACGCGTGATGTAGGCGGCGCTGCGGTCGACCTTGGTCGGGTCCTTCCCGCTGAACGCTCCGCCCCCGTGCGGAGCCGCGCCGCCATAGGTGTCGACGATGATCTTGCGGCCCGTGAGCCCGGCATCGCCGTCCGGCCCGCCGATCTCGAAGGCGCCGGTCGGGTTGATGTGCCACGCCGTATCATCGGAGATGAAGCCTTCGGGCAGGATGCCGGAGACGACCTTCTTCACATAGGCCTTGAGCTCGGCTTCCTTTTCGCCCTCGTGATAGCCCGGCGCGTGCTGGGTCGAGACGACGACCGCGGTGCAGGCGACGGGCTTGCCGTCGACATAGCGCAGCGTGACCTGGCTCTTGGCATCGGGCTCGAGGAAGGGCGCGGCGCCCGACTTGCGGTCCTCGGCGAGCTGCTGGAGAATCTTGTGGCTGTAATCGAGCGTCGCGGGCATGAGATCGGGGGTCTCGTCGCAGGCGAAGCCGAACATGATACCCTGGTCGCCCGCGCCTTCGTCCTTGTTCGAACCTTCCGCGCCCGCGTCGACGCCCTGCGCGATGTGGGCGGACTGGCCGTGGAGGTGGTTTTCGAAGGTCAGGGTCTCCCAGTGGAACCCGTCCTGTTCATAGCCGATCTCGGCGACGGTCCGGCGCACGGCTTCCTCGATCTCGTCGCGCGCGCCGGGCGCCCAGTAATTGTTGTACTTCCAGTCCTCGCGGGTCGGGTCGTACATCGGGTTGCAGCGGATTTCGCCCGACAGGACGACGCGCTGGGTCGTGGTCATCGTCTCGCAGGCGACCCGGGATTCGGGATCCTTGGCGAGCATGAGATCGACGATCGCATCCGAGATCTGGTCGGAGACCTTGTCGGGATGGCCTTCGGAAACGCTTTCGGAAGTGAAGATGAAATCGCTGCGCATGAGTCCCCCAGGGGTTCGTTGTCCAAGCCGTCGCCCGGCCCATGTTCCCTTATGCAGATATAAGGAAATCTTTATGTCCGGGCATTCGCGGCTAAGCCCCTAGCCCCGCGCGCGGCGCAGCGCAAGCAATCTCGGCAGGACGAGCGCGGCGAGCGCCAGAACGGCGGCCCAGCCGAGCGGCAGGGCGTTTCCGAGGCGCGAAAAGAGCGTCGGGGGCTTGGCCGAGGGCACGAACCCGTCGAGCCTTCCCGCCTGGCCCCGCCCGATGTGTCCTCGCACGATCCCGTCCGCGTCGATCACCGCGCTTATGCCGGTCGTGGTCGAGCGGAGCACCGGCAGCCCCTCCTCGATCGCGCGCATTCGCGCCTGCGCGAGATGTTGCGGCGGACCCCATTCGCCGAACCAGCCGTCGTTCGATGGATTGAAAATGTAATCGGGGCGATTGTCGGGATCGACGACCTCGCCGGAAAAGACGATTTCATAGCAGATCTGTATGCCCGCCCTGCCATGGTCGCCGAGGTCGAGCGTGCGCGGCCCCGGCCCCGCGACATATTCGATCGTCCCCGCAGTCAGGCGCGAAAGCCCGAGGCGTTCGAGCGCCCATGCCATTGGCAGGTATTCGCCGTAGGGCACGAGGTGCGCCTTGGCATAATGCGCCTCGATCGCGCCATCGCCACCCAGCGCCAGCACCGAATTGCGCGCGCTGACCGCGCCGAGGCTGCCGTCCTCGCGCAGGCCGATATCGAGATTGACGACGCCCGTCAGCAGCGTCGAATCCGCTCCGATCACTCGCCCGATCCGCTCGCGCGCATATTCGGGATCGGCCCCTGCGGTCATTCGCGCATAATAGCGCAGCGGATAGCCGTCCTCGAGATAGTCGGGGATCGCGCTTTCGGGCCAGAGCACAAGGCGCGATTCCTCGTTCCCCGGCATGGTGAGGCGGGCGATGCGCTGAAACTGCTCCTCGAACTTCGACCCGTCGTTGATCTCGCTCTGCGGGATGAGCGGCTGGATCAGGGCATAGCGGATACCCTCGCGCGGCGGCTCGCTGGTCGTCGGGGAAAGGAGCATCGCGGCGAGGATGGCAACGCCGGCGAACCCCGCCGCAAGCCAGCGACGATAGGCCAGCGTCGCTGCAAGGCAGGTAGCGAGCAGGAGCGTGAAACCCGAGAGCGCATAGGTGCCCAGCCACGGCAGGAGCCGCGCAATCCCCGGCGCGTCATGGTGGCCGAGCAGCATCAGGCCGAGCGGCGGCCACGGATAGCCGGTGAAGGCCCAGCTTCGCACCCATTCGGTGACGATCCATGCAGCTGCGAACAGCGTGCCGAAAACCGCAATACCCCAGCCGCGCGGCGCAATCCGGCGGGCCACGAGATGCGCCGCGAGCGCCGCGAGTGCGGGATAGACCGCAAGATAGACGCACAGCAGCGGGACGGCGAGCCAGCCGAGGAATTCCGGCATCTTCGCCTGATGGGTGAAGGCGGTCGCAATCCAGTTGTTGGCGAGCGTCAGATGCGCCCAGCCGAACAGGTATCCGCGCCACACGGCTCCGCGCCAATCCGGCGCGCTCTGGAGGTGCCACACCAGGACGGCGAGCGAAGCGAGGCCGACCGGCCAGAGGCGGAGCGGGGGATAGGCCGTGGCGGCAACGAGGCCGAGCGCGAACGCGACAAGACCGGGTCGTGCCTGCGCGAATTTCACCAATGCCTTGGCGCGATTGTCCATCGATTATCGGCAAGCCCGATGCGGACCGGGCCCGCGCAAAGGATCAGTCGACCGTCTCGAGGTTATCGTCGCCGCCGGAAGAGGCGTCCTCGGCGCCGATCGAGGGCGGGAGTACGGAGGAGTCGATTTCGCCGCCGTCCTCGCTCTTCTTCGATCGGGGCTTGCGCTTTGACGGGGAGCGGCTTTCCTTGGCGTCTTCGCCGCCGCGGGGCTTGCGCGACTTGCGCTTCGGCTCGACCGCTTCGCCCTCGACACCTTCCTCGCCCTCGTTCGGGGTGCTTTCGCTGTCGGTGTCGTCGCGGCGGGAGCGCGAACGGCGATTGCCGCCGCGCTTGCTCTCACCCCGATTGCCGTCGCTGCGGCGGTTGTCGTCGTCGCCGTCGTCATCGTCGTCGGACTGACCGCGATCGTCGTTGCGCTTCGACCGCGCCTCTTCCTGGCGTGCCTTGTTGTCCGCGATCACGCGGAAATAGTGATCGGCGAACTGCAGGTAATATTCGGCCTGGACCCGGTCGCCATTGTGCTGCGCGTCCTGCGCCAGCTTCTTGTACTTCTCGAGCAGCTGCGGCGCATTACCGCGCGCCCGGCTGTCGATCCGGTTGAGCTGGTTGCCCCCGCCCGAATTGCGGTTTCCGCGACCACGGCGGCGATTGTTGCGATTGTTATTCAAGGAAATTTTCCTTATCAGCGACCTGGCGCAAGCATTGATGCACACACGGTCAACAGACCCCTTGCTATGCGCCGCCGACATGGCTTTTCCGCCAGAGGGGCGCGCGCTCCGCGCTGCCAAAGGCCGGGGACGTGCCCTAACGGCCGTTTCAAGCGAGATTTGGAGCTCGGCCTGAGCGATTTG
The DNA here is from genome assembly GCF_011765465.1 of Erythrobacter sp. NCBI lineage: Bacteria > Pseudomonadati > Pseudomonadota > Alphaproteobacteria > Sphingomonadales > Erythrobacteraceae > Erythrobacter > Erythrobacter sp. The sequence goes on along the minus strand of NZ_CP050265.1, from coordinate 2,986,781 downwards.
CGCCCTTCGCAGATCGCTTGCCTGATACGTGAGGTAGCGATGCGCGGCCGGTTTGCCAAGCCCTTGCGGGATTTTCCTCAACTCAGGATCGCCGCGCGGGGGCGATTCGCAAGGTCCAGGCGGATTTCGACAGCGAATCCCGCCGCTTCGCCGAGCGCTCTCACCGCCTCCCCCTGCGTCGCCCCGATCTCGAGCACCGCCACGCCGCCATCCCTGAGCATCGCGGGCAGCGCGGGGACGATGATGCGGTAATCGTCGAGCCCCTCGGGACCGGCGAATAGCGCGCCCGCCGGCTCGAAATCGCGCACGTCGGGCGCGAGATCGGCGTCGTCCTCGACATAGGGCGGATTGGCGATGACGAGGTCGGCGAGCGGCAGGCCGGCATACCACGCATCGCCGCTCGCATCGGACCGGGTCCAGTCGCCCGCTTGGAACTGCGCCCGCGTTGCAAGGCCAAGATGCTGCGCATTGTCCCGCGCAATGCGCAGCGCCTCCTCGCTGCGGTCGAGGCCGATGCCGGTGAAGCCGTCCCGTTCGGCCAGCAGGGTGAGCAGCAGCGCACCCGATCCGGTGCCGAGATCGACGATCGCCCCGGCTTCCCGGCCGAGCGCATCGAGCGCGGCCTCGATCACGGTCTCGCTGTCGGAGCGCGGGATCAGCACTTCCGGCCCGACCCGGAATTCGCGCCCGTAGAATTCGCAGGTGCCGGTGATGTAGGCGACCGGCTCATGGCCCGCACGCCGCGCGACTAAGCTCTCGAATGGGCAGGGTGAAGGAGCCTGCATATGCCGGAGCAGCATTTGCGAGCGAGTGACGCCAAGCGCGTGCGCCATCAGCAGTTCGGCATCGAGCCGCGCCGTGTCGCTCGTCGCGGCCAGCCGAGCCGCAGCCTCGCGCAGCGCCTCGGCGATGGTCATCGTCACTCCGCCAACGCCGCGAGCCGCTTCGCCTCGTCCTCGGCGATCAGCGCGTCGACCAGTTCGGCAAGGCCCGGCCCTGCCAGCACCTCGTCGAGCTTGTGCAGCGTCAGCCCGATGCGGTGGTCGGTCACGCGCCCTTGCGGGAAGTTGTAGGTGCGGATGCGTTCCGACCGGTCGCCCGAGCCGACCATGGCCTTTCTCGCCTCGGCCTCCGCGCCTTCGGCTTCGTCGCGCATCTTTTCATAGAGGCGCGCGCGCAGCACCTGCATCGCCTTGGCCCGGTTCTTGTGCTGGCTGCGCTCGTCCTGCTGGGTGACGACGATGCCGCTCGGCAGGTGGGTGATGCGCACCGCCGAATCGGTCGTGTTGACGTGCTGCCCGCCCGCGCCGCTTGCGCGGTAGATGTCGATCTTGAGATCCTTGTCCTCAATCTGCACGTCGACCTCGTCGGGTTCCGGCAGCACCGCGACGGTCGCCGCGGAGGTGTGGATGCGCCCCCCGCTTTCGGTGACGGGCACGCGCTGGACGCGGTGGACACCGCTCTCGAATTTCAGCTTGGCGAAGACGCCCTGCCCGGAGACATTGGCGACGATTTCCTTGAAGCCGCCGACCTCGGCCGCATTCATGCTGACCGGCTCGACCCGCCAGCCCTGTTCGGCGGCGAAGCGTTCGTACATCCGGTAAAGATCGCCCGCAAAGAGCGCCGCTTCATCGCCCCCGGTCCCGGCGCGGATTTCAAGCATGGCGGGTTTCGCGTCCGCCGAATCGCGGGGAAGGAGCGCAACGGCAAGCTGGCGTTCGCGAGCCGGCAGGGCCTCGCGCAGGGCGGCGAGTTCCTCTTCTGCCATGGCTTTCATTTCGGGGTCGGCGAGCATCTCCTCAAGCCCCGCGATCTCATCGCGCATGGCCTTCACCTCGCGCGCGGCCTTGGCGACGGGTTCGAGCTCGGCATAGTCGCGGCTGGCGCGCACGAATTCCTCACCCTCGAGCGTGCCGGACGCCATGCGCGCTTCGAGCTCGGCGAAGCGGTTGGCGATCTGGTCGAGGCGTTCGGGGGGGATTTTCATGCGAGCAAGGCTTCAATTTCGCCCTGACGCTCGCCGCGGATCCTAACACTCTCGGCGGAAACGAATGAAACGAGGCTCTTTGCCCCCATTTTCGACGCCTTATCGAAGCGCTTGCGAACACTGCCGGTCGCCACCATTTCCGCGGCGAAACCTGCCGCACGCAGCTTTCCAATCGATGCAGTGGCATCGGCAAGAAGCGTATCGTCCTCGACCACCACAATTACGTCTGCTGGCTTTTCGCCCTCTTGCGCCACCAGCATCGCCAGCCGCTCGATCCCCGCCGCCCAGCCGACCGCCGGAGTCGCTGGGCCGCCGAGGCTCTCCATAAGGCCGTCATAGCGGCCACCCCCCAGCACGGTGCTCTGCGCGCCGAGCGCCTCAGCTGCCGCCGAACCCTCGTCGGGGATGAATTCGAAGGCGGTATGGCGATAGTAGTCGAGCCCGCGCACGAGGCTTTCCGCGCGCACCCACTTCACGCCCGCCGCATCGAGGCCGCTCGTCACCGCCTCGAAGAAGCCGCGCGCCTCGTCCGACAGGTAATCGTCGATCCGCGGCGCGTCGGCAAGAAAGGCGCGGTCGCGCGGGTCCTTGGAATCGAGGATGCGCAGCGGGTTCTTGTGCAGCCGCTTCTGCGAATCCTCGGACAATTCGCCCTCGACCTTGCCGAAATAGTCGACCAGCCCCGCACGCCACGCCTCGCGGCTCGCCGCATCGCCCAGCGTGTTGAGGTGCAGCGTCACGCCCTCGATGCCGAGCTCTTTCAGGAGCTGGTCGGCCATTGCGAGCAGTTCGACATCCGCCTGCGGCTCGGCCGCGCCGATGATCTCGGCGTCGATCTGGTGGAACTGGCGATAGCGGCCCTTCTGCGGGCGCTCGTAGCGGAACAGGGGGCCATGGGTCGCGACCTTTAGCGGCGCGTGCTGCTGCCAGCCGTTGGTCAGGAAGGCGCGCGCTATTCCCGCCGTGAATTCGGGGCGCAGGGTGAGCGATTCCCCGCCGCGGTCCTCGAACGAATACATCTCCTTCGACACCACGTCGGTCGTCTCGCCCAACGAGCGCGCGAAGACCTCGGTCCGCTCGAACACCGGGAATTCGGCGCGCCTAAAGCGGTAGAGTTTCCGCACCCGCTCGAACGTCTCGACGACGAAGGCGAAGGCTTCGGCCTCGGCGCCGAAAATGTCCTGGGTGCCGCGAATGGCCTTGGGGGTGTTCTTGCTCATCGAAGGAATGTCCTTGGTTGCGGGCGCGATTAGGCGAGACTTCCGGTTGCCGCAATATGAAGAGCGGGCTATCGGCGCGCAGCGCTGGCCTCGGGAGAGAGGGGGGACCGGCGGCCAAAGCTAGACAGGACAGGACAGCATTCATGCGCATCGACAAGATTCCGACCGGCAAGAATCCCCCCGACGACCTCAATGTCATCATCGAAGTGCCGACCGGCGGGGAGCCGGTGAAATACGAATTCGACAAGGAATCGGGCGCGCTGTTCGTCGACCGCATCCTGCACACGCCGATGCGCTATCCGGCCAATTACGGCTTCGTCCCGCACACGCTCTCGCCCGACGGGGACCCGCTCGACGCGCTGGTGATCTCGCGCTCGCCTTTCATTCCCGGCTGCGTCGTCAGCGCGCGCCCGATCGGCGTGCTCAATCTCGAGGACGAGCATGGCGGCGACGAAAAGCTCGTCTGCGTGCCCGTGGACACGACCTTCCCCTATTACTCGGATGTCGGCGAGACCAAGGACCTGCCCTCGATCATCTTCCAGCAGATCGAGCACTTCTTCACGCACTACAAGGATCTCGAAGCCGAAAAGTGGGTGCGCGTCGGCAATTGGGGAACCCGTGCCGAGGCCCGCAAGATCGTCATGGAAGCGATCGAGCGCGCCCAGAACGGCGGCTGATCACTCGACCGGGCGGTGTTCGTCGAGCAGGTCGCGTTCCTGCGCCGGGTCGGTGCTGCGCTCGGCTTCGACAAGTTCGCTGATCTCGCTTTCGGGCTTCGTGTCCTGCGCCTCCGAGAGCGCCGCGCGGCCCTTGCGCGGTCGTTCCGGCGCCCTCCCTTCGCCGCGCGAACGGCCGATCGGCAAGGGGTCGGTGCGCCCGTCGAAGCGCAGGCGGTAGATCGGCTCGGGCAGCGCGAAACCGGCTTCCTCGAGCGCATCCTTGACTGCGGCGATGGCGAGGCTTCGCGATTTGAACCAGTCCGCGTCGCGCTGGTCGATCCAACCGAAGAACTGGATCACGATGTTCGAATCGCCGACATTGACGATCCGCGCGCTCGGCGGCGGGGTGTCGAGGACGAAGGCGAGGCCGGCAAGCACCTCGATCCCGAGCGTCATCGCCTCTCTCGGATCGTCGTCGGCATCTATCCCGAGCTCGAAATCGAAGCGCCGCTGCGGGTTGCGCGTGTAATTCAGGATCACCGCCTTGAAGACCTGCGAATTGGGAATGCGCAGGTGGTTACCTTCCAGCGTCATCAGGATCGTCGCCCGGCTGGTGAGGCGGATCACGCGGCCTTCGAGGTCGTCGATCAGCACGTGGTCGTTGGGACGGAAAGGCTGGCGCAGGCTCAGCATCAGTGAGGCGACGTAGTTCTCGACCGTGTCGCGCATGGCGAAACCCAGAGCGATCCCGATCACGCCCGCCCCGCCAAGCAGCGCGCCCAGCAGCGCGCCAGCGCCGAGCATATCGAGCGCGATCACGAGGCCGCCGACGACGAACAGGAAGCGGATGGCGGTGCGGATGAGCTCGGCAAGGAAGGCGTTGGGCGCGATTCGGTCCCATACGAAGCCAAAGCTTGCGAGCAGATAGCCGAAGCCTCCGACCAGCGCCGCGATGATCGCCGCGATCCCCAGCAGCGGCAGGAGGGCGAGCGTATCGCTGGCGACCTGCGACGCCTGGCCGATGATCGACAGGTTGCGTTCGATCGAGAGGTCGCGCCGGATGCGGTTCTCGACCGTTGCGACGCCCGACACCCGGCTTGCAATCGCCTCGGCGCGGGCGATGGTCTCGGCATCGGGCAGGGTTCCGGCCAGAGTGACGACACCCTCGCGCACGGTCACGGTGACGGTCCCGAATTGCGGAAGTTCGGAGAAGATGCCCTCGATCCGCGCCTCAATCCGTGCATCGCCGGCAGCGTCCTGTTCCTGCGCGATCTCAGCGGCGGGCTCCTTCGCGGCGGGCGTCTCTGCGGGCGTCGTGACCGAAGGGACGGCGGCCAGCGGAGCGGCCAGCAAAGCCGTAATCAGGATGGTCAGGAAACGCAGGACCGCCAATTCACTCACCTTTCCCCGGACAATCGGGAGAGGGAGCATACAGCAAGCCGGACCGCGCGAAAGGGCCGGGCTTGTCCGGCCATCGCTCAGAACAGGGCGAAGGCGGCCTTGATCAGGATGGTCAGGGCAACGGGCAAGCCGATCGCGAGGAGCCAGAGCGCGGAGGCATCCCGCCGGAACGCCGCCGCGTGCGCGGGATCGATCGCCTGGGCATCAGAAAGGTCCGACCAGCGCTTCTCGAACCAGCGGCAGGCAGGGATGATGCCCGCAACGAGGATAACCAGTGCGGCATAGGGCAGCAGGCCCGAGCCGCCTTCGTTCAGCGCCTTGACCGTCATGAAGATCTGCAGGCCGGTGTAGACCAGCAGCGCATAGGCGACATGGTCGCTCATCGCGCGGCGCCAGTCGCGCGGGGCCTCCGCTTGCCGTCGCGCCGTTCTTCCCGCGATCCGGGCCGCAGGGCGATGCGTATCGTGCGAAGTCTCGGTCATGGTCGATCCCCGATCAATCTCCATCTGCCGTGCGAGTATCACAGAACCGTCGCCTTGTTGCAAGGACGGTAACCAAACCGAAACATCGTTGCGCTGCACGCACCAGAAGCAGCGCAACCTCCGGATTTCGCCGGATTTGCTTCACCCTTCCCCGGTGCGATGTTCCACGAAGGCAGCGCAGCAGCTCCATCAGGCGATTGCGCCCGCGCAATGCTAGCAAAAATCCTGCCAATTCCGAGATTCTGCCCCTTTCCTGCCCCGTCATGAATGCTAGAGCGTCCTTCCATGGACAAGTCATCCGTGATCGATGCCCCCGCAGGCAGCGCTTCCGCCGACGAAGCGGGCGAAGGCAAGCGCGGGCTCGAGGTCATCTCGATCGCCAAGAGCTACGACAAGCGCGCGGTGCTGACCGACATCTCGCTGACCGTGGCGAAGGGCGAGGTGCTCGGCCTGCTCGGGCCGAACGGGGCGGGCAAGACGACCTGTTTCTATTCGATCATGGGCCTCGTCAAACCCGATTCGGGCCGCATCCTCATGGACGGAGAAGACGTAACCAACCTGCCCATGTATCGCCGTGCGATCCTCGGTCTCGGCTACCTGCCGCAGGAAACCAGCATCTTTCGCGGGATGACGGTCGAGCAGAACATCAATGCGGTGCTCGAACTGGTCGAACCCGACCGCGAGACGCGCAAGGCCGAACTCGAACGCCTGCTCGGCGAATTCGGCCTCACCCGGCTGCGCGACGCGCCCGCGATGGCGCTGTCGGGCGGCGAACGGCGGCGCTGCGAAATCGCCCGGGCGCTCGCGGCGAAACCTTCGATCATGCTGCTCGACGAACCCTTCGCCGGGATCGACCCGCTCTCGATCAGCGACATCCGCGACCTGGTGAAGGATCTCAAGCGCCGCGGGATCGGGGTGCTGATCACCGATCACAACGTCCGCGAGACGCTCGACATCGTCGACCGCGCCTGCATCATCTACGGGGGGCAGGTGCTGTTCGCGGGCAGCCCGCAGGAACTCGTCGCGGACGAGAACGTGCGGCGGCTCTACCTCGGCGAGAGCTTCACGCTGTGAGCCGGCAGCGGGGATAGGCCATGGCGCTGGGTCCGCGGCTAGACCTGAGGCAATCGCAATCGCTGGTGATGACGCCGCAATTGCAGCAGGCGATCAAGCTGCTGGCGGCATCCAATCTCGAACTCGAAACCTATATCGGCGAGGCGCTGGAGGCGAACCCGCTGCTCGAGGCGGGCGGCACGGCAAGCGAGGAGCGCGACGAGCCCGACGACGCCCCGCGCGAGGAATTCGACAGCGACCGTCTGATCGCGGCGGGTGAGGGCGAGGGCGATGCGCCGCTCGACCTCGACCCCGCCGCGCTCGACCGTGAGCGCGATACCGGAGACGGGGACAGCGGGGACTGGAGCGGCGCGCTCTCGACGTCCGGCGCGGCGAGCGGCGAGGATTACCCCGACCTCGAACAGCTCGGCGCGGCCGAAACGACGCTGGGCGAATACCTGCTGGCGCAGGTCGGAGCCGCGGCGCGGGACGAGCGGCAGGCCTTTGTCGCCCGCCACATTATCGGACTGCTCGACGATGCGGGCTATCTCGGCTTCGACCTCGATGCTATCGCCTACGACCTTGGTGCCGACCGGGGCGCGGTCGAGGATGCGCTGGCGCTGGTCCAGTCGCTCGACCCGGCGGGTGTCGGCGCGCGCAGCCTTGCCGAATGCCTTGCCATCCAGGCTCGCGAAGCCGACCGCTACGACCCGTGCATGGCGAAGCTGATCGACAATCTCGACCTGCTCGCCCGAGGGGAAATCGCGCGCCTCAGGCGGATGTGCGAGGTCGACGAGGAGGACTTCGCCGACATGCTGCGCGAATTGCGCGGCTACGATCCCAAGCCCGGCCTCGCCTTTGCGCCCTCGCGTGTCGATGCGGTCGTTCCCGACGTCATCCTGAGCGCGAACGGCACGGGCGGCTGGGACATCGCGATCAACGAGGACACCCTGCCGCGCCTCGTCGTCAATCGCAGCTATTATGTAGAGATCAGCACCTCTGCCGCTGACCGGGAATCGCAAGGCTGGCTCAAGGAAAAGCTCGCCGACGCGCACTGGCTGATCCGTGCATTGGACCAGCGGCAGAAGACGATCCTCAAAACCGCCGCCGAGATCGTGCGGCGCCAGGACGGTTTCTTTCGCCACGGGGTTTCCGAACTGCGCCCGCTGACTCTGCGCGAGGTGGCGGAGAAGATCGAGATGCACGAAAGCACGGTCAGCCGCGTGACCAGCAACAAGTATCTCGCCTGCGACCGCGGCACGTTCGAGCTCAAGTATTTCTTCTCCAGCGGGGTCGCCTCCAGCGACGGAGAAGGTGCCTCGTCCGAGGCGATCAAGGCCCGGATCCGTGCGCTGTGCGAGGCGGAAGACCCGAAGAAGATCCTGTCCGACCAGAAACTCGCCGACCTGCTCAAGGAGGAAGGCTTCGACCTCGCCCGGCGGACGGTGGCGAAATACCGCGAAGCGATCGGCATAGGATCGAGCGCCGAGCGCCGCAGGGCCAAGAAAATCGCGGGGCTCTGACCCTGGCGCGCTCCGCGAAAAGCCTAGGTATCAACACCTGCGACTCGCGGCAAAACATGGCTTTACGCTTAATTAACCTTTTCCGTTCAGATGTTGTGTGGTTAATGAAGGGCAACACCTCTTGCCGAGGCGTTACCATGCACACGATGTCCGCCATGCGGGGCAAACAGGGGACCGGAAATGCGAGTGCTTCTGATCGAGGACGAACCGACCACGGCCAAGGCGATCGAGCTCATGCTCACGACCGAAGGCTTCAACGTCTATTCGACCGACCTGGGCGAGGAAGGGCTCGATCTGGGCAAGCTGTATGATTACGACATCATCCTGCTCGACCTGAACCTGCCCGATATGCACGGCTATGACGTGCTCAAGAAGCTGCGCGTCGCCAAGGTGCAGACGCCGGTGCTGATCCTTTCGGGCATCGCCGAGATGGACAGCAAGATCCGCAGCTTCGGATTCGGCGCCGACGATTACGTGACCAAGCCGTTCCACCGCGAGGAACTGGTCGCCCGCATCCACGCCGTGGTGCGCCGGTCGAAGGGCCACAGCCAGTCGATCATCCGCACCGGCAAGCTCGCCGTGAACCTCGATGCCAAGACGGTCGAAGTCGATGGCGCGCGGGTCCACCTGACGGGCAAGGAATACGCGATGCTCGAGCTGCTCTCGCTTCGCAAGGGCACGACGCTGACCAAGGAAATGTTCCTCAACCACCTCTACGGCGGCATGGACGAGCCTGAACTTAAGATCATCGACGTCTTCATCTGCAAGCTGCGCAAGAAGCTCAGCCACGCGTGCGGCGGGGAAAACTACATCGAGACCGTCTGGGGCCGCGGCTACGTGCTGCGCGATCCGGGCGAAGAGGTCGAAGCGGCCTGATTTCCTCCTGGAATCTTCGAAATGCGACAGCACCCGGGGCGGCGACGCTCCGGGTGTTTTCGCATCGGCCCGGTCCGGGCGTTCAGGCCCGCCCGCGCAGCGCCTCGCCAAGGTCCAGCCCGGAGGGCTGCTGAAACACCCGCAGGCCGAATTCGGGAATGATGGCGAGGATGTGATCGAAGATGTCCGACTGGATCGCCTCGTAGACCGGCCATTCGGTCGTCGCAGCGAAGCAGTAGAGTTCGAGCGGCACACCCTGCGGCGTCGGGGCAAGCTGGCGCGCCATCAGGGTGAAGCCCTTGTCGCTGACACGCGGATGGTCCTTCATGTAGGCGACCGCATAGGCGCGCAGCGTGCCGATATTGGTGATCCGCCGCGCGTTCACGAGGTCGTCGCCCTCCTCGAGCGTCCGCGCGTTCCATTCGGCAAGCTCGGCGCGTTTGGCATCGAGATACGGCTTGATGAGGCGAAAGCGCGACAGCCGCTCGATCTCCTCGTCCGACAGGAAGCGGATCGTGTTCTGATCGAGATGGACCGCCCGCTTGATGCGCCGCCCGCCACTGTCCTTCATCCCGCGCCAGTTGATGAACGCGTCCGAGATAAGCCGGTGGGTCGGGATCGTGGTGATCGTCTTGTCGAAATTCTGGACCTTCACCGTGTGCAGCGCGATGTCGATCACGTCGCCATCGGCATTCATGCTCGGCATCTGGATCCAGTCGCCAACGCGCAGCATATCGTTCGACGAAAGCTGGACACTGGCGACAAGGCTGAGGATCGTGTCCTTGAAAACCAGCAGCACCACTGCCGCCATCGCGCCGAGACCCGAGAGCAGGATGAGCGGGGATTCGCCGATCAGGAGCGAGATGACGATGATCGCCGCGCCGCACAGGACGACGATCTTGAGAACCTGGAGATAGCCCTTGATCGGCCGGTTCTTCGAGATCGGGCGACGCTCGTAGACCTCGTTGACGTAGGTCAGCGCCTTTACGATCGCCATAGCGATCGAAAGCACGATCAGGCCCTGCGCGACATTGGTAATGACCAGCCGCACGGTTTCCTGCAGATTCGGGACGAAATCGATCCCGCGCGAGACGATCAACAGCGGGATGACCGTCGCCAGCCATGCGGCCGCCTTGTCCGAGGTGTCGGTCTGCTTGTCGAGGAAGGGCGCGGCGGCGCGCAGGATCACCTTCTTGAGCAGGAAATTGACCGCCAGCGCGGCTGTCGCGAGCAGCAGGAGGCCGATCAGCGACTGCACCCACAGCGCCTGTTCGTCGAAACTGGTCAAAAGGTCGTTCATCGCCCGGCGCGATAGCGGCAGAGTGGCTTCGGGCTCAAGCCCCGCCGAGGGGACTGGACAAGCGCCCCTCCCTCGCCCTAGCGCGCCCCGGTGACGAGAGAACGGCCATGACCGCATACAAGGAAGGCGACCCGACCACGCTCAGCCGGCTTTACGGCCGCTCGGTGGGAAAGCCGCTGCGCGCGCGCCAGCAGGGGCTCGTCGACAACCTCCTGCCGCAGATCGCCGTGCCCGAGGACGGCCCCGTGACCGCCGAACGCCTGTTCGGTGAGGATTGCCCGCTGCATTTCGAGATCGGCTTCGGCGGAGGCGAGCACCTCGCCTACCGCGCGGACCTGCTGCCGAACCATGGCTTCATCGGCGCGGAGCCGTTTCTGAACGGGGTCGCGCAGGCGCTGACCCATGTCGAGGAGCAGCGGCTCGCCAATGTCCGGCTCCACCATGGCGACGCGATCGAGGTGCTGAAGCGCGTGCCCGACGGTGCGCTGACGATGATCTACCTGCTCCATCCCGACCCCTGGCCCAAGGCGCGCCATGCCAAGCGGCGGATGATGAACGACGGGCCGGTCGCGCTGTTCGCGGACAAGCTGAAGCCCGGAGGCGAGCTGCGTTTCGGAACCGACCACGCGGTCTACCTGCGCCATGCCCTGATGGTGATGCAGCGTCACACCGACCATTTCGAATGGGTCGTCGATGGCCCTTCGAGCTGGCAGAACCGCCCCTCGGGCTGGTGCGAGACGCGCTACGAACAGAAGGCGCGCGATAAGTTCGGCCACGAGGTGTGGTATTTCCGTTTCCGCAGGCTGTGACACAGGGCACGGGCGCCGCCTTCACGCTCCATCGCAGCTGAGCCATCAGCGAGCGCGCAAGCATCGGTAAACGCGGCATTTTTCGGAACGCGGACGGGGGTTCGACCGTCGATTGGGTGAACACCAATCGAAAGGAAGGCAAGCATATGGCTATCACCACCCTCCGCGAACTCTACGTCGATCAACTGCAGGACATCTACAGCGCCAATCGCCAGTCGCTCGAAGCGACGAAGAAGATGCGTGACAAGGCGAGCGAAAGCGACCTCAAGTCCGCGCTCGACGATGGCGTCAAAGGCATCGAAGACGGCATGAACAAGGTCAAGAACCTTATCGAAGGCCATGATGCCGACCCGACCGGCGAACACTGCAAGGGCATGGAAGGTCTCGTGCGCGAAGCCAACGCCCACGCGATCAATGCCGATATCGAGGACGAGGACGTGCGCGACGCCTCGATCATCACGCAATACCAGCGCATGGTCCACTACGGTGTCGCCGGATACGGCACCGCCGCCGCCTTCGCCAATCGTCTTGGCCTCAAGGACGATGCCGCGACCCTCGGCAAGTGCCTCGACGAAACCCGCGAAGGCGACCGTCGCATGAACAAGATCGCCGAGCGCGAAGTGAACCCGGCTGCCGCCGCCTGATCTCGCGCGGAATCGATTGGAAGAGGGCCCGGCCGAACGGCCGGGCCCTTTTTCGTTTCAGCCGACGACGCCCGCGCTCGCCAGGACCGAGAGCGTCAGCACGTCCGGGGTAAGCGCGGTCATCGGCGCGATCTGCACTGGCTTCTCCATCCCGATCAGCATCGGGCCGACGGTCGTGTTCGCGCCCAGTTCGCGCAGCATCTTGGCCGAAAGGTTGGCCGATTGCAGGCCCGGCATGATCAGCACGTTGGCGGGCGCGGACAGGCGGCTGAAGGGATAGAGCTTCATCACCGTCGGGTTGAGCGCGGCATCGGGGGCCATCTCGCCCTCGTATTCGAAGCCCGGATCCTCGCGGTCGAGAATCGAGACGGCCTCGCGGATATTGCCGAGCCACTGGCCCGACGGATTGCCGAAGGTCGAATAGGAGAGAAAGGCGACCCGCGGCTCGTGGCCCATGCGACGGGCGACGGCGGCGGTTTCCCGCGCGATATGGGCGAGTTCCTCGGCAGTCGGCCGTTCGTTCATCGTCGTGTCGGCGAGGAAGGTCGTGTGGTTCTTGCCGATCATCATATGGATGCCGAAAGGCAGCGCGCCCGGCTTGCGGTCGAGCACCATGTTCACCTCGCGCACCGTCTGGGCGAAAGTCCGGGTGAGCCCCGAAATCATCCCGTCGCCGTGGCCCAGCGCGACCAGCAGCGCGGCGAAGACGTTGCGCTCCTGGTTAACCATGCGGCGCACGTCGCGCTCGGTATAGCCGCGCCGCTGGAGCCGCTTGTAGAGATAATCGACCATCGCGGGCACGTGCTCGCTGTCGGCCGAATTCTGGATCTCGAAACTGCCCGGATCGCTGACCGAAAGCTGGTGGAGCTTGTCGAGAACCGCTTTGGTCCTCCCCACCAGGATCGGCTTGCCATAGCCGAAATCGCGGAACTGGATCGCGGCGCGCAGCACGACTTCTTCCTCGGCCTCGGCAAAGACCATGCGCTTCGGGTTCGCCTTGGCCTCGTTGTAGACGCCGGTGAGCACCGAGGTCGTCGGGTTGAGCCGCGAGCGCAGCTGCATCCGATAGGCGTCGAAATCCTCGATCCGCGCCTGCGCCACGCCCGAATCCATCGCTGCTTTGGCGACGGCCGAGGAGACGACCTCGATCAGCCGCGGGTCGAAGGGGGCCGGGATGATGTAGTCGGTCCCGAACTTGTGATTCTTGCCATAGGCCGCCGCAACCTCTTCCGGCACACGTTCGCGCGCGAGCTCGGCGATCGCGGTGGCGGCGGCGACTTTCATTTCCTCGTTGATAGTCGTCGCCTGCACGTCGAGCGCGCCGCGGAAGATGAACGGGAAGCCCAGCACGTTGTTGACCTGGTTGGGAAAGTCGCTGCGCCCGGTGGCGATGATCGCGTCGGGTCGGACTTCCTTCGCCTCGTCCGGCATGATCTCCGGGACCGGGTTTGCCATAGCGAAGATGATCGGCTTGTCCGCCATCTTCTTGACCCATTCGGGTTTCAACGCGCCCGCCGCCGACAGGCCGAGGAAGATGTCCGCGCCTTCGAGAGCCTCTTCGAGATCCTTCGCATCGGTCGCTGTCGCGTGCGCGCTCTTCCACTGGTCGACATTGTCGCGGTCGGGCGTGATCGGGCCGGAGCGGTCGCACATGATGACGTTCTGCGGCGACACGCCCATCGCCTTGATGAGGGCGGTGCAGGCGATCGCCGCCGCGCCCGCGCCGTTCACCACGACCTTCACGTCCTTGATGTCGCGATTGGTCAGGTGGCACGCATTGAGCAGGCCCGCCGCGGTGATGATCGCAGTGCCGTGCTGGTCGTCGTGCATGATCGGAATGTTCATGCGCTCGCGCAGAGCGGCCTCGATGATGAAGCATTCGGGCGCCTTGATATCCTCGAGGTTGATGCCGCCGAAGGTCGGCTCCATCAGCGCGACCGCCTCGATGAACTTCTCGGGGTCGTCGGTCGCGAGCTCGATATCGATTGAATCGACGTCGGCGAAGCGCTTGAACAGCACCGCCTTGCCTTCCATCACCGGCTTCGAAGCGAGCGCGCCGAGATTGCCCAGCCCGAGGATCGCCGACCCGTTCGAGATCACCGCGACGAGGTTCGCCTTCGCCGTGTAGCGTGCGGCCAGCTTCGGATCCTGTGCGATCGCCTCGACCGGGGCGGCGACGCCCGGCGAATAGGCGAGGCTCAGGTCGCGCTGCGAGGTCATCGGCTTGGTCGCGACGATTTCCAGCTTACCGGGCCGGATCGTCTCATGGTAGAATAGCGCCTCGCGCGTGGTGAAGCCGCCCTTGGGCGCGCCCTCTGCTTCATCGGCCATGCCGGTATCCCTCCAAATGCACCAGATCCTTCGCGTCCCAGCCGCTTAGCCCGGCCTTGCCGGAAACGATAGGCTCTTGTGCGGTGCGCTTCAGAGAAGGGCGGAGGGAACAGGGGAAAGCGTGGGCACGCCTCGTTCCGAATCGCTTGCGCGGTGCTAGTCGAAAGCCATGGCCGCAAGCACCGCCTCGAAAGCCACGGGCAAGCCGACCCCGATGATGGCGCAATATCTCGCGCTCAAGGAGGAGGCGGGCGGGTCGCTCCTGTTCTACCGGATGGGCGATTTCTTCGAGCTGTTCTTCGAGGATGCGAAGACTGCCTCGCAGGTGCTCGACATAGCGCTGACGACGCGCGGCGAGCACGGGGGCGAGCCGGTCCCGATGTGCGGCGTCCCGGTCCATTCGGCGGAAGGCTATCTCGCCCGGCTGATCAAGGCGGGCTGCAAGGTCGCGATCGCCGAACAGGTCGAAACGCCCGAGGAAGCCAAGGCGCGGGCGAAGCGCGAGGGCACGCCCTCTTCGAAAGTGCTGGTCAAGCGCGACATCGTCCGTTTCGTCACGGCTGGCACGCTGACCGAGGAGGCGCTGCTAGAACCGCGCCGGGCGAACCTGCTGGTGGCGCTCGCCGAAGTGCGCGGGGTCATTGGGATCGCCAGCGTGGACATCTCGACCGGTCGCATGGTGCTCGAGGAATGCGCGCCGGAAATGCTGGGTGCGGAACTCGCCCGGCTCGGGCCGAGCGAAATCGTGGTGCCGGAGGATTTCGCCTTCGTCCACGAGCCCGGCATGGAAGAGGCCGCGACACATCCGCAGAGTGCCTTTTCGAGCGATGGCGGGGCGGAAGCGCTACGCAAGGTCCACGGAGTCTCCACGCTCGACGGGTTCGGGGATTTCACCCGGCCCATGCTGGCGGCGGCGGGCGGGCTGGTCGCCTATCTCGACCACGCCGGGCGCGGGCGGCTGCCACTGCTCCTGCCGCCGGTCAGGCGCACGGGCGGCGCGGGGCTGGCGATGGACGAGGCGACCCGCACCAGCCTCGAAATCTTGTCCAGCACCACCGGCGGACGGGCGGGCAGTCTCGCCGCCGCGCTCGACCGCTGCTCGACCGGGGCCGGATCGCGCCTGCTGGCGGAGGATCTGTCGGCCCCACTGCTCGACCGGGAGGAAATCGAGGCGCGGCTCGCGCTGGTGCGGTTCTGGCTCGACCGCCCGATCGAACGCGCGCGCCTGCGCGAAAGCCTGCGCGCCCTGCCCGACATCGGGCGCGCGCTCGGGCGGATCGCGGCGGGGCGCGGGAGCCCGCGCGACCTGGGGCAGGTGCGCGACGGGCTCGCCGAAGCGGCGCGGTTGCATGAATGGCTAGCGGGAGAACCCGACCGCCCTGCCCTCCTCGACCGCCTGCTGCCTGAGCTTTCGGGCCATGGCGCGCTCACCGACCTGCTGTCGCGAGCGCTCGTCGCCTCCCCCCCGACCGAGCGCGGCAATGGCGGCTTCATCGCCGGCGGCTACGATGCCGCGCTCGACGAACTGCGCGAGGTGTCGGGCAACGCGCGCAAGGCGATTGCGGCGATGGAGGCGCGCTACCGCGAGGAGACGGGAACGCCCTCTCTCAAGATAAAGCACAACGGCGTGCTGGGCTATTTCATCGAAGTGCCCGCCCGCCATGCCGATCGTTTCATGGCCGCCGACAGCGGCTTCACCCATCGCCAGACGATGAAGGACGCGGTGCGGTTCAACTCGCTCGCCCTGCACGAAGAAGCCTCGCGCATTTCCGAAGCGGGCGGGCGCGCGCTGGCGGCGGAGGAGGCGCATTTCGAGGAACTGGTGGGCGAAGTCCACGCCGCGCGCGAGGCGATCGCGCGGACCGCGGCGGCACTCGCGCGGATCGACGTGGCCGCGGGCAATGCCGAGCGCGCGGCGGAGGGCGACTGGTGCCGGCCCGAGATCGAGGAAGACCCTGTGCTCGACATCCGCGGCGGGCGGCACCCGGTCGTCGAGGCGGCGCTGGCGAAGGCGGGGGAACGCTTCGTCGCGAACGACTGCGCGCTTTCGGGCGAAGACCGGCTATGGCTGATCGGCGGGCCGAACATGGGCGGGAAATCGACTTTCCTGCGCCAGAACGCGCTGATCGTTCTGATGGCGCAGGCCGGCTGCTTCGTGCCCGCGACCTCGGCCCGGATCGGGCTGGTCGATCGCCTGTTCAGCCGCGTCGGCGCGTCCGACAACCTCGCGCGGGGACGTTCGACCTTCATGGTCGAAATGGTCGAAACCGCCGCGATCCTCGCGCAGGCGGGGGAACGCAGCTTCGTCATCCTCGACGAGGTCGGGCGCGGCACATCGACCTATGACGGGCTCGCGCTCGCCTGGGCGGTGGTCGAGGCGGTCCACTCGCGGATCGGCTGCCGCTGCCTGTTCGCGACCCATTACCACGAACTCTCCCGGCTCGCCGAAAGCTGCCCGGCTCTCTCGCTCCACCATGTCCGCGCGCGCGAGTGGAAGGGCGACCTCGTCCTGCTCCACGAACTCTCCGAGGGTCCGGCGGATCGCAGCTACGGGCTCGCCGTCGCGCGGCTGGCGGGCGTGCCGAAGGAAGTCGTCGAGCGGGCGGGACAGGTGCTCGAAAAGCTTGAACAGGCGCGCACCGAAACCGGCGGGCTGGCGGCCGGCCTGGGCGAATTGCCGCTCTTCGCAGCGGCCGCCTCGGCCCCGCCCGAGCCGAGCGGGGAGGAGCGCATCGCCGCTCGCCTGCGCGATCTCGATGTCGATGCCCTGTCCCCGCGCGAGGCGCTCGACCTGCTTTATGACCTCAAGCGCGCGGCAACCTCCACCAAACCTTAACCAAGCCCGCGCTAGTCTCATTCCGCCATGTCGAGGACCATTTTCGAGAACAGCAAGGCCGCGCTCGCATTTGCGGGCATGGTGGTGGTGGGCGCGGGTATCTTCGCCGCCACGCAGGGGGACATGACCTCCACGCTGGCCGAGGAATCGGCGGTCGAGCGCAAGGTCGAACCGAAGGTCCCGGCGACCCAGCCGGCCGCGCAGGGCTTTGCCGGGGACGCGCCGGGCGACGACTGGTACAACCCGCGGAGCGAGCCCGCCCCGCTTGACGCGCTGATCGACGATGCGCGCGGGTTCGACCCGCTGCCCGATCGCTCGACCGAGCCGGGCTCACAGGATTTCGTCATCCTCGAATCCAAGGTCGAGGCAAAGCGGCGCCCCGGCCCGGCAGGCATCGGCGATCCGCCCAAGGGCGAAGGGCCGAAGAACCAGCCCAGCGCACAGACCCGAGCGATCGCCGCCGATCTCGAGCCGGGGGCGAAGGTCGGGAGCGGCCCGCCCCGCTGATGCGGCGCGCCGAGGAGGCGCGCTCAGCGCTCCTTGCCGTCGTATTTCCCGGTGTTGTCGTCGTGGTTCGGCTCGCCCGCATAAGCGGAATGGTCGATCTTTCCGGTGTCTTCCATCCGGCGCATCTCCTCGACCATATCGGTTTCGTTTCCTGCGACATTGTCGATGCCGGGTGAGGCGGGCTTGCGGCTTTCGGTCCCGCCGGGTTCGCCGCTTTCGTCCGACTGCGCTTCCTCGGCGACTTCCTGCGCCTGCCGGCGGTGGTCGTCCTGTTCGTCGTTATGCGTCTCGGGCGCGAGGCCCGACTGGCGCTGTTCCTGGCTGACGGGGTTTTCCTTGCGGTCGGTCATGCAAAATCTCCTTTGCAAAACCAACGGATAGCCAGGCCCCGATGTTCCTTGGCCCCTTACTTGCCAGCGCCCCCGCTTCAGCGCGTGGGCACGGGCGCTTCGCCGCTGTAATCGTAGAAACCGCGCCCCGTCTTGCGCCCGAGCCAGCCGGCCTCGACATATTTCACCAGCAGCGGCGCGGGGCGATACTTGCTGTCGCGGGTGGTCTTGTAGAGCACCTTGATGATGTCGAGACAGGTGTCGAGCCCGACGAAATCCGCGAGCTGCAGCGGCCCCATCGGGTGATTGAGGCCGAGGCGGCAGCCCTTGTCGATGTCCTCGATCCCCGCAGTCGACTGGCCGAGCACGAACACGGCCTCGTTGATCATCGGCAGCAGGATGCGGTTGACGACGAAGCCCGGTTCGTCCTGCGACAGCACGACTTCCTTGCCCAGCCCGCGCGCGAAGGCGGTGACGGCGTCGGTCGTCTCCTGCGAAGTGGCGAGGCCCGGAATGACCTCGATCAGGCCCATGACCGGCACGGGATTGAAGAAATGCAGCCCGATGAAGCGTTCGGGATCGGGCGAATGGTTCGCCATGCGGGTGATCGGGATCGAGCTCGTGTTGCTCGCCATGATCGCATTCTCACCAAGCACCTTGCTGGCGTTCTCGAAGATCGCCTGCTTGATCTCTTCCTTTTCGGTCGCCGCTTCGATGATGAGGTCGGCGGCTTCCATCGGGGTATAGTCCGCAACCGGCGTGATCCGCGCGAGCAAGGCTTCGGCATGATCGGCCTCGATCTTTCCGCGGCCGACCAGCTTCGTCACCGCCTTCTCGATATTGGCCTTGCCCGCTTCGGCCCGTTCGAGGTCGATATCGGCGAGCATGACCTTCATTCCGTGCTGGGCGACGGTCTGGGCGATCCCGGTGCCCATCTGTCCGGCCCCGATGACGGCGACGTTCCGCATTTCAATTCCTTCGCAGCTGCAGCATCCAAGTGCCGCGCCTGTTAGCGGCAGGCGGCGCCAAAGGCCAGCGGATAGCTAGCGGTTCGCGCCGGGGACCCATTTGACGTCGGTGGAGCCATCGTCGTTGAGCACACGCGCGAGCACGAAAAGGAGGTCGGACAGGCGGTTGATATAGGCGCTCGCCGCCGGATTGACCGGGCTTTCCCCGGCGAGCGCGGTCATCGCGCGTTCGGCCGCGCGGGTCGTGGCGCGGGCGACATGGACGCGGGCCGCTGCCTCGCTCCCGCCGGGCAGGACGAAGCTGGTGAGCGGTTCGAGCCGTTCGTTGAGTTCATCGATCCGCGCCTCGATCCATTCGGCCTGCGCCGGAACCATGCGCAGCACCATTTCGGACGGAGCGAAATCCCCGTCCTCGGCGGGTGTCGCGAGGTCCGCGCCGAGGTCGAACAGGTCGTTCTGCACGCGGGTCAGCAATGCGCGGTGCGCCTCGTCCGCAATGGCGCAGACGGCAAGGCCGATCGCGCTGTTCGCCTCGTCGACCATGCCGATCGCCTCGATGCGGACGGAATGTTTCGGGATGCGTGAGCCGTCGACAAGCCCGGTCGTGCCGTCGTCGCCGGTGCGGGTATAGATGCGGTTGAGCTTGACCATGGGCGCAAGGCTTATGCGCTTGGGCCGTCTCCGTCTAGCGCGCGTCTACCGCGCGATGGCGAGAATGATCGCGACCACCACGATCGCGAGAGCCTGATACTTGATTCGCGCGAACATCGCCTTGTTCTGGGCGAGCTGCATATCGGTCGCGGTTTCGCCCTCGCCCGATTCAAGGTCGATCTTGGTGGTCTTCAGGAAGGCCACGACCCCGCGGATCAGGGACACGAGGACCATGATGCACAGGATGACGAGCGCGGGGACGAGAACATATTCCATGAGGTGAAAATGGGCCTTTCGCGGTCAGGTTCCAGCCTGCAAATGCTGCAAGCGCAATTGCCGGGCAAGCATCAATCCGTCCTCGCCCGCCTCGCGCCGGTCGGAAAGCGCGGGCGAGCCGCGCCTTTTCGAGAGCTTGCGGCCCTCCTCGTCGAGCAGCAGGCGGTGATGATGCCAGCGGGGAACGGGCAGGTCGAGCAGCGCCTGCAGCAGGCGGTGGACGTGGGTGGCGGCAAACAAGTCCAGCCCGCGCGTCACCACGGTCACCCCGTCCGCCGCATCGTCGAGCGTCGCGGCGAGGTGGTAGCTTGCGGGCAGGTCCTTGCGCACGATCACCGGGTCGCCGCCCGCCGCCGGATCGGCGCGCTGTTCGCCGGCGATCTCGTCATACCAGCGCAGCTCGCCGGTCAGCGCGAGCGCCTTCTCGACATCGAGCCGGAGCGCGGCGGGCAGTGTCGGATCGACCGTCCGGCCCTTGCAGGTTCCGGGATAGACCGGGCCTTCCGGCCCCTCGCGCGTGGCGGCGGCGGCGATTTCCCGGCGGGTGCAGGTGCAGGGGTAGAGCAGGCCCTTGTCGCGCAGCCGTGAGGCGGCCGCCTCGTAGCTGTCCAGCCGGGTCGATTGCGCCGGAACCTCCTCCCATTCGAGCCCGAGCCATTCGAGATCGCGGCGGAAGGTGTCGGCGAGCTCGGGCCGCGAACGCGGGCCGTCGATGTCCTCGATCCGCAGCAGGAACCGCCCGCCCGCCTCGCGCGCCCGGTCGTGGGCGACGATCGCGGCAAAGGCGTGGCCGAGATGGAGCGGGCCGTTCGGACTGGGGGCGAAGCGGGTGACGATTTCCACAGCGCGCGCCTTTTGCCACAAGCAGGATGGAAACCCCACTCTGCTGGCCCCCGGGAGCTCAGCCTACACAACTTATCCACAGCCGACCCACAGCTTGCCGCCGGGGATAAGCCGCCTGTCACGCCATTGACTCTTTTCCTTGCCACGCCATGCTTCGTTCAATCAGGGAGGAACGCCTAGCGTGTTTCACGCCGATCTGATCGAAAGGGCTGCGCGGTTCCGCAGCAGCGACGAAGACCCGACGCGCAACCTGTCGGCCTGTCCCGCGCTCGTGCTCAATGCGGACTATACGCCGCTGTCCTATTACCCCTTGAGCGTCTGGCCGTGGCAGACCGCGATCAAGGCGGTCTTCCTCGACCGGGTCGACATCGTCGCCAGCTACGACCGCGAGGTCCACTCGCCCAGCCTCGACATGAAAATCCCGAGCGTGATCGCGCTCAGGCAATATGTGAAGCAGAGCGAATTTCCCGCCTTCACCCGCTTCAACGTGTTCCTGCGCGACCGCTTCCAGTGCCAGTATTGCGGGAGCGGGGAAAGCCTCACCTTCGACCACGTCCTGCCGCGCAGGCTCGGCGGCAAGACGACGTGGGAAAACATCGTCACCGCCTGCGCGCCGTGCAACATGAAAAAGGGCGGGCGCACGCCGAAGCAGGCGGCAATGCCGGTGCGGATGAAGCCGATCCGGCCGACCAGCTGGCAATTGCAGCAGCATGGCAAGCAGTTCCCGCCGAACTACCTCCACGAGACGTGGCGCGACTGGCTCTACTGGGACATCGAACTCGAAGCCTGACGGGCCGATTTCCTACATCGCGCCTGCGCGCTAGCTTCGTCCCCGGGGCAATCTTGCCCGTCGCTGCTGCCAAAGCCGAAATCGCGCGCGGCCATGCCCCCTGCCACCGACTTGGGAGTGTATGGACTACGTCAACCAGCGCCCGCGCGACTCGGGCGATCAGGTGACGGCGGAACGGCGGTTGAATTCCTCGCGCCGCCATTCCTCGCTCTCCAGAACTTCGGCGAGGTGGCGGGCCGCTTCGGCGATGTCGGCGAAGGACAGGTAGGCCGGGGCGAAGCCCAGCCGCAGGATGTCGGGCGCGCGGAAATCGCCGATCACGCCGCGCGCGATGAGCGCCTGGCAGACGGGGTAGGCCTCGTTATGGCGAAAGGACAGCTGGCTCCCTCGCGCCGCGCTGTCGTCGGGGCTGACGAGGTCGAGGTCGATGCCCCGTTCGGCGAGGCATTCGAGGAAGAATTCGGATAGGGCGCGCGACTTGGCATAAAGGCGTTCGATGCCGATCCGAGCGATCAGGTCGACGCCCACCTCGAGCGCGGTCAGGCCCAGCACCGGGGAGGTTCCGCACAGCAATTGCTCGATGCCCGGAGCGGCCTCGTAATCGTCGGAGAAGGCGAAGGGCGCGGCATGGCCGAACCAGCCGGTGAGCGGCTGCGCGAGGTCAGCGTGGTGCCGCTCGGCGACGAAGGCGAAGGCGGGTGCGCCCGGCCCCCCGCACAGATACTTGTAGCCGCAGCCGACCGCAAAATCGGCTCCGACACCGGCGAGGTCGACCGGCACAGCCCCGGTCGAGTGCGACAAGTCCCACAAAACCAGCGCCCCCGCCTCGTGTGCCGCGCGGGTCAGCGCCGCCATGTCGTGCATCGCACCGGTCTTGTAATGGACATGGGTCAGCATCAGCAGCGCAACGTCTCTATCCAGCGCCTCCAGCAGCCCTTCGCGCGGGGCGAGACGGCGTTCGGCCAGACCCTGCCGTTCCAGCCCTGCGACCATGTAAAGGTCGGTCGGGAAATTGCCGGGCTCCGACAGTACGACCTTGCGCCCCGAACGCATCTCAAGCGCCGCGGCTATCAGCTTGAACAGATTCACGCTGGTCGAATCGCAGGCGATGACCTCTTGCGGGGCAGCGCCGATCAGCGGCGCGATCTTGCCGCCCACTCGCTGTGCCATCTCGAACCATCCAGCCTCGTTCCAGCTACGGATCAGCCCTTCGCCCCATTCGCCGCGCACCGCCCGCTCCATCGCCGGCATGGTCGCGCGCGGCAGAGCGCCGAGCGAGTTGCCGTCGAGATAGATCACTCCTTCGGGAAGAACGAAACGCTCGCGGAAGACGCCAAGCGGATCGGCCGCATCGAGTGCGCGGGCGCGCTCGGCAGCGGTCATGGCAGGTCCCTCAACACGGCCCGCACCGGCGAAGCATCGCCCCCGACGATGGGGAGCGGCAGGGCGATGAGTTCGTAGCGCCCCTCCTCGACGTCATCGAGCACCAGCCCTTCGAGCACGCGCATATCGTGTTTCAGGACTGCCTTGTGCGCGAGCATATCCTTCGAATCGAGCGGGTCGAGCGAGGGGCCGTCCATCCCCACCAGCCGGACGCCCTGAACGCCGAGCCACTCGATCGTCTCGGGCGCGATTGCGGTCGGCGCGGCGGGCCAGTGCTTGTGCGGAAAGGCGTCGAAGGTCCGGAACAGAACGCGGTCCGCGCCGTGAAGGTGCGGCAGGTCCCCGACCTCGACCAGCGGCCCTACCCCGCGCGCATCGACTACCAGGCACTCGCCAAGGTAGGGCGCGAGATCGACCGAGGCGATGTCGGGCGCATCGGCAGCATAATGGAGCGGGGCATCGGCGTGGGCGCCGGAATGGGTCGAAAGGGTCAGCGCCGAGACGTTGACCGGCGAGCCCTCCTCCATCTGCCATGTGCGCGCCTGCGTGAAAGCGGTGTCGCCCGGCCACACCGGCAGACCGGGATGGAGGGCTTGCGAGATGTCGCGAATCCGCCCGCTCATATCGCAGTCCTGACGCTGAGCAATTCGGGAAAGAATGCCTGCTTCAGAACGCCTTCGAGATAGGGAACGCCAGGCGTGCCGCCAGTGCCGCGCTTGAAGCCGATGATGCGCTCAACCGTCTTCAAGTGACCGAAACGCCAGCGCTGGAAATGGTATTCGAGATCGACCAGCTTTTCGGCCAGTTCGTAGAGGTCCCAGTGTGCCTGTGGCTCGCGATAGATCTCCGCCCATGCCGCTTCGACGCTGGCATCGTGCCGCCACGTTACCCCGACATCGCGTTCGAGCACCTCGGCCGAAATATCGAAGCCCCGCCGGGCGAGCAGGCGCACCGCGGCATCGTAGAGGCTCGCGCGGTTCGTCTCCGCGTCCAGCCGCTCTGCCCAGTCCTCGTTCCCGCGGTGGAGCCGCACGTGCTTCGCATCGCGCCCGCCGAGCATGAATTCCATCATCCGGTACTGCGCCGACTGGAACCCGCTCGACGAGGCGAGGTGCGGGCGAATGCGCGAATAATCGTGCGGGGTCATCGTGCTGAGAACGTCCCAGCTCTGGATCAGCTGCTGCTGGGCGCGCGCGACGCGGGCGAGCATCTTGAACGCCGGACGCAAATCGTCCGCTTCGATCCGCTCGCGCGCTTCGGTGAGTTCGTGCAGGAACAGCTTCAGCCAAAGCTCGCTCGCCTGGTGGACGATGATGAAGAGCATCTCGTCATGCGCGCCCGATGCCGGGTGCTGCGCGCCAAGGATGCGGTCGAGATCGAGATAGCTCGAATAGGTGACGTCGCGGCTCATGCCCGGCCCCTAGCGCAGGCGGGCGGGCGAGGAAACTAGCCCTCGATAACCCGCGTTTCGGGATGGTGCTTGTCGAGATGCCTTCGCAGGATCTTCAGGTTGCGAGTGTTCGAGCGGAAGACGAAGTCCGCCGCATCGCCGACCAGCGGAACAAGCCCGAGCAAGGTGTCGAAGGCGACATTCGCGCCCATGCGGGTGAGTTGCCATTTCGACAGCCCGAGATTGCGGGCTTCCCACACGATGTAGGCGCCGAGCGCCGTGGTGATGATATCGCCGAGAACGGGCACGAGCCCGATCAGCCCGTCGAGGCCGATCGGAACCTTGACGCCGGGCACGCGCAGGCTGCGTTCGAGCAGGAATTCGAGCGCCTCGACCCGCTGCCGGATCGAGGCGGGATCGGTCCCGGTCGGCAGCGACAGCGTCATCGGCCGGGCGCGCAGGGTTTCGTTCGGCGTTCGTTCCATACCCCTTATGTGGTGGGCTGGGTGAGCGGGAACAAGGGGTGGAGGCCCCACTGGTTCGCCGAATAAGGCCCGATCGCACCGCGGACGAGCGACCAGCGCACCGGCTGGCCGAATGGGATGAAGACCTCTCCTTGGACCAGCGCCTCGTGCGCCTCGATAAGAACCCGGCGCTTTTCCGCAGGATCGCGCAGCGAAAGGGCTTCCCTTACCAGCGCATCCGCATCCACCACGCACAGCCCGATTTCGAGCTCGCAATTGAGCTGGTTCAGGAACCAACGGGGTGAGGAATAGCGCGCCACCCGGTCCCGGAACACAAGGTCCGCGGATTCCCCCTCGCCAGCCCACTCGACCCGCACGCCGATCGTCTCCCATGCGCGCGCAAGCCCGCGCAGCAACAGGGCGCTGCCCGGTCCTTTCGGCAGGGCGACGCGCACGAGAGGTTCCTCGCCCGTCTCCTCGGCCCAGGCGGAAATCCGATCGGCGGCGACGCGGCGGCGCTCCTCGAGATCGAGGTCGGGCCAGCGGCTAGCCGGATAGGGGGCGGGCTGATCGAAAAGTGCCGGCGGGACGATCCATTCGGTCGGCTGCCAGCCGCCAAGACCGAAGGGCTGGATCAGCGCGGCACGGTCGATCGCCATCGAAAGCGCCTCGCGCCGCTCGGGCTCGGCGAGGAGGCCGCTGTTGTCCGTTACCACCAGACCCATCATGCCGATCGCGGGATCGACCTGGATCGTGCCGCGCGACAGCGGGCCGAGTTCGGCCAGCGGGAAGGTCGCGAGCGTGCCGTTGAGCACGAGATCGACCTCGCCCGACTGGAACGCCTCGACTGCCGCTTCGGCAGTCATGGCCCGCAGGGTCAGGGGTCGGGCGAAGTCCTCCCAGTTCTCGCGCGCGGGCAGGCCGCGCGCCTCCGGCGGGAGCGCGCTCAACCTTGCAAGCGGCTGGTCCTCGTCACGCGACATGATCATGGGGCCGGTCCCGCTCCCGCCCCTGACGAGACCGAGTTCGGGCTGGGCGAGAAGGCGCAGGAATTCGGGCATCGGGCTCGACAGGCGAAGCTCGACCACGCGGCCTGTCATCGCTCTCACGTCGGTGATCTTGGCAAGGTCGAGGCCGAGCGACGTGCCTTCGAGTGCGCGCAGGTTCGAGCGCAGGATCCGACGAACATCGGTCGCGGTGATCGGGTCGCCGTCGGGCCAGTTCGAATCGCGCAGGCGGAAGATGTAGCTGAGCCCGTCATCGGTAACGATCCAGCGTTCGGCGATCGCGGGAACGACCTGGCCCGTCGGATCGAGCGAAACCAGGCCCTCCGCCGTGGCCGCGCGCAAGTGCTGGGCAGCGGAAGAAAGGCGCACACCTTCGGCGAAGAGGCCATCGGCGCCGCCGATTACCGCCACGTCGATCGGGCCATCGTCGCGGGCTGGGCCGCAGCCGATCACTAGGAGCATGAGGAAGAGGCAGGAGAGGAATCGCATCGCGACGGTGTTAGCACCGCCCCGTTTGCGTTTCAGCGGCCAAATCCCGCCGACCGCGAAAGGGGTCGGGCTTCAGACCTTGCGCAGCGTCGCCGGGTCAGGAAGCTGCGGGGCGCGGTGGGCGTAGGAAGGATAGGAATCGGCCGCACCCATCGCACCGCTCCCGGCCGGCCGCCGCGCGCGCTGCGAATCGATCTCTTCGTCGAAAGCGACCCCGAAACGCTCATCCTGGACCCAGGCGACGCTGCCGCAGACCTCGCCAATATTGCGCAGGTCGACCTTGACGCGGTAGCCACGCTGGACGCGCACGCTGCCTTCGCCCATCATACCGCCGTCAGACAGGTTGCGCACACGCACCCGATGCACTTCGTCGGATTCCTCGAGCCTCAGGTCCGCTAGAAGGAACAGGCTGTCACGGGAAACGCTGCGCGTATCGACACCGGTCATTTCGGTTCGCCTCCACCGGACCCATGTCAGGGCCCGGCCATTCTTTGCGGATATGCTACGACCATTCCGGGTCGCAAGCAGCGGGACGACCCACTTCGACCCGCGCTCCCGGGGTTATGGCAACGCGGTAAACGGAATCTTAAAAGAAGGCCCAAGATTTACCATTGCAGCTGGCTTGTACCAGACTGAAACGACTTGAGGCGGACACGTGAATACTTAATCGTCCCGCGACACCTTTTCGCGCCGTTCGTGGGCTTCCTGCGCTTCGACCGTCATGGTCGCGACCGGGCGGGCGATCAAACGCTTCAATCCGATCGGGTCGCCGGTGACCTCGCAATAGCCGTATTCGCCTTCGTCGAGGCGGCGCAGCGCGGCATCGATCTTGGCGATCAGCTTGCGCTGGCGATCGCGGGTGCGCAGCTCGATTCCCCAGTCGGTCTCGCTCGAGGCGCGGTCATTCAGGTCGGCTTCGCGGATCGGGCCGTCCTGGAGGGATTGCAGGGTCTGGCCGGCGGCGCTGTGAATCGATCGCTTCCATTCGATCAGCAACATCCGGAAATAGGCCTGGTGCCGCTCGTTCATGTATTCTTCGTCTTCGCTCGGGACGTAATCCGGCTCGAGCATACGCTTGGCCTTTTCGAGAATGTCGATGTCGTCCGACGTAGGCGATCCCATGTGCTGCTCTTGTCCCCGCGAGTTCCTGCAGTGCCGCCCCGGATCGGCGACGCCGGCACAGTTGCGATGCCACGCCTTCCGGACAGCCGAAGCCTCGCCGCGCCTATAGGGAAGCCCTGTTTGAGGCACAAGCCGAATCGCGTCCGGGCTGCCGGGCATCGCCGAGGCGCAAGCACCACATCCGGCGAGAATAACAAAAACGTGGGTCCGTTAACCAATTATTGACCACGATCCCTGACTTCTGAAGCCGAGCGAGCCGCAAGGGGGTCGGTTTCGCGAAGAACGGGGAGTGAAGAATGAAACTCGCACCGATTAAGGGGACCGATTGCCGACCGGCCGAAGCGGCCGACCACGACCTTGCCCTGGCCGAGCGGCTGGCGGCGGCATCGCAGGGCGATGTAGCGGCGCTGTTCGATCTCGGGGTCGCCTATTCGACGGCCAGCAGCGGCGCGCCGTCCGATCTTGTCGAAGCGCACAAGTGGTTTAACCTCGCCGCCGCACGCGGGCATGAAGAAGCTGCGTGGAGCCGGGCCGACATCTCGGAGGAAATGACCGCACGCGAAATCGCCGAGGCACAGCGTCGCGCCCGCCAGTGGCTGGCGCAGGAGCGCGCCCGGGCCGCCTGACCGGTCAGTCCTCGCCCGCCTTCCTGAAAGGCGTGCGGTCGCCGAGAAACAGCTGGTCGCTGGCGACGCCCGCTCGCTCACGCTCGAGGAAATCCGCCACCGCCGCGCGGAAACCGGGGTCGGCGATCCAGTGCGCCGACCATGTCTTCACCGGCTCGTATCCCCGGGCCAGCTTGTGCCCGCCCTGTGCTCCGGCCTCGACGCGCGGCAGGCCGAGTTCGATCGCAATGTCGATCGCCTGATAATAGCACAGCTCGAAGTGCAGGAACTTAACGTCGCGGGTGCAACCCCAATAGCGCCCGTAGAGCGCCTCGCGCCCGATGAAGTTAAGCGCACCCGCGATCGGCTCCTCCCCGTCGAAAGCGAGGATCAGCACGATTCTGTCTCCCATCCGCTCGCCGAGCAGGTCGAACGCCGCCCGAGTGAGATAGGGCGTGCCCCATTTGCGCGCGCCGGTGTCCTGGTAAAAAATCCAGAAGGCGTCCCAGTGATGCGGCTTTATGTCGCCGCCGCTCAGCCGCTCGATCCGCAGCCCGTCCTGCGCGGCAGCGCGTTCCTTGCGCAGGTTCTTGCGCTTGCGCGAGGCGAGTTCGCCGAGAAAATCGTCGAAGGATGCGTAATCGCGATTGAGCCAGTGGAACTGGATGTCGTTGCGGATCAGCCAGCCCGCGTCCTCGAACAGCGCGACCTGATCTTCTTCGATGAAGGTGGCGTGGGCCGAGGAAAGCCCGTTCTGCTGGCAGACGGTTTCCGCGCCCTTGAGAAGATGGGGCGCGAGCGCCGGTTCCGACAGCAGCAGCCGCGGACCGCTCGCCGGGGTGAAGGGCGCGGCGATCTGGAGCTTGGGATAATAGCGCCCCCCGGCACGATGCCACGCATCGGCCCAGCTGTGGTCGAAAACGTATTCGCCCTGGCTGTGTCCCTTGGCATAACTCGGCAAGGCGGCACGAAGGCGGCCTTGAGCGTCGGTAACGACGATCGGGGCGGGGTCCCAGCCCGTGCCTTCGCCGACACTGCCCGAGTCCTCCATCGCGCTCAGGAATTCGTGGCTGACGAAAGGATTGCGATAGCCGCCGAGAGCGTTCCATTCGGCTGCGTCGAACTCCCCCACCGAAGGGGCAAGGCGAACGGTCAGGGAGCTGTCGCTCATGCTACGCCCTCCCCCTCGACGATGAGGGCATCGGCATGGAGCACGGCGAGCGCACGCGTTGCTGAGGAATCGACCGTCCAAGTCAAGACCGGCAGACCACCGGCGCGAAGAACCGCGACCCAGCGGTTCGGCAACGCGGCGATGTGATAGGCGAGAAAATCGGGCTTCGCGAGCCACAATGCCAGGCGCCTCTGCCAAGCCTTCTGGGTGTTCCCGCGCCCGTCTTCGCGCATCACCAGGCCGCAGGGCGTATGCGGCGCATGGCGGCGGAACCAGCGGGACACGCGCGGATCGAAGCTCATCACGGCGTGAAGGCCGCAATAGGCGTCCAGAAGGCGACTGACGCTCACGCAGCTCCACTCGACATCGTAGCCGCGCCTTGACTTGATCTCGATGAGAACGGGGACGCGCCCGGCAACGATCTCGAGGAACGTCGCCAGCCGGACGGGGCTCTGATCGGAGCCGATCAGTCCGAGCGCCTCGAGCTCCTCGGCTAGCCTTTCTTCGGTGGCTCCCGCCACTCCGGTCAGCCGCTCCAGCTCCCAGTCGTGGAAGACCATCGGGTGATCGTCCAAGCTGCGCTGGACGTCGCATTCGATCCCCATGCCCGCCGCAATTGCCGCTTCGGCGGCGGCGAGCGAGTTTTCGGGCACTCCCGGCGAGTGCAGCCCACGGTGGGCATATTCCCACTGCGTCAGCCAGTCGGGAGCGGTGCGACGCGTCATCCCGAGACGGCGATCACCGCATCGACTTCCACCGCCGCGCCCAGAGGAAGGGCAGGCACGCCCACCGCGGCGCGGGCGTGGCGGCCCTTTTCGCCGAAAACCTCGAACATCAGGTCGGACGCGCCATTGGCGACCTTGGGCTGGTCGGTGAAATCGGGCGTCGAATTGACGAAGGCGCCGAGCTTCACGACGCGCTCGACCCGTTCGAGCAGCCCCGCCTGCTTCAGCTGCGCAAGGATCATCATGCCGCAGGCGCGCGCCGCCATGATCCCGTCCTCAAGAGTGAGGTCGTCTCCGAGCCGTCCTGTCACGAGGGCTCCGTCGATGAACGGCAATTGTCCCGAGACATGGGCGAACCCGCCTTCGTGGACGACCGCAACATAGCTTGCGACCGGGGCGGCGGGCTCGGGCAGGACCAGCCCCAGTTCGGCCAGTCGTTTCTCGATCGTCATATCGCATTCCCCTCTATTCGGTCGAACAGCCAGGGCAAGGCTTCGTCCCAACGGTCGATCCGCGCTTCGGCATGACCGGCCTTGTGCGCACAGTCGATCGACCCTGCAATCATCGGTTCGCCGCACATGTGCAGGCGAACGACCTCGGGCGCGACTTCGGCGACCGAAGCATGGTGCTGGGCTAGGTCGTCGATGAACACGGCGCGGCTCGGGGCGAATTCCTCCACGATCTTCTTCAGGGCCGGCCCCTTCGGCCCCTGGTTGGTGAAGACGCGCGCATGGATGCCGAGCGCGGCGAGCTGGTCCGCCCGCTTGTCGCGCCGTTCGTCGACGAGATTGGTGAGGATCACCACGTCGGCCTGTTCGGCAAGCGCGTTGATCCCTTCCACGGCCCCCTGGATCGGGGTCTGGCGGTCCATCTCCCGATCGAAAAAACGCCCCAGCATCCGCCAGATGTCCGCCGGTTCGAGCAGGTCGCCGCTCTCCTGCCACCGCAACGCATGGGCGAAATCGTGGCCTTCGAGGTTGAAATCGACCCCCTGGCTTTCCTCGAGCCATTGCTTGAAATGCGCGACCATGTGCAACAGCACTTCGTCGCAGTCGCTGATGATCAGGGGGCGGCTCATCGGGTCAGTTCCTTCCGGGCAGAAATCAGTTCCTCGGGCGTTACGGCCAGCGCTTCGGCCGCCCTGAGGAGATCGGGTTCGTGATTGGCGAGAAAATCGAGTGCCGAGCCGAGCACGGACGGATCGCCCAGCCCTGCGCGCAGCGAATCGGGATCGAGCCCGGTCAGTTCGAGATACCGGTCCGCGCGTTCGTCGTCCTCCAGCACCCAGCCGAGCGCTGCAAGGGCGAGCGTTTGCGCGCTCAGGGCGGCGCGGCCGGGCGCGGTTTCGGGGCGATCCGGGATTGTAGCGACCTCCAGGTAGGGTTACGCTCGCTCGCAGGGCAAAACGGGGCGTGACTGTGACGAAGCGAATAATGGTGGTCGAGGACAACGACCTCAACCGGAAATTGTTCTGCGACGTGCTCAAGGCGAACGGTTTCGAAGTCGAGCCGGTTGCGGACGGGGGCAAGGTTCTCGAGACGGCGCGAGCTATGACGCCCGATCTTATCATCATGGATATCCAGCTCCCGGGGATTTCCGGTGTCGAATTGATCGAGGCCGCACGGCGCGACACGGCGCTTCGGGCAATCCCGGTGCTCGCCGTCACGGCCTTCGCGGCCAAGGGCGACGAGGATCGCATCCGTTCCGCCGGTGCATCAGGCTATCTCGCCAAGCCGGTATCGATCAGCCCCTTCATGAGTGCGGTCAAGGCGCTGCTGCCGAACTAGGTCGCCAGCGCCGACGCCTCGGCCGAATATTCCCAGGCAAAGACGATCATGGTGAGCAGGAGACCGCCGAGAAAGATCCGGTAGCCATAGGCGAGGAAGCGATACTTGCGCCGGTGCAGAACCCGACCGTTCTGGTAGATGTCATGCATCATCGTATCGAACACGGCGCCATCGTCTTGAAGTTCTTCGCGCAGGCGGGATTTCCACTGCTCTTCGTCGAGTACAGCGAAGTGCCCGAAGAAAAGCAGGTTTTGCTGCTCATCCCGCCTTGGCAGAACCCCGACGGTTGGGAGAACCGCAATCACCGCGCACAGGGAGGAGAAGAAGGCCGTTGCCGCAAGGCACAAGGTGGCAAAGGTGATCGTTTCGCCCATAAGGCGCGTGACCGACAGCGAAAAAACCACGAAGGTCGCACCGATCATGATGTTGGCCTTCTGGTCGGCCATTTGTGACAAGGTCAGTGTGTTGATCTGCGTGGTGCGCAGGAGATGGATCGCGTTGGCGGACCAATCCGGCTCTCTTGCATCTCCCTTGTCCCTGCCTTGCCCGGCATCCGCCGCATTGCCCGCCTGGTCCACCTTTGCCGCCCCCGATCTGCAACGCCCACCGATGTGCCAGCCGGTTCCGGGCTTGACAAGGCGCGCATCGAGCCGCTTTGCACACGAAGCTACGGAACCGTGCGCCCCTCCAGCGAGAAAGAACCTCCCCCGATGACCGAAGCCGATGTCGACGAGCGCATCCGCGCACTGATCGAGCCCTTCAACAAGAAGGGCATCGAGATCACGCCCGCGACCACCTTTGCCGGGGATCTCGAATTCGACAGCCTCACGGTGATGGATTTCGTTGCCGCGATCGAGGACGAATTCGACATCATCATCAGTATGAACCAGCAGGCCGAGATCGAGACCTACGGACAGCTCGTCAGCGCGGTCCACAAGCTGCAGGATAGCTGATAGAAGGCGTCGCCATGAATGACATGACTCCTCCCCCCGGCGGCGGCTCGGGAAGCGAACGCGACCTTTTCGCCAAGTTCGACCCCATTATCCAGACCCGCGAAGCGCTGCTCGCACGCGGGGTCGAGGATCCGTTCAGCCTCGTCATGGAAAAGGTGCTGAGCCCGACGCGGGCGATCTGCAACGGGCGCGACACGATCCTGCTCGGCACCTACAACTACATGGGCATGACCTTCGACCCCGACGTGCTCGAGGCAGGGAAGGAAGCCCTCGACAATTACGGATCGGGCACGACCGGCAGCCGGGTTCTCAACGGAACCTATCAGGGCCACCGCGAATGCGAGGACGCGCTGCGCGAATTCTACGGGATGGACCACGCGATGGTCTTTTCGACCGGATACCAGGCCAATCTCGGCATCATCTCGACCATCGCAGGCAAGGGCGATTACATCGTCCTCGACATCGACAGCCATGCCTCGATCTACGACGGGTGCGCCATGGGCAAGGCCGAAGTCGTGCCGTTCAAGCACAACGACATAGAGGCGATGGAAAAGCGCCTCCGTCGCATTCCCCAGGACGCCGGCAAGCTCGTCATCCTCGAAGGCGTCTATTCGATGCTCGGCGATGTCGCACCGCTCAAGGAGATGGTCGCGATCGCCAAGAAATATGGCGCCATGGTGCTGGTCGATGAAGCGCATTCGATGGGCTTTATTGGCGAAAACGGACGCGGCGTGTGCGAGGAGCAAGGTGTCATCGACGATGTCGATTTCATCATCGGCACGTTCTCCAAGAGCGTCGGCACGGTCGGCGGTTTCTGCGTGTCGAACCATCCGAAATTCGAGATCCTGCGGCTGGTTTGCCGCCCCTATGTCTTCACCGCGAGCCTGCCGCCGAGCGTGGTGGCGACCGCGGCGACCTCGATCCGCAAGCTGATGCACGGCGCGAACAAGCGCGCGCACCTGTGGGAGAATTCGAGGCGCCTCCACGCTGGATTGACCGAATTGGGGTTCAAGCTGGGCACGAACGAACCGCAAAGCGCGATCGTCGCGGTGATCATGCCCGATCTCGAGCAGGGCGCAATGATGTGGGAAGCGCTCCTGAAAGAAGGGCTCTACGTCAATCTAGCGCGGCCGCCAGCAACGCCCGCGGGCATGACACTGCTGCGCTGCTCGCTCTGCGCCGAGCATTCTAGCGAAGAAGTCGAAACTATCCTCGCGATGTTCGAACGCGCCGGCAAGGCGGTCGGGATCATTTCCTGAACCCTACCGGTCAGTCGGTGCCCTGATCGACGGGGACAGCGATTTCGCAGGCTTGTTCGCCCGCCGGTGACTCGTCGTCCGCTCCGCGTATTTGCGTGACGAAGACGAAGCCTGCAACGACCAGCACCGCGAAGGCGGTCGTCACCAGGCCGAGATAGCGCTCGATGAAGGCCTTGATCGGAGCGCCGAAGAACCTGAACAGCCCGCCGACGACCACGAAAACGAGACCGCGCCCGGCGAGGCTGGCGAGGATGAAGGGCACGAGGGCCATCTCCATGAAGCCCGCGGTGAGCGTCATCAGCTTGAACGGCACCGGTGTCGCCCCTCCGAGGAACACCGCCCATGGACCAAGCTCCGCGAACCGGCACTGGGCCGCCGGAAAGACGTCGGCGTAACCTAGAGTCGCGATCAGCCATTCACCGACACTGCCGTAAAGCCCCCAACCGATCGCATAGCCGAGCATCCCGCCGGCGACGGAAGCAAGTGTCGCAATGATGCCGAAGCGCAGCGCCTTCTTCGGCTCAGCAAGGCACATCAGGCCAAGCAGGGGATGCGGCGGTATCGGGAAAAAGCTCGCCTCGATGAAGCAGAAGAACGCCAGCCACCACTGCGCCTGACGGTGCGCGGCCTTGTCCATCGTCCAGTTATAGAGCCTGCGCAACCAAGCCAAGAGATGCGGCCTTTCCTTGAGGGGCGGCGTGGGCAGTAGGCCAGCACGCGGCCCCACGCAAGACGCATATGTTTACCATATCGGTTATTTTATATTGACACTGTGACGCTATCGGGTTAACACATATCAGTATCGCGATAGTGTCGATTCGGCGGGCACGTCCTCGTCAGCCATTCCTGTCGCGCCCCTCCCCGCTCTGATTTCCAAAGAGGCTCCTGGATGAAGGAAACGCCGCACCCGGAAGGAACCGGGTGCAAGGCCCACGAACGCGTCCATCCCCGCTGGCGGGATCTGTTCATCGCCCATCTCGAACAAAGCTCCAGCGTCGCACGCTCCGCCGAGCGCGCCGGAGTCTCGAAGGCAAGAGTATACCGTGCGCGCCGGAACGAACCCGGTTTCGCCAACGCTTGGGCGCTCGCACTCGAGCGGGGATACGAAGACCTGGAAATGGAGATGCTCCGCAGACTGCGTGAAGGCGACCTGCTTGCTCGGGAGGGCACGAAATACGAATTCGCCGCCGCGATCCGCCTGCTCGCTCTTCACCGCGATGACGCTGCGCGTTCGCAAGCGGGACGGCGCGAGGTCACCGCTGCCGAAATCAGGGCCTCGATCGACCGCAAGATCGCCGACATCAGGCAGCGGATCGCGGAGGACGCGGCCGAACCGGAACCGGACCGATGACCGAACCGCTCGAATGCCTCGCCCACGCCGCCCCGCAGCGGACCGTGGAACTGGCGGACAGGCTGACTGCCGCGGAACGCAGCGAATTCGCCTATCACTGGCGCCTTTTCGCACGTCCGGCCCAACTCGCTCCTCCCGGCGACTGGCGGGTCTGGCTGGTAATGGCCGGTCGCGGCTTCGGCAAGACGCGGGCCGGGGCCGAATGGGTGCGGGCGGTCGCGGAAGAGCATCCGCAGGCGCGCATCGCGCTCATCTCGGCTTCGCTCGAAGAGGCACGGGCCGTCATGGTCGAGGGCGAAAGCGGAATCCTCGCCTGCTGCCCGCCCGATCGCAGACCGCTGTTCGAACCATCGCTGCGCCGATTGCGCTTCGCCAATGGGGCGCAGGCGCGCCTTTACAGCGCGCTTGAGCCGGAAGCCTTGCGCGGGCCCCAGCACAGCCACGCCTGGTGCGACGAGATCGGCAAGTGGCCGGTTTCACACCAACGCGCGACGCGGTGCTGGGACAACCTGTTGATGGGGCTACGCCTTGGGCGGGAACAGCGGATCGCGGTCACGACGACACCGCGGCCCGTCCCATTGGTCGAACGCCTGCTTGAGCAGGAAAAGGACGGAGCCACGGTAGTCACCCGCGGATCGACGCACGATAACGCGGCCAATCTGCCAGAGCGGTTCCTCAAAGCGATCGAGGCCGAATTCGCGGGGAGCCAACTGGCCCGGCAGGAAATCGGCGGTGAAATGGTCCGCGACATCGACGGAGCCCTGTGGCAGCGCACGCTGCTCGATGCCGTACGAGAAAGCGGTGACTGCCCCGCGCATGGACGGGTGGTGGTAGCGGTCGACCCGCCGGCTTCGGCAGAGGGCGACGAATGCGGCATCATCGTCGCCGCGCTCGGCACCGACGGATTGTCACGCGTGCTGGCGGATTGCTCGATCGGCAATGCGACACCTGATCGCTGGGCCGCCGCGGTCGCGGCTGCGGCCGAGGGCTGGGAGGCGGACCGGGTGGTGGCCGAAGCGAACCAGGGCGGATCAATGGTCGAAAGCGTCCTGCGCGCCGCCGACCGCGCCCTGCCAATCAAGCTGGTCCACGCCAGCCGCGGCAAGGTCGCCCGCGCCGAACCTGTCGCTGCGCTCTACGGGGCAGGCAGGGTCCGGCATCGCGGGATGTTCGCCCGGCTCGAGGACCAATTGTGCGGATTGATGCTCGGAGGGGAATATGTCGGCCCCGGCCGCAGTCCCGACCGTGCCGATGCACTCGTCTGGGCGCTTACCGAACTGATGCTGACGCGCGCAGCCCGCCCGCGCGTCAGCCAGATCTAAGCGGTTCGCCCGCGACCGGAAAACAAGAAGGAATTACCATGGCTCTGCTCGACGCGCTGCTCTCCGCCTTCAAGGGCGGGGAGCGAAACCGTGTGCCGCTGTTCCCGGATACCTGCAGGGATGCCTGCCCGCCTTCGGGCCCGGAGAAACCGTCCGGGCGTTCGATTATCGCCGTGCAGTCGAGGCGGCCTATCTCGCCAACCCTATCGCGCAGCGGGCAGTCCGGATAGTGGCGGAGGGCATCGGGCAGGCCCCGCTAGCCTGCAGCAACCCGGACCTTGCCCGACTGGTCAACGCTACGAGCGCAGGCCAGCCGCTGGTCGAAAGCCTCGCGGCGCACGTCCTGCTGCACGGAAATGGCTACGTGCAGATACTCAAGGACGCATCGGGCAAACCGGTCGAACTGTTCGCGCTGCGGCCCGACCGCGTCTCGATCGTCGCGGGCTCCGATGGCTGGCCGCAGGCGTACCGTTACGAAGTCGGTGGCGAAGGCATCACGATCCCGGCAGAGGACGAGGACGGCTGGCCGGCGATCATCCAGATCAAGGCCATGCATCCGCTCGACGACCATCTCGGGGCGGGATCGCTCGCGGCGGCATACCGGGCGATCCTCGTGCATAACGCGGCCACGGCCTGGAACCAGTCGCTGCTCGAGAACGCGGCGCGGCCTTCCGGCGCGCTCGTCTATGAGGGCGAGGATGGGGCGTGCCTCACCAGGGACCAATTCGACCGGTTGAAAGAAGAACTCGAGCGAGCCTTCTCCGGGGCTCTCAACGCCGGGCGCCCCCTGCTGCTCGATGGGGGGCTGAAGTGGCAGAGCATGGCGCTGTCTCCGGCGGACATGGATTTCGCGACGCTGAAGAGCGCCGCCGCGCGGGAGATAGCGCTCGCTTTCGGGGTTCCGCCGATGCTGCTCGGCCTGCCCGGCGACAACACCTATTCGAATTATCGCGAAGCGAACCGGGCGCTGTGGCGGCTGACCTTGCTGCCGCTCGCCCACAAGCTTTTCTCGGCGCTCGGCGAGGGGCTCGAGGCATGGTTCCCGGAAGCCTCGGTGGCGATCGACCTCGATCGGATAACCGCGCTTTCCGAGGACCGCGAGCGGCTCTGGAAACAGGTCAGCGATGCCGATTTCCTGAGTCGCGAGGAAAAGCGGAGATTGCTCGGATTTTCGGCTGAGGAGAATGCCCCATGACCCGTCCCGCGATGCTCGCCACCCTGATGAAGCAGGCCAACGAGGAAGGCGCCGAACTGGTCACGCTCCGCGCGATCGTCGAGGAGACGAGCGAACTCGCCGCCGACCGGATTCTCGAACGCCTGGGGCTCGACGATGCGCAGGCCGAGGGCGATCTCGGCGAGTTGCGCGAATTGCTGCAGGCCTGGCGCGATGCCAAGGCCAGCGCGTGGAAGGCGTTCGTCGAATGGGCGATTCGCGCAGCACTCGCCCTGCTGCTGATCGGGATCGCTTTCCGCCTCGGCGTGTGGGACGTCCTGTGAACGCTCCCGCCACCTTGCGCTTCGCAGGCTATGCCGGGCTTTTCGATGTGAGCGACGGCGACCGCGACGTGATCCGGCGCGGCGCGTTCATGAATTCGCTTGCCCGCCGCGATCGCCCGTTCCCGCTGCTATGGCAGCATCGCCCCGACCAGGCGATCGGCGAAATCGAGCAGATCGCGGAGGATGATCGCGGCCTCAGGGTCATCGCCCGGGTCGACCGGGTCCATTCGCGGGCGGCGAAGCTTCTCGTGCTTGGAAAGGTCAGCGGGCTCAGTTTCGGCTATCGGGCACGCCAGGCCAAGCGATCCGAAATTGGTCGCGAACTGCTCGAAATCGAATTGTTCGAGGTCAGCCTCGTCACCCACCCGCTCCAGCATGGCGCGCGGGTCCACTTGGTCGCCTGAAACGCCCTCTTCCTTCCTCAACCTCCCCGACAGCCGCTTGCGAGCGGCTTTTTTCGTTCCAACAGAAAGGTTTATATATGGAAACTCCAGTGAACTCCGACAGCGTGCCCGCCGTCGCTCCGGCCGACCGGCTCGAGCAAAGCTTCGACATCGTCGCCCGCCAGGACCGGGCCGAAGCCGATATTCGCCAACTTCGCGGCGATGTCGACGAGGTGAAGGCCCGTCTCGACAAGGTGGCACGCGCGGCGAGCAGGCCCTCGATCGCAGGACGCGAAACCGAAAGCCCCGAGGTGAAGGGTTTCGTCGAAGGCTACCTGCGGCGCGGTCGAGAGCACGAGATCAAATCGATCAGCGGTGCGACGCCGGGCGAAGGAGGCTACGCCGTCCCGCGCGAACTCGATGCGGTCATCGCTCGCGAGCTCGCCGAGATCAGCCCCATCCGCAACATCGCTCAGGTCGTGCGGACCGGAACGTCGGGCTACCGCAAGCTCGTCGCGACCGGCGGGATCGCGTCGGGCTGGGTCAGCGAGACCGCGGCGCGGCCGGACACCGGCACCCCCAATTTCAGCGAAATCGCGCCGCCCTGCGGTGATCTCTATGCCAATCCGGCCGCGAGCCAGGCGATGCTCGACGATGTCGGTTTCGATCTCGAAGCCTGGCTCGCAGCCGAAATCGCCGCCGAGTTCGCCCGCGCCGAGGGCGAAGCCTTCATCCGGGGGACCGGGACAAACCAGCCGGAAGGGTTCCTGACCGCACCGACCAGCCTCGCCGAGGACGACACCCGTGCCTTCGGGCAGCTGCAGTACATCGGATCGGGCAATGCGGCGGGCTTCGATGCCGAGCCCGATGCCAAATTGATCGACCTGATCCATGCGCTCAAGGCGGGTCACCGGCAGGGCGCGTGCTTCGTGATGAACTCCGCGACCCTCGCCGCGGTACGCAAGCTCAAGACTTCGGACGGAGCCTTCCTTTGGCAACCCGGTCTGGTGGAAGGGCAGCCTGACCGGCTGCTCGGCTATCCGGTAATCGAAGCCGAGGATATGCCCGATATCGAGGGAGGCGCCTTCCCGATCGCCTTCGGCAATTTCCGCCACGGCTATCTGATCGCCGAACAGAGCGCGACCAAGGTGCTGCGCGACCCCTTCACGAACAAGCCGTTCGTGCATTTCTATGCGACCCGCCGGATCGGCGGCCAGGTGCTCGACAGCAACGCGATCAAGCTGCTCAAGATCGAGGCCTGACGCTGCCCGCCCGTGCCGGGGCGCGCCGGTTCCCCCTTGCCCGCGCGTCCCGGTGCCTCGCGCCCGTACCGCAATACCCCCGCGGTGCGGGCGCCTTTGCCAGTTACTCCTTTCTTTCCCCTTGGGAGACCGCAATGCGACGAACCGTCGTGCAGCCGGCCAGCCTCGCCGGAGATGCCCTTGCCGAACTCAAGGCCTGGCTCGGGATCAGCAGGCCGACCGATGACGTGATGCTCGTCGGGCTGCTTGAGGCCAGTCACGCCCTTTGCGAGGCGTTCACCGGACAGATGCCCCTCGCCCAGCTGGTGGAGGAAGAAGCCCTCTTTCTGCCGGGCACATGGCGGCTCGGCGCGGAACCAGTACGCTCTCTGGCATCGGTCGAGCGGATCGCAACCGATGCCACTCGCAGCCCGCTCGATTCGGACGACTACGAATTCACGCTGGAGCCCGCAGGCGCAGCGCGGATCGAATTCTCGGCCCGCGGCGACGGCGGCATCGTCGCGATCCGCTTCCATGCCGGAATGGCGCTTGAATGGGCCGATCTTCCCGCCCCGCTGCGCCAGGGTATGGTGCGGCTCGCCGCACATTATTTCCGCGAACGGGACCGCCCTGCCCAAACGAAATCCGAAAAGCCCGGCATCGCCGCGCCGGCCAGCGTGACGGCACTCTGGCGTCCCTGGCGCCGACCGAGGCTGGCGTGATCGAAGCCGACAGCAATGTCGATGCGTTGA
This sequence comes from Erythrobacter sp., assembly GCF_011765465.1. NCBI lineage: Bacteria > Pseudomonadati > Pseudomonadota > Alphaproteobacteria > Sphingomonadales > Erythrobacteraceae > Erythrobacter > Erythrobacter sp. The sequence continues at coordinate 2,946,395 of NZ_CP050265.1, read as the reverse complement.
TAGGTCAATTGGCCCGATATGCAGGACGCTTGCGCACGATCCGGACGACGCATTCGTACGACGCTGCAGACAGCCCAAAGCCCGACTGGCGTTCGGCCGCCCACCTCTGGCCCGGCTTTGCACAGGATTGACCATGGAAAACCGATTGAGAGCTCGGCTTGTGGAGTGGCTCCGCGAGGATCCGGCGCTTGCCGCGATCAATGCCATCGAGGAGGAAAGCCCGCTATCCGCGAGCGCCCCCTGGGTGGGAATCGCAGCAAGCGCATCGACCGACTGGGGCACCAAGGACCGGCCCGGGCGCGAGGTACGCATCGCGCTCGAACTGGAGAGCCGCACCGACGATCCCGATGCCGATTCAGACCTGCTCGCAGCGATCGAGCACAGGGTGCTCGCCATGCCAACGGCCCAAGTCGGTTTCGAGATCGCCTCGGTCCGTTTTCTGCGCGCCCGCAGCGAAGCGCGCGCCAGCAATCTCAGGGGCGGCCTGCTCGAATTCCGCTTTCGCATCCTCGAACCTTCTCAGGAGTAACCACCAATGCCCGCCCAGAACGGCTCCGCTTTTCTCCTCAAAATCGGCGACGGCAGCGCCTCGCCCAATTACGAAACTGTCGCCGGTCTCAGGACCACGCAGATGTCGATCAACGGCGATACGGTCGTCGTAACGCACAAGCAGTCGGGCGGATGGCGCGACCTGCTTTCCGGGGCCGGGACGCGGTCCGTTTCAGTCAGCGCGGCAGGGATATTTCTCGGCAGCGCAGCCGAAAGCCGGGTGCGGGGCCATGCGCTCGCCGGAACGCTCGACGATTATGAACTCGCCTTCGAGGACGGCGAACGCCTGCGCGGCCGCTTCCTCGTCCAGCGGCTCGACTATTCGGGCGATTTCAACGGAGAGCGCGCATATACGCTCCAGCTCGAAAGCTCGGGCCCGGTGGTGCCCGCATGACGCGGCCCGCTAATCGGTTGCGCGGGGAGGCAAGCCTCGAGATCGACGGAACTGCTCATGTCCTGCGACCGAGCTTCGAGAACCTTGTCGCGGCGGAAGAGGAAATCGGCTCGCTGTTCGCACTGGTGGAGCGGGCTTCCGAAGGCGCCCTGACGGCCCGCGAAATCGCCGCCCTGCTATGGCACTGCCTCGCGGACGAAAACCGCCCACCGCGCGACAAGGTCGGCGAGGCAGTGCTTGCGATGGGCCTCGTCGCCGCGACCGGACCGGTACGCACGATCCTAGCGCAGGTTCTTCAGGGGCGGGGATGAGCGGCTCGTTCGGCGAAGCGGCAGCGCGCTGCAGCTCCGTCGCCGCGCAATCGCTCGGCTGGAGCCCAGGAGAATTCTGGGCGTCGACGCCGCGCGAACTGGCGGCAGCACTGCATATCCCGCACGGCATCGGCCAGGCCGAGGCGCCGAGCCGCGAACAAATCCGCCAGATGATGGAACGAGACCGAGATGGCTGACACTTTTGACGAACTGGTGATCGACCTCAGGGCGAGCACCGAGGGATTCACCGCGGATCTCGAGGCCGTGCGCGGATCGATCGACGGCAGCCTGATCGACAGTTTCGACCGCGCCGGAGCGACGCTCGAACGAGGGCTTCTGTCCGCCCTGCGGCGCGGGAGTTTGGGATTCGACGATCTCAAACGCCTCGCGTTTCGCGCTTTCGACGAGATAGCGAGCCATGCCCTGCAATCTGGTTTCGGCGACCTGTTTGGCGGGTCGGGCGGCGGCCTCGGCGGGTTTCTCGTACAGTCCTTCGGCGCACTCCTCGGCCTGCCTGGTCGCGCGACGGGGGGGCCGGTGTCTCCTGGCCGGGGCTTCCTTGTCGGAGAGAGCGGGCCGGAAATCTTCATCCCCACTTCGTCCGGCCGCATCGAAAGCGAGCGGGTGGGCGGGAGCGGCGGACGCGACGTTCGCGTCGCAATCCAGCTCAATACCCCGCCCGAAACGGCTGCCCCGACAGCGATGCGCCGATCGTCCCGGCAACTCGCAAGTGCCGTCCGGCGCGCGATCGAACAGACCTAAGGAGGGACGCGGCATATGGCATTCTGGCTGGCGCGCGAGCGGCGATCGCAGGAAGCGAGCTTCATCCAGCGGTTCGACCCGCGTTTCTGGACGGTCGACTTCCCGCGCCCCGCGATGGCCTCGGTCGTGACGCAAGGCACCGACGCACTGCGCGTCGATGTCGAACTCCATCACGAAGGCGAACTCGTCGGACTGATCTGGGAAAGCGTCGATCGCTTCGACCATCCCCTACTCGCCTATGCGACTGACCTGGATTATGCGCACACGACCCTGAGCTTTCGATGGCGCAGCACCGGGGTGATCCCGCTCGACGAACCGAACGGGCCGACGCTGACAATCGAAGGCCGTGACGCGGCGGGCGTACCCGCCACCTGGTATGTCAGGCTCTGGAACTACGCCGAGGGTTCGCCGACGGATGCGCGCATCACGCTGCCCTTTTCCAAGCTCGAAAGCGGCTATGTCCTGCCCGGTGCGCTGATCCATCCCTCGGACATCGACCGGATGTTCATCTCGATCGTCGCCCCCGGCCACTCCCCAGGCAGCGATGCCCCGCTGGCCCAGCGCGCGAACGGGCACGTCATCATGTCCGATATCGTCGCGGACGGTGGCCGAGCCATGCTCGAGACGGGCGACGTACGTCTGCCCGTCCATGGACTAAGAATGGCGACAGCTTATGACGACGCCTACAACCAGACCCCGACCCGTTTGCTGCACAATATCATTGCGCTCGGCTATCGGTCAGAGATCGTTCACTATGTCGGGATGAGCCATTTCATGAGGCTCGAAAGGACGAGCGAGGGGGGGCTCCTCGCAGAACCTTCCGGTGCCCTGTGCGAACCTGCCGCCGCATGGCACATGGCCTTTCTCGAAAGGGCGCGAGAGATCGACCTCGAAGTTATCGTCTCGCTCTCCTACGAACTGTTCGATGCCTATTGCCCGTCAGGCTGGAAACAGCGGGCTGCGAGCGGCGATCCGGCACTTACCGGGTGGATACCGCCGTCGACCCTTCTCTCCCCCGCCAACGGGGAAGCCATCGGTTGGCTTGCGGCCGTCGCCCGGAACTTCGTCGGCCTGTTGGAAGCGACCAGTCAGCCCGTCCGCTTCCAGATCGGAGAACCTTGGTGGTGGGTCACCTCCGGCGGCGAGATCTGCCTCTACGATGATGCCGCGATCGTCGTGTTCGGAGGGGATCCTCCGGTAATAGCGGACATGAGAGGAGCGCTCGGCCAGGACGAAATCGACCTGCTCGATGCGGCGGGCACCGTGCTGGCCGCATCGACGGCCGACCTCGCCGCCTCGGTGCGCGAAGCGGCGAGCGGACCTGCCGAAATCCTGCTACTGGCTTTCACGCCGACCATCCTCGATCCCTCGATGCCGGAGCTCCATCGGGCGAACCTCCCGCAGGGCTGGGCCGAACCGGCCTTCGACCGCCTCCAGCTCGAGGATTATGACTGGCTGACCTCCGGTGCGGACGCGCTGCGCCGTCAAGCCTATTCCTTCATCGATGCGAAGCTCGGCTATCCGCTCGCGAAACAGGATTACCTCGCAGGCTTCGTGCTCGATCCCCTCGATGCCGAGGAATTCTGGTCTCGAATCGACGCTGGCATCGATGAAGCAGCAGCACGCGGAATCGAATCCACCTTTGTCTGGGCGCTGCCTCAGGTTGCGCGCGACGGATACACTCGCCTTCCTCCAACCGGGACAAGCGATATGCAATCATTCGACGACGTGCTTTATCCCTTTGCGCTAGGGCGCAGCACCGCCGTTGCACCGGAGTTCTCAACCTCGATTTCGGTCACGGCATCAGGGCACGAACGCCGCAATGCGCTATGGTCGGATGCGCGGATGCATTTCGATGTCGGGCCTGGGATCCGCTCGGAAGCGGAGCTGGCCGAACTCATAGCCTTCTTCCGGGCTCGCCACGGCGCTGCGCGCGGCTTCAGGGTCAGCGACCCGTTCGATCACAGCTCGAACGGGATGACCGGCACTCCGACTGCCTTCGACCAGTTGCTTGGAACCGGAGACGGGCTGAAGGCCGATTTCCAGCTGGTGAAATCCTATGGCACGGGCCCGGAACCGCAGACCCGACCTATCACGCGGCCGCGCGGCGATAGCCTCATCGTCAGCGTCGGCGGTGTGGCTAACAACGACTGGACCCTCGAACCGTTCGGGATCATCCGCTTCACCACAGCACCACCCGAGGGCACGGAAGTGCGGGCCGGATTCCTTTTCGACGTGCCGGTACGCTTCGCCGAGGACCGGATCGACATCGCCGGCGTGAATTTCTCCGCCGGAGAAGCGCCGAGCATCCCGCTGATCGAATTGCGCGAGGCGGACTGATGCGGGTTTTCTTCGACCGCGAACTCGATACGGCGGCAACCTTCTGGCGGGTCTATCGCGTGGACGGAGTGACGCTTGGATTCACCAGCCATGATCGCGACCTCTCCTTCGGCGGAATACGGCATCAGGCAGCCCCCGGGATGGTCCCCGCCGCCATCCGCCTGACCGCCGACCTTTCCGCCGACAGCGCCGAAGTCGAAGGCGTGCTGAGTCATGATTCCATCCGTGCGGGAGATCTTGCAGCCGGCCTGTTCGATCGTGCCGCAATCGAGATCGGGATCGTCGACTGGGAAAGCCGCCAATGGCGAACGCTCTATGCCGGACAGCTGGGCCGCATCGAAAGCGACAGCCTCAGTTTCGCAGCTGAATTGCAATCTGCGAAGCAGGTACTCGAGCGCGACATCGTTCCGCGGACCAGCCCGACCTGCCGAGCGGCCTTCTGTGGGCGGGGCTGCGGGCTTTCCGCATACCGCTTCACCTCGCTGCAAACACTCGAAGCGCTCGATCTGTATCATAATCGGGTCAGGTTTCCGGGCATAGAAACGTCGAAATACGGCGATGGGCAGGTGCGTTTCCTCGACGGACCGCAAACCGGCATCGTGTTCGGCGTTGTCGATGCCGCGGACGAGTGGCTGACGCTCGACCGCCCGCTCATTCAGGGGACGCCACCCGGAACCCGCGCCGAACTGCGCGAGGGATGCGATCACACGCTCGCGACCTGCGCCTCCCGCTTCGGCAACGCGATCAATTTTCGCGGCGAGCCTTTCCTGCCCGGCAATGACCTGCTCGCCCGGTATGGCTCCGGCGCATGAGCGTTAAGGACGCCGACGCACTCATTCTCGTCAAAGCGGCCCGGTCAATGATCGGATGCCCGTTCCTCCTTCACGGAAGGAACCCGGCGACCGGGCTCGATTGCGTGGGCCTCGTTGCCGCCTGCCTCTCCGCGACAGGGCGAGAACCGCTTGTCCCCGACGGCTACGCCCTGCGAAACCATTCGATCGAGCGCTGGATACACTGTGCGAAGCGCTCCGGCCTCGAGCCTGTGTCGACATCTCCGGAGCCGGGAGACATCGTCATGACATCCCCTGCAGCGAGCCAGCATCACCTGATGGTGGTCGAGCATGGTCGCCGCGCGATACACGCCCATGCCGGGCTACGCCGCGTGGTCAGCGAGCCTTTGCCCGATCGCTTTGACCCCATAATCCAATGGCGGCTGTCGCCGCGAAAGGGAATCTGAAGGATGGCCACACTCGTCCTGACAGCACTCGGAACCGCACTCGGCGGCCCGGTCGGCGGGGCCATCGGAGCGCTCATCGGGCGCCAGGCGGACCAAGCGGTGTTGGGCGGCGGCAACCGCACAGGTCCGCGGCTCAAGGAACTCGCCGTCACGACCTCTAGCTATGGGACGCCGATCCCGCGTCAATTCGGCCGGATGCGGACGGCGGGTACGATCATCTGGGCCACCGACCTCGTCGAGTCCAAGTCGACCGAGGGAGGCGGCAAGGGCAAGCCGTCGACAACCACGTTCAGCTACTCGGCTTCCTTTGCGGTCGCCGTCTCAAGCACGCCGATCCGCGAGGTGCGGCGCGTATGGGCCGACGGGAAGCTGCTGCGCGGCGCTGCGGGCGACCTCAAGATCGAAGGCACGATGCGCACCCATCGAGGTTTCGGCGACGATCCGGTCGACCCACTGATAGCCGCAGACAGGGGCATCGAGGTTCCCGGTTTCCGCGATCTCGCCTATGTCGTGTTCGAGGATCTGCAGCTTGCCGATTTCGGCAACCGCATCCCGGCGCTCACCTTCGAGGTCATCGGCGAGGAAGAGTCCTCCGTACGGCTCGACCGCATTCTCCCGCAGGCCGCAATGGAAAATGATGACCTGCTCGTGCCCCATGCGCGCGGTCTGGCCGACGAAGGCGGACCGATCGCTACGACACTTGCCGCGATCGATAGGGTCTATCCGCTGGCCATTTCACTCGCGGGCGATCGCCTTCACCTTTCGGCCCGTGCAAAGATCCCTGCGGATGCTCCGGTCCTTGCCGAACAGCTGGCCTCCCAGGAGCGGGGGCGCGAGGCCGATCGTCGCGAACATCGCGGCGAAACCTTGGATCTCGAACCGGTGGCACTGCGCTACTACGATGAAGCGCGCGACTACCAGCCGGGGGTCCAGAGGTCGAGCGGGGCGCGCGCGCAAGGGCGCGAGAACGTTCTCGACCTGCCGGCCACATTGAGCGCGAACGATGCCAAGCTCTTGGTGAACGCCTGCGCGCATCGCGCGCGATGGAGCAATCAACGTCTTTCCTGGCTTTGCAGCGAACTCGATCCTGACCTTCGCCCGGGAGGTGTCGTGCGCCTCCCCGACCAGCCTGGATCGTGGCTGGTGCGCAGCTGGGAATGGCACGAAAGCGGTATCGAATTGGGCCTGGAGAGGCTTGCTCCGGATCTGAGCAATCAGCCACAGGGCGATCCCGGCTATGCAAGCCCGGCCGAGGATCTTCCGATCTCCAAGACAGTGCTGGATGTCTTCGAACTCCCGCCCGCAGGCCCGTCCCGACTTGATGCGCCTACGATGTTCGCCGCCGCAGCGGCATCGAACGCAGCCTGGCGCGGAGCAACCCTTTTTATCGAACAGGGTCAGAGCCTTATCGAGATCGGCAAGACCGGCTCGATGCGGGCGACAACAGGAGAATTGGCCCAGCAGCTTGAACCGGGCGGCGTTCATGTTCTTGAGCGGCGTGCATCGCTGGAGGTCGAAATCTGCAGCGAGGACGGTCTTTTCCCGAGCACCGATTTGATCGGACTCGCGACCGGGGCGAACAGGCTCTTGGTCGGAGGCGAGGTGCTCCAATACCTTTACGCGGAGCGCGTCGGGCCGACCCGCTGGACATTGTCGGGCCTGCTGCGCGGACGGGCAGGCACCGAGCATCTTGCACAAGGCTCGCATCCGACGGGATGCCCGGTGGCGCTGCTGGACGAGACGCTCGTCTCGCTAGATCCGACGCGGGTCGGCTCCAATCCGAACACGCGTATTGCCGCAATCGGACGTGGGGATCCCGAACCCGTCTTCGCAACGCTCAGAAATGCTGGCTCCTCCAGACGACCGCTGCCTCCTGTCCACCCGTCTCTGTCGATCGCTTCCGACTCTTCCTGGAGCTTCACTTGGACCAGAAGAGCACGGGGGCAATGGCAGTGGGCAGACTGGGTCGATGTGCCCTTGGTCGAAGAAGGCGAACGCTATCTCGTCGGATATGGCCGAACCGACACGCCCTTCGCTTCCTGGCTGACCCAAACCCCCGCCATTGCCTTTTCACTTGCCGAGCGCAGCGCACTGGTCAGCGCGCATGGACCTGCCGACCTGTGGGTCAAGCAGGTCGGGACCTATTCCCACTCGCAACCTCTGCTGCTGGGGCGAATTTCCTGAATTTGCGGAGAATAAACATGACCGACCCTATCACCTATCCCTATCGCACCGAAGCTCATGGATTTCCGTTACTTTTCGCCGGGCAGGCGCAGAAGGAATTCACGGTTAACGAGACTATTTGTCTGATCGATGCGCTTATGACCCGGACGGTAAAAGCCTCGCTCGACGCGCCTCCTGCGGAACCCGCCGAGGGAGCCTGCTATCGGGTGCTTGAAGGTGCGACGGGTGAATGGAGCGGCAAGGATCGTACGATCGCTGCGAGGGTGGGCGGCGGCTGGCATTTCGTGTCTCCCTGCGAGGGAATGCAGGTGTTCGATCAAGCGGTGGGTTGCTGGCTTCACTTCGAAGGAGATTGGAACGCGGCGGGAGAACCGATCGCTCCGCAGGGCGGGGCCGTAGTCGACCTCGAGGCTCGGGCCGCAATTGCGCAACTCACCGACGCACTGAGGACACTGGGCCTTTTCTCGCAGGCGCAAGCCTGATCCCCGAGCCGGAGAATGCCTAGGGACTTCGCACGCAGAAGGGCGGAACTGCAGGGAATTTGGCGACTGATAGAGGCTTTCTTGCAACAGTTTGCGGTGATTGTCCGCTTGCCTCGCACATACGGAAAAGATAGAGATGCGCCGTGCCTCAATGCAATAAAAAGGGGAATGTTAGAATGCGTAAGATCGTCATTGGCATGGCGATGGCTTCGACAGCACTCTCCGCACCCGCCATGGCCCGCGAAGGTCAGTGGTATATCCAGGGTGACGGTGGTGCCATGATCGTCGAGGACATCACTTTCGATGTGGACGGTAACCCGAGCGACGCTCAGGCCGATCTCAGCGAAGGCTACGATTTCGGCGCTGCCGTCGGTTATGATTTCGGTGCGTTCCGCCTCGAGACCGAAGCTAGCTACCGCGCTGCCGACATTGAAGACCTGTCCGCAGGCACGGTCGGTCTTCAAACAGGTCCTGTCGGTGCTCCGGGCACAGTCGCGTTTCAGCAGAGCCTGCCCGCCGCTGGCGAATTCAATGCGCTGAGCTTCATGCTCAACGGACTGTTCGACTTCGGCTCGGATGACGGAATTCAGGGCTTTTTCGGCGGCGGCATCGGTATCGCGCGCGTCGATCTCGAAGGCACGGTCCAAGTGAGCGGCCCCGGCGCATTTGATGACTCCGATACGGGCCTCGCGTGGCAGCTTCTGGCTGGCGTCCGCGCTCCGCTGAACGACAGCTGGGATGTCGGACTGAAGTATCGCTATTTCAATGCCGAAGACGTCAACATCATCGACACTCGCGGGCTTCCGTTCGAAACCGACCTGAGCTCGCACTCGATCCTTGGCTCGATCATTTACAACTTCGGCGGCGAGGAAGCTCCGCCGCCTCCCCCGCCGCCGCCTCCTCCCCCGCCGCCGCCGCCGCCGCCTCCCCCGCCGCCGCCGCCGCCGCCGCCGCCGCCGCCGCCGCCGTGCAACACGGGTCCGTACATCGTCTTCTTCGACTTTGATGAATCGATGATCACGGCTGAAGCGGCGACGATCCTCGACAGCGCCGTGACCGCCTATGCCAATTGCGGTACCGCGAATGTCATGCTCGCGGGTCACACCGACCGTGCCGGCAGCGTCACCTACAACATGGCGCTCGCCGCCCGCCGCAACGATTCGGTCCGCGAATATCTCGAAGGCCGAGGCATCCCGGGCGGACGGATTACGAGCGAAGCCTTCGGCGAGTCGCAGCCGCGCGTTCCGACCGCCGACGGTGTCCGCGAGGCGCAGAACCGCCGCGTCGAAATCACCTACGGTCCGGGCTCGGGCATGTAAGGTCGATCGCGACTGAACGTTTAAAGGGAGGGCCGGAGCAATCCGGCCCTCTTTTTTTTGCGGTTTGCTCACGTGGAGTAAGGTTACGCCTTAGGTTAGCTTAGGATCCCTTTGGCCTTTGCGCTACACAACCGAGCTACCCAATTTCAGGCTGGCCTTCGCCTCTTTAACCCTCTCACAAAGGGCCTGATCTCTGGGTTGAAAGCCGCCTCCTGCGCGCAGGAGGCGGAGTCCTAAGGCTCGCCCGCAGCCTTGGCGCGGTCGGCAATCGTGGCGGCGGCCCCCGGCACAAGCCGCACTGCCCCCGTCAGCAGGATAAGTCCGATAGGCGTGATCCACAGCGTCGAGAGCACACCCACCGACAGGTCGCCCTCATTTCTTGCCGAGACGTAGCCCGCCAGATAGGGCCCGAGAGCCAATCCCACTAGCGTGGTCGCCAGAAAAAAGGTGGCCGTCGCTGTCCCGCGCATTCTCGGAAGCACAAGCGACTGGCTGGTTGCGGCAGCTGCTCCGAGCGCAGACGCAGCCAAGGCGCCGACCACGATATTGAGCAGCACGAAGATCGTCCAGTTGCCGGTCGTGTACTGGATCACCGCGAAGGGAATCGGGCTAAGCAGGCCGAAAATGATCACCCAAACCCGGCCCGTGGCGGTCCGCTCGAGCAAGGCATCAGCCATCCGGCCTCCTAGGATCACGCCGAGGAAACCGCCCAACGCGCCCCCGCCCCCCAGCAGGAAGCCGAGCTCGGACTTGGAGACATCGACGAAAGTCCGCTCCGCATAGGGAGCCCCCCAATAGGAAGCCGAATAGGCCATGAAAGCGACGGTCCCGTAGCCAAGGATCGTGCAGAGGAATGCCGGCGAGCCCCAGGTCAGTGCGAAAGTGGGATAATCGCGCACCCGCAAGGCGCTCGCCCAGCAAAACACTGCGTAATATCCGATGGCAAGCAGCAGCCACTGGTCGGTCACCTCCGGCAGCGCAATGCCCAACAACGAGCTTAGCAGTGCGACGATGGTGCCCGGACCGGAGCCGAGTGCGACAGTCAGCAAACGAGCTGCCGCAATCGCACCCGCGAAGACGAGGATATTGACGAACAGGCTCCTCGCCCCGCGCTCTGCGGCGCCGAAAAAAGTGAAGCCCGGGATGATCGTGTAGAGTTCGCGGACAAAGCCACGGAAAGGATGCGGATCTTCAGGGGTAGTCAGTCCGTCAATCGCCCCCCGGATCGGTTCCTTGAGCGTGGCGACCCAAAGAGCGAGCAGCAAACCGGGCAAGCCGACCGCCACAAACGCGGCCTGCCATCCAGCCAGTCCAAGAAGCGGATCGCCCGAAGGGAATGCCTCATTCCAGCCATCGACGATGAAGCCGCCGATCGCGAGCGACACTCCGCCCCCAATATATAGACCCGAACTGTAGATCGCGAGGGCGGTCGCCCTCAGTCTTGCCGGGAACCAGTCGGATATCAGCGAATATGCCGAGGGGCTCGCGGTCGCCTCGCCCACGCCGACCCCGATCCGTGCGACCGAGAGTGTCGAGGCGTCGCGGGCGAAGCCGGATAGCGCGGTCATAGCAGACCACAGCGTCAGTCCCAGCGTCATAAGCCGAACGCGTTTCCAACTATCGGCCAGCCGCCCGAGTGGAATACCGAACAAGGCGTAGAAGATCGCGAACGCCGTGCCGTAAAGAAACCCGAGATAGGCATCATCGACACCGAGGTCGGCCTTGATGTCGTTGGCAAGGATCGAGAGAATCTGGCGGTCGATGAAATTGAGAACGTATACCAGCACTAGCACGCTCAGCGCGTACCAGCTGTAGGCAGGCACGCGGTCACCGGCCGTCTCCGGCTGGCCCTTCAATTCTTCGCTCAAATGACGATCCCCTCGACCTTTTTCGTTCCCGCGCGTCAAGTCGCGCAGGCTATCGGGCATAGCGTGTGCTGTCTTCCAGTCCAGCCTCTGCAAAGCCCTTTTTCCGCAAGCGGCATGAATCGCACGCCCCGCAGGCGAGCCCGTCTTCCGTCGGATCGTAACAGGACCAGCTCCACGCCGGATCAAGGTCGAGACGCGTGCATTCGCGGGCGATGTCGGCTTTCGTCATGTGCTGCAACGGCGCATGGATTGCAAAGCCGCTTCCTTCCACCCCAGCACGGGTTCCGAGGCGCGCCGCTTGCTCGAAGCCGGCGATGAATTCCGGCCGACAATCGGGATACCCCGAATAATCGAGTGCGTTCACTCCGATGAAGATGTCGCCCGAACCGCGGGCTTCGGCGAAGGCGGTCGTCAAAGCAAGAAAGACAAGATTGCGCGCCGGCACGTAGGTGACAGGGATCTCTTCCCCGACCCCGTCCTTTGGCACCTCTATCTCATCGGTTAGCGCGGACCCTCCGAACTTGCGCAGGTCGAGCGCGATCTCGACGTGGTCCGAAAGCTCGAGCCGCCGGGCGATGCCCTTCGCCGATTCCAGCTCGATCCGGTGACGCTGCCCGTAATCGATGGTCAGCGCGTGAACCGCGAATCCACGCTCACGGGCGATCCCGGCGGTGACCATGGAGTCGAGCCCGCCGGAAAGTAGGACGACCGCCAACGGCCGCTTGTCCTCCTCAGGTGATTTCGTCATTTCCCGGCCTTAGCGATGCAAGCGCGCCCGGGAAAGACGCGTCGCCGCTTGTTCAGCAGGAGCCCGTCCGGCGCGCTTCGGCCGCGAACTCGAAGGGAAGGCCGGACGCAATGCCCTGGCTCTCAATCTGGACGAGAGTGTCGGTCTCGCGCCTGATACTGGTCCGGCCATAGCCATTCCCCGGACAGGTATACTGGACCGTCACCTTGGACGGCTCATCCTCGACCACGAAGCGACTGCAATTGCGGTCTTCATGGCGCAGCTGGATGAGCTCCTCGCCGCTGCGTACGCAGACCTTGCGCTCGGCCGAGCCGTCGCGTGACTTGATCGTCCATTCGCCCTTGGCGAGACTGCCTAGCATGGCAAGGCCATCGCCCTGCGCCGCGGCGGGAAGCGCGACACCGGCAGCGCATACGCCGAGCGCCGCCAGCACGACGGTCGGTCGGAGAGATATCGAAGAACGTCGTCTTTTCACTGTTCCGCTCTCGCGCAAAGAAGGTGCGCCGGCTTGCACATATATGTCATCGGGCGATGAACCGTTCCAAAATAGCGACGAGCCGCTATATTTCAATCGCGAACTCGCGCGAGCAAAAGGCGCAATCCACGATGATCCTCCCCCCTTCGTCCTGCATCGCTTCCTGCTCCTCTCGCGGGAAGCGTGCGATGACAGACTGATAATACTCGGCGCTGCAACGGCATCCGCGCTCGAGGTCGGCACCTCGCTGGATACGGATCTCGTCGTCCTCGCTGAACAGCCGCCAGGCGATCGCTTCCATGGAAAGGGAGGGGTCGAGGAGTTCCTCGTGGCTGATTGTCGATGCCAACGCCAGCACGTGCTCCCAGTCGGGATGGTCCATCCTGACATGAAGCCGCTCGCGCCCTTCCTCGCCGTCGGGAAGGTGCTGGACGAGCAGCCCCGCGGCCACCCTCCCCGTCCCGCTCGACCGGCTGGCAACCCGGATGATGGTGGGAACCTGCTCGGACTGGCTGAAATACGTCTCGCATGCTTCGGCGAGGGTATCGCCCTCGAGCGGGACGATCCCCTGATACCGCTGCCCCGCAGCTGTTTCGAAAGTGATCGCAAGATAGCCTTCGCCGAACAGCGCCGAGAGGCCCGGATTGGCCCCCAGCCCGGCCAACTCGGCCTGGTCGAAATCGACATAGCCGCGCATCGATCCCCCGCGATAATCGCAAACCAGGAGCGAGACGACACCGGCCTGGGTCTGCGCCTGCATGGTCAATTGCCCGCCCTCTTCCTTGAGCAGGCTACCCATCAGCGCGCCAAGGACCAGCGCTTCGCCTAGGAGATGCGTGATCGGCGCGGGATAATCGTGGGCCGACAGCACTTCGTTCACCACCCCGTCGAGCCGGACGACGCGGCCGCGCGCATTGCGTCCGGGGAGCGTGAAGCCGAGCAGCTTATCGGCGAAGGTTTCGGGTTGAGTGGATGTCGATGGCGCTGTCTTCATCATCCGGATATGGGGCGCATCGCGCCCCGCGATAAGCCCCCTCTTGCGACCAATATCGACGGCTCGCTTCCTCAGCCTGCCTCGCCGAGCAACCCGCAGCCCCACAGCAGGACCGATTTCTGCGCATGGATGCGGTTTTCCGCCTCGTCGAAGACGACCGATTGCGCGCTTTCGAAGACCTCCTCGGTCACTTCCTCGCCGACATGGGCCGGTAGGCAATGGAGAAAGATCGCATCGGGTTTGGCCGCGGCCATGAGGGTCTTGTCGACCTGGAACGGCTCCATCGCCGCGCGCTTTTCGGCAGCGTCGGCCTGCCCCATCGAGATCCAGGTGTCCGTCACGATGACATCGGCACCCCGCGCCGCCTCCACGGCATCCTGCGAGAGCGAAACCTCCGCCCCCCCCGCGCGCGCCATTTCGACGAATTCGGCATCCGGCTCATAGCCGCTGGGGCAGGCGATGCGGACGTTGAACTTCATCAACCCGGCCGCCTCGAGGATCGAGTGCAGGACATTGTTCCCGTCGCCGAACCACGCGAGTTCGAGGCCCGGCAGGGCCTTGCCATGTTCGATCACGGTCAAAAGGTCGGCGACGATCTGGCAGGGATGCGAGCGATCGGTAAGGCCATTGATCACCGGCACGCTCGCATGGCGCGCCATCTCCTCGATCTTGCCATGGTCATCGGTGCGCAGCATGATCGCATCGACCATCCGGCTGAGCACGCGCGCGGTATCGGCGATGCTCTCCCCCCGCCCGAGCTGGCTCGACGCGGCATCGAGAATGAGCACCGAGCCGCCGAGCTGGCGCATGGCGATATCGAAGCTGACCCGCGTCCGGGTCGAATTCTTCTCGAAAACCATGGCCAGCACGCGGCCCTCAAGCGGCCGGTCGGTGTCGGCACGCCCCTTGGACCATCCTTCGCGAGCCGCCTTCCGGTCGATCGCGTCGTTGATCATCGCCGCGATCGCATCCGCCCCGGCATCTCCGAGATCGAGAAAGTGGCGTGCGCCCCCAGAGCCGTTCATCAGGCGGGCTCGGGCACTTTATAGCTCGCCGCACCGGCGGAAAGCTTGTCGAAGAACTCGTCGATCTCCGCATCGCCGATCACCAGCGGGGGGATGATCCGCAGGGTGTTGTCGCCCGCCGCGACGGTCAGCAATTGGTGATTGTCGCGCAGGTGGACGAAGAAGGGGCGGCTCTCGACCTTCATCTTGAGCCCCAGCATCAACCCCTTCCCGCGGACCAGCTCGAAGAGTTCCGGGTAATTGCCGATGAATTGTTCGAGCCGGGTGCGCAGGCGCTCTCCCTTTTCGCGCACCTCGGCGAGAAACTCGTCGTTGGCGACCGCTTCCATTACCGCCGAAGCCGCCGCCATGGCGAGCGGATTGCCGCCATAGGTCGAGCCGTGGGTGCCGAAGGTCATGCCGCGCGCTGCCTTTTCGGTGGCGAGACAGGCGCCGATCGGGAAGCCGCCGCCCAGCCCCTTGGCCGTGGCGACGATGTCCGGTGTTATGCCGTAATGCTCGTAAGCATAGAGCTTGCCGGTGCGCGCGACGCCGCACTGCACCTCGTCGAGCACCAGCATCAGATCATGCTCATCGGCGAGCGCGCGAAGGCCGGACATGAATTCCTGCGAGGCGGGCCGGATGCCGCCCTCGCCCTGGATCGGTTCCACGAGGAAGCCCGCCGTCTTCGGCCCGATCAGCGCCTTGGCTGCCTCGAGATCGTCGAACTCGGCATACTTGAAACCGTCGAGCAGCGGCGAAAAACCGTGATGCATCTTCTGCTGGTTCGACGCGCTGATCGTCGCCATCGTGCGCCCGTGAAAGGCGTTGGTGAAGGTAATCAGCTCGAATCGCTCCGCATCGCCGAGATCGCCCGCGTTCTGGTGATAGGCGCGGGCGCACTTGATCGAGGTCTCCACCGCCTCGGCGCCAGAATTGGTGAAGAACACTGTATCAGCGAAGGTTTTGTCGACCAGCGTCTGCGCCAGCTTTTCGCCCTGGGGGCTGCCATAGAGGTTAGAGACGTGCATCAACGTCTCGGCCTGTTTCTGGATCGCGCCGATCAGGCCGGGGTGCGAATGGCCGAGCAGGTTCACCGCGATCCCGCTGGCGAAATCGAGATAGCGCGTCCCGTCCTCGTCGATCAGGTGGCAATGCTCCCCGCGCACGGGGCGCACGCCGCAGCGCGGATAGACGGGCATGAGGGGCGTGATCGACATTCTCTTATCCTGGTTTCCTCGGACCGCGCCGCTGCGTCTGGCAGGCGCGCGGACGGGGCCAAAAACAAACGGCGGCCCCGTGTCGGAGACCGCCGCTCGCTCAATAAATCGGCCGCAGGGCAAGGTCAAACGCGACCCCGCCCGCGGGTTCGGACCTCAACCCTGGACGGGCACGAGGTTGACGGCGGAATACTTGCCGCGCCGGTCTACTTCCAGGTCGAATTCGTAACGTTCGCCCTCGTTGATAGCCGACAAGCCGGACCGCTCTACCGCGCTGATGTGGACGAAGGCATCGGGCTGCCCGTCATCGCGCACGAGGAAGCCGAAACCCTTCATCGAGTTGAAGAACTTGACCGTGCCGGTTGCTTTCTCGCCGGTCAGCTCGCGCTTGGGCGGGCCGCTCTGCTGCGGGGCGATGACCTCACCCACGATCTGCAGATCCTGCGCCGAAATCTTGCCGCCCCGGTCGACGAGGTTGAATTCGAGTTCCTGCCCTTCGGCAAGCCCTTCAAGGCCGGCGCGTTCGACCGCGCTGATGTGGACGAAGACATCCTCGCCCCCACCTTCCTGCTGGATGAAGCCGAAGCCCTTCTGCCCGTTGAAGAACTTGACCGTGCCCTTGCCGGTCCCGACCACCTGCGCGGGCATCCCGCGGAATCCGCCGCCACCGCGAGGGCCTCGAGGCCCGCCGCCGCCGCCCCCGAAGCGGTCACCGCCACGGTCGCCCCCTCCGAAGCGATCGCCGCCGCCGAAACGGTCTCGACCACGGTCGTTCCCGAAATCGGAAGGAGGGGGAAACCCATCCATGCCTCCACCGAAGGGATCGAAACCTTCTTCGCCGATTCCGTCGCGCTTGTCCCGCCCGCGCCGACGTCCTCTATCGTAACCCATAGTCCAGTACGTATCCTGTCACACTGCCCGCCCTCCAAAGCGCTGGTCGCGGGGACAGTGAGCCGCGTCCTGCGCTGGTGTTCGCCCCGTATCGACGGGTTTCAGCACCTGCTGTCAGCGAGTCATAGCGCACAAAGGGCATCTTTGCGAACGAATTAACCCGAAGCCCGCATCCTCGCGCAAATTTATGACATTTTTGAATATCATTTCTCCCGGCGCCGCCCGCCTTGCACCGGCGAACCCGTTTCGGCATGACCTCGCCGTTCAAGGCTAAAGGCAGCAGGAGCCGATTGATGAGCGATTTCCGCAAGCTTTCCGAAACAATGTTCGCAAGCCCGCAGATCGGACCGGAGGATATCGAAGCGGCAGGGGAGGCGGGCGTTACGCTGATCGTCAACAATCGCCCCGACGGAGAAGATCCGGGCGCGCCTCAAGGTGAAGAGATCGCGGCGGCAGCCGCCGCGGCCGGGCTCGACTATCGCGCCATCCCGATCGGCCATGCCGGCTTTTCGGAGGTCCAGGTGGCCGAGATGGTCGAAGCGCTGGACGGGGCCGAGGGCAAGGTGCTCGGCTATTGCCGCTCGGGCACGCGCTCGACCTTCCTCTGGGCGCTGGCCCAGGCGAAAAGCGGGGCGGCGAGTCCGGACGAGATCGCCGCTGCCGCCATGCAGGCAGGTTACGACGTCAGCCCGATCCGCCCGATGATCGATATGCTCGCCGCGCGCTGAGCCCGCCTTACTTGCGATAGTCGAGCGGCGGCTCGCGGTCGCCGAGCAGCGAGCGGTAGCGATAATCCGGCCCGCGCGCGGCCTCGAACTCCGCTCGTGCCGCATCGCGCAGTTCCTTGTCGGTGAACAGTTCGACCGCCATCAGCGTCATTGCCTTGGCCGCAACCTGCGCGCCCTTGAAGCCGATCGAATTCCCGCTCGCCGCGACCGCCTGCCAGCTGTGCGCGCTCGTACCCGGAACCCAGGTCGCGGTGCGCACCCCCACAGTCGGAGTGGCCCAGGAAACATCCCCGACATCGGTCGAGCCGTAGCCAAGGCTCTTGCCGTAGGGCTGGACCTCGGCGGCGCTTTCAAGCGGCAGCGCCGCTTCGCCAAGCGATTCGCTGATTTTTTCGGCCCAGGCGCGCTCCTCGGCGGTGTATTCGACCCCGCCGACCTCGCGCAGCTTCGCATCCATGACCCGCGCCAGCGTCTCGTTGACGAGCAGCGGGTTGTTGCCGTGGATCACTTCCCACTCGACGCTCGTGCCCGTGCCCATCGCGCCACCGCGCGCGGCGTTCTCGAGCCGCTGCCAGATCGCCTCCACCCCATCCGGCTGGGGTGCGCGGACGTAATAGAAGACCTCGGCGTAATCGGGCACGACATTTGGCGCGTTGCCGCCGCTGGTGATGACATAGTGCATCCGCGCGTCCTGCGGGATGTGTTCGTGCATCATGTTGGCCATCATGTTCATCGCCTCGACCCCGTCGAGCGCCGAGCGCCCGCGTTCGGGCGCGCCCGCTGCATGGGCGGAAAGGCCGGTGAAGCGGAACTTGCCGGAACGGTTGGCGAGGCTGGTGCGCGCCGCTGCGCTGTTCTCGTCGTCGCCGTGCCAGTGGATCGCGATGTCGACATCGTCGAACAGCCCGGCGCGGGTCATATAGACCTTGCCGGAGCCGCCTTCCTCGGCCGGCGTGCCGTAAAGCCGGATGCGCCCCGGCGTGCCGGTTTCCTCAAGCCAGTTCTTGACCGCGATCGCCGCCGTCAGCGAGCCCGCCCCGAACAGGTTGTGCCCGCAGGCATGGCCTGCGTGCTTGCCCTCGATGGGATCGCGTGTGGGGCTGTCCGACTGGTTGATTCCGGGCAGCGCATCCATTTCGGCGAGGATCGCGATGACAGGCCCGCCCTCGCCCCATTCGGCCACGAAGGCAGTCGGGATGTCGGCGATGCCCGCCTCGACGCGGAAACCCTCGGCGGCGAGTTCGCTCTGGAGCAGCTCGGTCGAGCGGGTTTCGAGATAGCCGACCTCGGCGAATTCCCACAAAGCCCTCGCGACCCGCACGGTGCGATCCTGCTCGGCGGCGACCAGATCGACAGGGTCGGGGCCGCGCGGCGCGCTGTCGGCGGCGAGCGGCGTGTGCGACAGGACCAGCGCGGCAAGGGCGGTGGTGGCGAAGGTTGCGACGGGCAATTTCATGACGTGTCTCCTCGCCCTGCTGCTTGCCGCAGGCCGCGCTCCGTGCCAAGCGGCGAGCGGAAATTTCGACAATGGATATCCCACCGCTCTTCCTTCAAACTTTGGGCTCGCTCCTCGCCATTCTCTTCCTTGCAGGGCTCGCCGCGCTGATGAAGCTCGGCGGGACGCCACGGCTGGAGACTGCAGCGGACGTGCAGCGCACAGCGGGAGAAGTGGTCGACGGGTTCGAGGCGGTGGAGACGGCACTCGCGCGCGACGGGGCTGGGGCGCTCGCGTGCGATGCGGAAGGCCGGGTCATGCTGATCAAGCGCCATGGCAACCGCTTCGCCGGGCGCATCCTGACCGACCGAGCGCGCACCCGGCTGGACGGCGACGCGCTCGAGGTCGATTGCGGCGAGCGGCGCTTCGGCAGGGTCCGGCTGGCGCTCGACGAACCCGCTTCCTGGCAGGCGCGGATCGATGCTATAGACGATAGGTGATGCCCGATTTTTCGCCCACCCAATACGCCGTGCCGCTGTTCGTCGTGCTCGTCCTCGCCGAGATGATCTGGGCCCGGCTGAAGCGGCCCGATGCCTACGAGCCGAAGGACACGTTGGTGAGCCTCGCCTTCGGCCTTGGCTCGACCGTTGCGGGCGCGCTGTTCGGCGGCTTCGCGCTCTATGTCTTCATCGAGGCATACCAATACCGCGTGTTCGATTTCGGCGAGCAGTGGTGGGCCGTGTGGTGGGCGTGGCCGCTGTGCTTCGTGCTCGATGATCTCAAGTATTACTGGGTTCACCGCGCAGGCCATCGCATCCGCTGGATGTGGGCGAGCCATGTGAACCACCATTCGAGCCAGCATTACAATCTCTCGACCGCCCTGAGGCAAAGCTGGACCGGAGCTTTCACCTTCGGCTTCCTGTTCGCCCTACCGCTGGTCCTGCTCGGCTTTCACCCGGCGATGATCGCGATCTGCGCGGGCTTCAACCTCATCTACCAGTTCTGGATCCACACCGAGGCGATCGGGCGTATGCCGCGCTGGTTCGAGGCGGTGATGAACACGCCCTCGCACCACCGCGTCCACCATGCGACCAACCCGCGCTATCTTGACCGCAATTACGCCGGCGTCTTCATCGTCTGGGACCGGATGTTCGGAACCTTCGAGCCGGAACGCGACGACGAGCCGATCCGCTATGGCATCATCAAGCAATTGGGCAGCTTCAACCTGCTGTGGGCGGTGTTCCACGAATGGATCGGGATGATCGGCGACATCATTCGCGCACCGTGGCGACACAAGCTGTCCTATCTCCTGCGCGAGCCCGGCTGGAGCCATGACGGCAGCCGCGAAACCTCGGACATGATCCGCGAGCGCTGGCGCGAGCGGACCGGCGCGGGTGCGGGCGGCGCAGAACCAGTGGCGAACCGAAACCCGATTGCGGAGCCGCGCGAAGCCGCCTAGTTTTCTCCGCAGAGGAGAGAACATGGAGACTTTCGACTACATCGTGATCGGCGGCGGCAGCGGCGGCAGCGCGGTTGCCGGCCGCCTTGCCGTCGACGGAACGCGCCGCGTGTGCCTGCTCGAGGCAGGCGGGCGCAACGACAACATCTTCGTCAAGACGCCGGGCTTCATGCCCTTCATCCCGCAGGCGTCGAATTATCGCTACGAAACGGTTCCCCAGAAGGGCCTTAACGGGCGCATCGGCTACCAGCCGCGCGGCAAGGGGCTCGGCGGGTCCTCCGCGATCAATGCCATGGTCTATATCCGCGGCAACAAGTGGGATTACGACAACTGGGCCGAGATGGGCTGCACGGGCTGGGCCTATGACGACGTGCTGCCTTATTTCCGGCGCTCGGAATCGAACGAGCGCGGCGAGGATCCGTGGCACGGCGCGGGCGGGCCGCTGTTCGTTTCCGACCAGCGCTCGCCCAACCCCACCTCCGAAGCCTTCGTCGAAAGCGCCGCCGCGCTGCAATTGCGCCGTAACGACGATTTCAACGGCGAGCGGCAGGAAGGCTTCGGCCTCTACCAGACGACGCAGCGCGACGGGGAGCGCTGGTCGGCGGCGCGCGGCTATGTCGAGCCGATCCGCCATCAGGGCAATTTCGCGATCCGGACGAACACGCTGGTCGATCGGCTCGAGATCGAGGGCGGCCGGGTAACAGGCGTGCGCGTCAGGCGCGGCGGCCGCTCCGAAATGCTCTACGCTCGGCGCGGCGTGATCCTTTCAGCCGGCGCCTTCAATTCGCCGCAGATCCTGATGCTGTCGGGGATCGGTCCCGCCCAGCACCTCAAGGAGCACGGGATCGAGGTCGTGCTCGACCGCCCGGCGGTCGGCTCGAACCTGCAGGACCATATCGACTACGTCTCCGGCTGGGAGACGGAGAGCGACGTGCCGCTCGGCGGGAGCCTCAAGGGCACGCTCAAGATGCTCGGCGCGATGGTCGAACACCGCCGCAAGCGGACGGGCGCGATGACCACCTGCTATGCCGAGGCGGGCGGGTTCTGGACCGTCATGCCGGACAGTCCCGCGCCGGACGTGCAATGGCACTTCGTCCCCGCCGTACTCGAGGATCACGGGCGCGAGAAGGTCAAGGAACACGGCTTTTCGCTCCATGCCTGCGTGCTGCGCCCGGAAAGCCGTGGGACGGTGCGCCTCGGCTCGCGCGACAGCGCGGCGGCGCCGGTGATCGATCCCAACTTCCTCGACGACGAGCGCGACATGGCGGTCCTGCGCGCAGGCGTGCGCCTGTCGCACCGTATCGCCGAAGCTCCGCCGCTCACCGACTTCGGGCCGCGCGATCGACACCCGATCGATCTCGACGACGACGCGGCGCTCGACGCGCTGATCCGCGACCGGGCGGACACGGTCTATCACCCGGTCGGCACCTGCCGGATGGGCTCGGACGACGAGGCGGTGGTGGACCCTACCCTAAAGCTCAAGGGGCTCGACGGACTGTGGATCGCCGATGCCAGCGTGATGCCGAAGATCGTGAGCGGCAACACCAATGCGCCCTCGATCATGATCGGTGAACGCTGCGCCGATTTCGTAAAGGCCGCCGAAGCCGCCTGATCGCCGCATCGCGGATGAAAAGAGGGCCGGGAGCGGTTGTCCGCTTCCGGCCCTTTTCAGTCGTTCGTTCGCAGGAGGAACGAGGGGAGGCGGGGGAGGGAGAGAGGAGAGAGAGAACCTCCCCCGCCAAGCTTGTGCGGGCTGCGCTCCTAGTTGTAGGCGCGCTCGCCGTGTTCGGTGATGTCGAGGCCGTCGACCTCGTTCTCTTCGGAGACCCTCAGGCCGATGGTCGCCTTGACGATGAAGCCAGCGATGATCGTCCCGAGGCCGGCCCAGGCAATGGTGACGAGGACGCTGAATATCTGGATCCAGAGCTGTTCGCCGAGCGGAGTGGAGCCGTCGCCGGGGCCGCCGAGGAAGGGCTGGTAGACCACCGCCGTGCCGATCGCGCCGACGATCCCGCCCACCCCGTGAATGCCGAAGGCATCGAGCGCGTCGTCATAGCCGAGCTTGGCCTTCACGCTGGCGACGAAGACGTAGCACACGCCAGAGGACACGATGCCGAGCAGGATCGCGCCGAACGGGCCGGAATTGCCCGCCGCCGGGGTCACAGCGACGAGGCCGGCGATGACGCCCGAGCAGAAGCCCAGCGCCGACCCCTTGTGGCCCGCAGCCCGCTCGATCACCATCCAGGCGAGCGCCCCTGCCGCGGTCGCGACGAAGGTGTTGATCATGGCAAGGCCCGCCGATCCGTCCGCCTCCAAAGCCGAGCCCGCGTTGAAGCCGAACCAGCCCACCCACAGCAGGCCCGTGCCGACCATGGTCAGCGTCAGGCTGTGCGGGGGCATCGGCTCTGCCGGCCAGCCGCGGCGCTTGCCGAGGAGATAGGCGAGGACGAGGCCCGAGACGCCCGCGTTGATGTGCACGACCGTGCCGCCCGCGAAATCGAGCGCGCCGTCTTCAAACAGCAGGCCGCCGCCCGCCCAGACCATGTGCGCGATCGGGAAATAGACGATCGTCAGCCAGATCGGCACGAAGGCCATTACGGCGGAAAACTTCATCCGCTCCGCAGTCGCGCCGAGGATGAGCGCGGCGGTAATCGCGGCGAAGGTCATCTGGAAGCTGATGAAGACATACTTGCTGATGACCTCCTCGGTGAAGGTCGCAGCCGTGCTCGTCATGTCGGTCCCGGCGAGGAAATAGCTTCCCCCGCTGATGAACAGGCCGAGCGTGCCTTCGTAACTCGTGTCGCCGAAAGCGAGGCTGTAGCCCCAGATGACCCAGATGATCATGGCGAGCGACGCGGTCGCGCCGATCTGGGTCATGGTCGAGAGCATATTCTTCTGCCGCGTCAGCCCGCCATAGAACAGCGCGAGGCCCGGCAGGATCATCAGCAGAACCAGCAGGGTAGCGGTCATCATCCAGGCGTTGTTGCCCGGGTTCGGAACCGCCGGAGCGGCGGCGAAAGCCGGCTGGCTCGCGGCGAAGGCGAGCGTTGCGGCGGCGAAAATCCTGATAGTGCGCGTCATCGTCTGCCCCCTTCTCACAGTGCCGTCTCGCCCGATTCGCCGGTGCGAATCCGGGTCGCCGAAGCGAGATCGAGGACGAAGATCTTCCCGTCCCCGATCGCTTCGGTGTTGGCGGTCTGCTGGATGGTCTCGACGACCTGCTGGGCGACCTCGTCGCTCGCGGCGATCTCGAGCTTCACCTTGGGCAGCATATTGGTGGAATATTCCGCGCCCCGGTAGACTTCGGTCTGGCCCTTCTGGCGACCGAAGCCCTTGACCTCCGACACGGTCATTCCTGCGACACCGATGGCCCCGAGCGCTTCGCGCACTTCATCGAGCTTGAACGGTTTTATTATGGCGATGATGAACTTCATCCCTGACCCCTGTTATTCCCCGGATGTTTCCGGTCACAGTTCGGTCAGCAAAAGCCGTGCCAGTTTCGCCAGGCAGGGGAATCGCGCAGAATCGGGCAGATTCTTCGCACGCGCAGCATCGCGCCTGCACAAAACTTAACCTTGTGGTTACATTTTAGGCAGGCTGCGCGCGCAAATTGCGCATTGCCTCGGCCAGGCGCTTGAATGTTTCCCTACTGGGCGCCCGATATGAAACGATCGGTCGCGCGCGTCGGGAGACCGTCAATGCTGGTCGTGCGCGCTGCCGCCTTGGCCGCCCATTTGTCGGGATCGGCCTGGCGGTGCGCTTTCTTGAGCGTGTCGCGCTCGCCCTCGAGCGTCATGAAGGGCACGCCCCAACCGCAGCTCGTCTGCACGCTCTCCACCTTGATGTCGAAGATCTGCCGCGTGCCCGGCAGCAGGGTGAAATGGCGCGCCAGTTCCTCCCAGCCCTCGTCCTGCGGCAGGACCGGCGTGCCCCGACCGTAAATGCGCAGGATCAGCGCCGGTTGCTCGAAATTGCAGAACATCACCGTGATCCGCCCGGCATCGGCCTGATCGGCGACGAGGTGCGCGTGAGTCTCGTTGCCCGACCCGCCGAGGTCGAGATAGGCGACCCGCGTAGGCGACAGCACGCGAAAGGCGTCATAGCCCTTGGGGCTGAGATTGATCCGCCCCTGCGCCGCAGCGGTGGCGACGAAGAAGACCGGCTGCTTCTCGATCATGGCGACGTGCTTGGGCTCGAGCGCATCGAAGAAGTCGGCCATGATCGTCTCTCCTATTCGGCCAGGAAATCGCGAATGGTCGCGATGAAGCGGTCGAACTGGTCGTGGTGGAGCCAGTGGCCCGCCTGCTCGAACTCGACCACCCGCGCCGTGTTGAAATGCTTTATGCGCCCGTCCTTTTCGGGGTTCGATGCCCAGCTGTCCGCCCCGTAGAGCAGCAGGGTCGGGCATTTGATCGCCGCCCAGGTCTGTTCGAGGAATTCGTCGGCCAGATCCTCGATCGGCCAGACGTTGAGGTGGGGGTCGAATTTCCAGCTGTAGGTCCCGTCCTCGTTGCGGTTGACCCCGTGGATCGTCAGGTGCCGGGCCTGTTCCTCGGTGAGGTAGCTGTTCTCCTCGATCATCCGGGCAAAGGCGGCCTCGATGCTGTCATAGCGGCGCGGGATGCGGCCCGCCGCCTTGCGCTTCTTCTCGATCCATTCGGCGAGGCGCTCGGGATAGGGCGTGGCGCGCTGCTTGTCGCGCCATTCCGGCGAAGGGCCCAGCCCCTCGATCGCGACCAGTTTCGTGACCATGTCGGGGAAGGTCCCGGCATAGCGCAGCGCGACATTGCCGCCCATCGAATGGGACACGATGGCGACCGGCCCGACGCCAAGCTGGTGGATCAGCTGCGCTAGGTCGTAGACCATGTCGCCGGCGGAATAATTGCCGTCCGACACCCAATCGCTGTCGCCGTGCCCGCGATGGTCCATCGCGACGACGCGGTAATCCGCGGCCAATGCCTCCGCGGTCCAGTCCCAGCTCCTCGCATGATCGCGCCCGCCATGGACGAGCACCAGCGTCGGCTTGTCGCCGCTGCCGCCGGTCCCCCAGTCCTCGTAATTGAGGCGGAGGCGCTGCGAGATGAAGGTCTGCGAAGTGGGTCCCATGCCGTTCATGCGCCCGCCATGCCGCGATTGCACGCCGCCCGCAACCGGCGAGAACCTCCGTTACCGTTCCTTGGTCGCGGAGAAGGTCAGCTCGGGGTTCTTTTCGACCTGGTAATTCACGTCCCACGGGCTTTTCGCCATGAAGACGAGGTCGCCGTCGCGGTCGCGCGCAAGGTTGGCCCGGTTGAAGCTTTCGAAATCGGCGAGCGCCTTGGCGTCCCCCTTGATCCAGCGCGCGGTGGCGAAAGGCGCGGGTTCGAGCGCGGCCTCGACCTTGTATTCGACCGAGAGCCGGTCGACGAACACCTCGAGCTGGAGCTGGCCGACCACGCCGATGATGTGGTTCGCACCGATTTCGGGATAGAAGACCTGGATGACGCCCTCTTCGGAGAGGTCGTCCAATGCCTTGCGCAATTGCTTGGTCTTGGTCGGATCCTTGAGCTGGACGCGGCGCAGGATTTCCGGCGCGAAGTTGGGCAGGCCGGTGAAGCGCACCTCGTTCTTCTCAGAGAGCGTATCGCCCACGCGCAGCGTGCCGTGGTTCGGGATGCCGATGATGTCGCCCGCCTCCGCCGTGTCGGCAAGCTCGCGGTCCTGCGCGAAGAACAGGATCGGCGAATGGACCGAGATCGGCTTGCCGAGGCCCGACGGCGTCAGCTTCATGCCGCGTCTGAACGTGCCCGACACCTGCCGCATGAAGGCGATGCGGTCGCGGTGGTTGGGGTCCATGTTGGCCTGGACCTTGAAGATGAAGCCGGTCACTTCGTCGCGGTCCGGCGCGACATGGCCCTCGCCCGCAGGCTGCGGTCGCGGTGGGGGCGCGTGCGCGGCGATCGCGTCGATCAGTTCGGTGACTCCGAAATTCTTGAGCGCGCTGCCGAAATAGACCGGGGTGAGATCGCCGTTGCGATAGGCTTGCCCGTCGAATTCGGGATAGCCGACCTGCGCCAGTTCGGCCTCTTCGGCGAAGTTCTCGGGTATGTCCGGGCTCTCGTCGCGTGTGCCGAGGAATTCCCTAGACGGACCTTCCGGGCGCGCCACCGTGCCGTCGGCGAAGTTGAGGATACCCTGAAACTGACCGCCCATCCCGATCGGCCAGCTTTGGGGGCTCACGTCGAGCGCGAGCATATCGGCGACCTCGTCGAGAGTCTCGAACGGATCGCGGCCCTCGCGGTCGACCTTGTTGACGAAGGTGATGATCGGAACCGAACGCAACCGGCAGACCTCGAAGAGCTTGCGCGTCTGCGGCTCGATCCCCTTGGCCGCGTCGATCACCATGACGGCGGAATCGACCGCGGTCAGCGTGCGATAGGTGTCCTCGGAAAAATCCTCGTGCCCCGGCGTGTCGAGCAGGTTGAAGGTGATCGTCTCGCCTTCGTATTCCTTTTCGAAGGTCATCACCGAGGACGTGACAGAGATGCCGCGCTGCTGCTCGATCTTCATCCAGTCCGACCGCGCCCGCCGCGCCTGCCCGCGCGCCTTGACCTCGCCCGCGAGGTGGATCGCGCCGCCCTGCAGGAGCAGCTTTTCGGTCAGCGTCGTCTTCCCCGCGTCGGGGTGCGAGATAATGGCGAAGGTGCGGCGGTTGGACATGGCATTCGGGGCGCGGGATCAGCCGCGCAGTTCCGCCCCCAGCTTGGCCGCCGCTGCGACCACCTTGTCGGCGATCTCCTTGATCTCGGCGTCCTTGTAGCTCTTGTCGGTGGGCTGAAGCGTCACCTCGATCGCGAGCGACTTCTTCCCCTCAGGCACGCCCTCCCCGGTGAAGAGGTCGAAGACGCGCGCGGCGACGATGTTCGCTTTGTCCGCGCCCTGGACCGCGCGCAGCAGGTCGCCCGCTGCGACGTCGTCGGGAACGAGGAAGGCGAAATCGCGCGTCACCGCCTGCAGCGCGGGCGGGGTGAAACCGGGCCGGGCGAAGCTCACCGGGCCTTTCGCGGCCTTCTTCGCGGGGATGGCGTCGAGGAAGAGTTCGACCGCCGCGACGGGTCCGTCCATGTCGAAGGCGCGGAGCGTTGCCGGGTGCAGCATCCCGAAGCGGGCGAGCACGTTCTTCGGGCCGAGCCTCAGCGTCGCAGACCGGCCGGGATGGAACTGCGGCCCCGCTTCGCCCATCACCATGAGATTGCCGATGGGCGCGCCCGCCGCCTCGAGCAGGGCCATCGCGGCGGCCTTGGCGTCGAAGGCATCGAACATCGCGGCCTTGCCGGTGGCCCAGCCGCGCGGCGTCTTCTCGCCCGCAAGAACGATGCCCAGCGTCGGCTTTTCGTCGCTGGTCCCGTCCTGTGAGCGGAAGTAGCGCCGCCCCAATTCGAACAGCCGGGTCGCCGCCGCACCGCGGTCGGCGTTGCGCTTGGCAGCCATGAGAAGGCCGGGCAGCAGCGAGGGACGCATGACCTTCAGGTCTTCGCTGATCGGGTTTTCGAGGCTCCACAGCGCCTCGCCCTCGGGCGCGAAATGGGCGGCTTCGGCTTCGGGAAGGAAGGACCACGTCACCGCCTCGTCGAGCCCGCTCGCGGCGGCGGCGCGGCGCAGGCGGCGCTCCATCACCTGCTGCGGCGTGGCGGTCGGGCGGGCGACGCCTTCCGCCCGCGGCAGGGCGACGCTTTCGACCTTGTCGAGGCCGTGGATGCGGACGACTTCCTCGACGAGGTCGGCCGGGCCTTCGATGTCGTGGCGGCGCAGCGGGCAGGTCACGTTCCACTCGGCGTCGACGCTGAAATCGAGGCTTTCGAGGATGCGCTTCTGCTCATCCTCGGGCACATCGACCCCGCCCAGACGCTGCGTCAGGCCGGTATCGAAGGCGACGAGCTTGGGTTCGGACGGCGGCGAACCGGCGCGCACGACTTCGCTCGGCTGCCCGCCTGCCAGTTCGACGATCAGGCCGGTCAACAGGTCGAGTCCGGTGTCGAGAAAGGCCGGGTCGACCCCGCGCTCGAACCGCGTGCGCGCGTCGGAGGCGAGGCCGAGCTTGCGACCGGTAACGCCGATGCGCGCCGGGTCGAAATACGCGATTTCGAGCAGGACGTCGGTTGTATCGTCCGCAACGCCCGAATTCTCCCCGCCCATGATCCCGGCGATGTCGTGGACCTCGCGTTCGTCCGCGATCACGACCATGCTGTCGTCGAGTGTGTAGGTCTTCTCGTTCAGCGCGAGCACCTTCTCGCCCGGCTTTGCCCGCCGCGCATGGACCGCGCCCGAAAGCTTCGCGCAGTCATAGGCGTGCGCCGGGCGGCCATAGGCGAGCATCAGGTAGTTCGTGAGGTCCACCAGCAGCGAGATCGGCCGTTGTCCCGCGCTCTTGAGCCGCTGCTGCAGCCAGTCGGGCGAGGGGCCGTTGGTCACGCCCTTGATGATGCGCCCGTAAAAGGCCGGGCAGCCTTCGGGGTCGTCGGTGCGGATCTCAACCGGACATTCGCCGGAAGCCTCGAAATCCGGAATCGCGATCGGCTTCAATGTCCCCAGCCCCGCCGCCGCAAGATCGCGGGCGATGCCGTAGACGCCCATGCAATCGGGCCGGTTCGGCGTCACCGCGACCTCGATCACCGGCGATGAACCCTGGTAGTCCGCAAAGGGATGCCCCGTCGTCGCGTCCTCGGGCAGTTCGAGAATGCCCTCGTGCGAATCCCCGATGTCGAGCTCGCGCACCGAACACATCATGCCGGTCGATTCGACCCCGCGGATCGCCGCCTTGCGCAGTTCCATGCCGTTCGACGGGACCACCGCGCCGGGAAGGCCGAGCACGCCCTTCATCCCCGCACGCGCATTGGGCGCGCCGCACACGACCTGCAGGGGCTTGCCATCGTTCACGTCCGGGCCTGCATCGACGGTGAGCACCTGCAGCTTGTCCGCATCGGGATGCTTTTCCGCCGTCAGCACATGGGCGATCCGGAAACCGGCGAGCTTTTCGGACGGGTCCTCGACCCCCTCGACCTCGAGCCCGATCGCATTCAGGGCGGCGAGGATTTCCGTGAGCGATGCCTCGGTTTCGAGGTGATCCTTCAGCCAGGTGAGCGAGAACTTCATGGCCGCACTCCCACGCCTGCGGAAAGCGTCGGCTGGTCGAACGGCGAGAAGCCGTAATGCGCAAGCCAGCGCGGGTCCCCGTCGAAGAAGGCGCGCAGGTCGTCCATTCCGTATTTGAGCATGGCGAGCCTATCCACCCCCGTCCCGAAGGCGAAGCCCTGCCATGCGGCCGGATCGAGCCCGGCGAATTCGATCACCCGCGGGTTGACCATGCCGCTGCCGAGCACTTCCATCCACGCATGGCCCGGATCGTCGCCCGAGCCACCGACCACCCGGCGGCCGCCTTCCATCGAATAGCCGACATCGACCTCGACGCTCGGTTCGGTGAAGGGGAAATAGCTCGGGCGCAGGCGCAGGACGATATCGTCGCGCTCGAAGAACGCCTTGAGGAAGGTCTCCAGCGTCCATTTCAGGTGGCCGAGGTGGATGTCCTTGTCGATCACCAGTCCCTCGATCTGGTGGAACATCGGCGTGTGCGTCATGTCGCTGTCGCTGCGATAGACCCGCCCCGGCGCGATGATCCGCAAGGGCGCGCCCTGCTCCACCATCGAGCGGATCTGCACCGGCGAGGTGTGAGTCCTGAGCAGCATCTTCCCGCCATCAGGCGCCGCATCAGGGAAATAGAAGGTGTCGTGCATCGCCCGCGCCGGATGGCTCTCGTCCATGTTGAGCGCGGTGAAATTGTGCCAGTCGTCCTCGATCTCCGGCCCCGTCGAGACCGCAAAGCCGAGATCGGCGAAGATCTCCGCCAGTTCGTCCATCACCTGGCTGACCGGGTGGACCGTGCCGCGCGGCGCTTGCGGTGCGGGCAGGGTCAGGTCGATCGTCTCGCTCGCCAGCTGCGCCTCGAGCGCGGCGGCTTCGAGCGCGTCCTTCTTCGCCGCGATCGCATCGGCGATTTCGCCGCGGACCGCCTGGATCGCGGGGGCGGCCTGCTGGCGCTCTTCGGGGCTCATCTGGCCGAGCGATTTCAGCTCGAGGCTCACCCAGCCCTTCTTGCCGAGCGCGGCGACGCGCGCTTCGTCGAGCTGCGCGAGGTCGCTCGCGGCGGCAATCGCGGCGAGCGCTTCGTCCTTGCGGGATGTGAGGTCGGTCATGGATTCGGGTTCGATCGGCAGTTTGTCGGAAACGAGCGGGTCCGCTAGCGGCAAATCGCCCGCCATGCAAAGCGCCTTTGCCCGCGCGGGCCCGGTTTAGCGGTCAGGAGCTGCTTTCGGGCCGGTGGAGCCCCTGCACCGCCGCCCCCGCAATCTCCATCCGCGCCCGCGCGGCGGCGACGAGAAAGGGCTTGTCGAGCCTGGCGTAGACGCTCGGGTTCATGCCCATGAACCGCTTGAAGTCGCGCACGAAGTGGGCCTGGTCGTGATACTGGCAATCGAGCGCCTCGAGCCATTTCAGCGAGGGGTCGAGCATGAACTGGGCGAGGCTGCGCAGGAACCGCTGACGGCGCAGCAGCAGCTTGGGCGTGAAGCCGAAGGCGCGCCGCGCGAGCCGTTCGAGCGAGCGCACGTTCATGCCCACACGCTCGGCGAGTTCGGCCACGCTGGCGAGTTCGGGATCGACCAGCGCCGCATTGACCGCCCGGATCGCGGCATGGTCGGCCGCGCGGCCCGCCTCGCGAGCGGCGAGCACGCGGTCCATGTGCGCCTCGATCAGCGCGAGCCCTTCGGCAAAGCCCGTCTCCCCTCCCGCCAGCTCACGCGCGAGCGGATGGAAGGCGGCAAAGGCGGGATCGGCCTCTCCATCGACGAAGCGGTCGGCATAATCGCCAGCCTGCGCCTCGACCAGCGCGGCCCAGCCGAGCGGCATCAGGCCGATCCCCCACATCCTTCCCGAGCCGAGACGGAAACGGGTCGGGCGGCTGGTCGGCCCGGTCGCGGCGAAAGCGGGCACGGGGCGCAGGTCCTCCGCGCCGATCGCGCTTTCGCAGGGGTTCGCCGCGATGAAGCGCAGGTTGGGCCATTCGGGATGGAGGTAATCCTCGAGCACCGGCTCGCGCTTCGAACAGCGCGCCTCGGTGTAATAATAGGTCGTCACGAAGGGCCGCAGTTCTTCGCGCGGCAGGGCGAAGCGCACCGTGATCGACGGCCCGGCCGCTGGTCCTGTCATGTCTCGCCCCTCCTTCCCATCGCCTCGCCCGCGTGCCTTGCCATCCTATCCGCCGCCTGGCCGGAATGAAGTGACAAGTCCCGTTAGCCCGGTTGCGACCGCCTAGCGCGCAGGCTTGTCGAGCGTCTGCGCGGCGCTGCCCCACGCCTTTGCCCGCGCTTCCATGAAGGCCGACAGGATCGGGTGGTCGAGCGCGGCGTATTCGCTCGGGTTCATCGTCATGAACTCGCGGAATTCGCGGCTGAACTGGGCCTGGTCGTGGTATTCCCCGTCCATCGCCTCGGTCCAGCGCGAGCCTTCGCGCAGCATGAACGCGGTGAGGCTACGCATGAAGCGCTGGCGGCGCATCAGCAGCTTGGGCGTGAAGCCGAAATAGCGCGCGCAGACCCGCTCGAGCGTGCGGATGCTCATGCCGCCCGCATCGGCGAGCTGCGAAACGGTCGCGCATTCGCCGGACACCAGCGCCTGGTGGACGCGCACGATCTTGGGCTCGTCGCGATTGGGCCGCATCAGCCGGTCCATCGCCTCAAGGATCGCGTCGTATTGCTCCTCGAGCGTGGCTTCGGGATCGCACAGCACCCCGGCGAGCGGGGCGAAGCGGGCGAAGGCGGGATGGGCCGCGCCGTCGCACACGACATTGGCGAGGCTCTCGGCATCGGCCTCGATGAAGCGCGCCCAGCCGACGGGCAGGAACCCGATGCCCCACATCCGCGAAGTGCCGAGCCGGAAATGGCACGGGCGCGAGCTTGGCCCGGTCGCGGTGAAGCGCGTGTCCTCGACCCGCGAGGTGCCGATCTCGGCCTCGGGACAGGCACCGGCGAAAAAGCGGATATTGCTCCATTCGGGCTGGAGGTAATCCTCGACCGGGCCGCCCGTGCCGGTGTCGAGATCGAGGTGGTAGAAAGTCGTGAAGCAGCCTTCGAACCGTTCGGGCGGCGGGTGGAAGCGGCTGCGGACCAGCGGCATTGCGCCGCCGGTCGAACGGGCCGGTTCGCCGACGAGTTCGATATCCCCCATGCGCGAAGATGTGCCGCAGATGGCGCGGATTTACAATAGGCCGCCGCGTGCCGCGCGCCCGGAACGAAGCGGGCCCCCGCCGCCACGGCTGACGCCATGGCGGTCGGGGGCCCGTCTCATGCTCCCTGAAGGAACAAGCCGGATCAGGCGGGGAGCGCGTCCTTGGCCTGGGCGATGATCGCCTTGAAGGCGGCTTCCTCGTTCATGGCGAGGTCGGCCATCACCTTGCGGTCGAGTTCGATCCCGGCGAGCTTCACGCCGTGCATGAACTGCGAATAGGTCAGCCCTTCGGCGCGCACGGCGGCGTTGATGCGCTGGATCCACAGGGCGCGGAAATTGCGCTTCTTCACCTTGCGGTCGCGATAGGCGTACTGGCCGGCCTTCTCGACCGCCTGGCGGGCGACGCGGATGGTGTTCTTGCGGCGACCGCGATAGCCCTTGGCCTGGTCGAGGATCCGCTTGTGCTTGGCGCGGGTGGTAACACCGCGTTTGATGCGAGGCATGTCTTCGTGTTCCTTTCAGTCACATGGGCCAAGCCTGCCCTCGCCCCCGCCCTTCCACCCGGAAGGATACCATCAAGGGCGGAAGGGCGGGGGCGAGGGCAGGCTTGGCAGCGTCGTCAGACGCTAATCAATCCAACCCGTAGGGCGCCCACTTCTTGACCGTCTTGGTGTCGGCCTCGGAAAGCAGGGTGGTGCCGCGGTTCTGGCGGATATACTTCGCATTGTGGCTGATCAGGCGGTGGCGCTTGCCCGCGACACCGTGCTTGACCTTGCCCGTCGCGGTGATCTTGAAGCGCTTCTTCACACCGCTCTTGGTCTTCATCTTGGGCATTTTCATCTCCTTGAGTTCAGAGACACATCGGATCAGCCCTGGCAGCCCTTGTCGCCAGGCCGAACGCTACGATCTGTGTCGGCGAAGGAGCGCCACATAGCGGTTTCGCGCAGGTTTGCAAGCGATTCGGGGGCGATAGTTCGCGCCGATCATACGCGGTGGTTCGGTGCGCAGTGACTTCGGCATCGCGGCGCGCCGGGAAGGCCCGGGGCGGAGCATGACGCGGCTCCGGCCAGTAGGAAAGCCCCTATTCGCCCGCGTAGGCCCGTCGCCCGGTTTCCGCGAGCCAGCGGACGAAATCGCCGTGGTGGATGGGCTCCGCGCCCTCGGGAAGCTCGCCCGTCCAGACATAGGCCTGCGCCTCGTTCCCGCCCGCCTGCCAGCCGTCGACCGGGACCGCCATGCGTTCGTATTGCGGCCCCTCGAAGGCATCGAGCACCGCAAGGTCCACCTCCCCCGCATCGTGCAGCGAGCCGACCACGTTGGTCGCGTGGCCCGCGCGCGTGAGCACCAGCGCGGGATACCAGCCCTTGGCATCGGGAATGGCGAAGAGCGCGCCCTCGACGCTCGCCTGAGAGCCCATCCCGAGCCCGGCAAGGAAGGGCCAGTCGCCCACGCCTTCGCGCAGCACGCCGTAGAAGAAGAGGTAGGTCGGCTGGGTCATGCTGCGAACAGCACTATCCGCTTATCCTGAGCTTGTCGAAGGTCTGGCCCTCACCGCTTTAAGAAGGACCGGCAGCTAGCAGGCTTTCGCCGAAGATTGTCCCAATGACCGGATGTGGGTGGATAGGCGAATGGCTGCTTGCATCCGATCGGACGAAGAGGCCGATACGGTTATACCTGCAGGACGAGCTGCTCGCCGACCTTCTTGACTTCGTTGCAATGAAAGAAGTCGAGCGTGCTTTTGGCGTAGAGAGCTCCCTCCAGCGACGTAGGCCAAGCACCGGGCTCGTCATTCGCACCAACAGGTGACCAGCAGACCACCGTTCTGCGATCCGAACCTCCAGATTGAAAAACCTTGATCGGCGGGCCATCTGGATAGCCTGCGAGTTGTGCCGCCGACCGCAGCTTGATCGCTTCGTCCCCGGATATCTCCGTCAGTGTCGATCTACCTTGCAGCCAAAGGCCGGCAGATCCCGCGCGTCGCTCGCGGACCGTTATCACTTCAGCTTCACGCAGAACCGTCTGGCGATCCAGACAGCCCCCTTCCTCCCAGCATGACGGATCGAACGTCGCCACCAAAACGACTTTCGAGAACCGAAATACGTTCTCCTGTTCAGCAGCACCAAACCCCGTGCCTTCGATCAAGGGGCGGAAGCTGAGCGGAAGACACCTGTCTTCGTTGCGAACATCATTGTTCATCGTGTCGGGGCACAATGAACACTCCCAGCCATAGCACTCGCTTAGCTGGCCTGTGAGCTTGACCCATTTCCCTGCAAAGTCGCCAGGACTTGAGCGAAGTTGCGCAATGGTCACCGATACCGCGCTGTCGCCCTCTGGAGCAGACGCCGATCCGGCAGTAAAGTCCCGACATGCTGCGCCCCAAACAGCCGCGCCGATTAGGGCGACGAATGCAAAGGTTCGTGTTGTCCAATTCATCAAGCCAGCATGCGAGAAAAAGTCAAAAGCTGCAATGCGTCAGCACAGCGCCAATTGTCCGAAATGGGGTCGTCAGCGGCAAGTCCGCTTCCGCTGCCGATGCCATTAAAAACCGACGCCCTTACTCCTCGTAGATCATCTTCACCGTCATCCCGCCGTCGACCGTGAGGTGCTGTCCGGTCACGAACCCAGCGCCGATCAGGTATTCGACCGCCTCGGCAATATCCTGCGGCCTGCCGACACGGCCCGCCGGGTGCTGCGCGCGGTCCTTTTCGCGGTGTTCGACCTCCTGCCGCTCGGCCTCCTTCTGCCAGTCCCTCGTCTCGATCCAGCCGGGGCGGATCGCGTTCACGCGCACCTGCGGGCCCAATGAGACCGCCATCGCGTGCGTCAGCGCGTCGATCCCGCCCTTGGAGGCGGCATAGGCGAAGCTTTCGGGCTCGCTCATCACCGCGCGGGTGGAGGAGATGTTGACGATGTTCGCCGCCTCGCCCGTCTGCCGCTCCGCCTCGCGCAGCAGCGGGAGCGCCGCGCGCGAGCAGAGGAAGGCGGCGGTGAGGCTCGCGTCGAGCCACGCCTGCCAGTCGGCAAGGTCGAGGTCTTCCAGCGGCCCGCAGAAGGGATTGGCGATGGCCGCGTTGTTGACGAGGGCCGCGAGCGGAGCGGTGCTCGTCCACGAGGCGATCGCCTCGAAGGCTATCGCCACCTCGCGCTCCGATCCGACGTCGCAGGGCAGGGTCAGCAGGCGTTTCGGCGAGGCTTCGCCGACCAGTTCGGCCAACGCCTCCGCGTCGATGTCGAGCGCGGCGACCCGCCAGCCCTTTTCGAGGAAATGGAGGACGCAGGCCCGGCCAATGCCCTGCCCCGCCCCGGTTATCGCGATTGTCTTTTCCATGTGAAGGCCAACGGACGAAAGCGCAGGAGGTGCCTCAGTCGGCTTCGGGTTGGCCGGAGGGGCGCTCTGCGACCAGCCGGATGTCTATGTCCGGCGGGATACCGAACACGTCCTCGATCCTGTCGCGGGCATCGGGCGCGGCGATCTCCACCGCGACGCGGCGCGCGCCTTCGCGCTCGATCCGGAAGGGACGGCCCACGACCTCCAGCCGCCGGCGGGCGAAGACGAGGGCGTTATCCATCGCGGCGTTTGCATCGCCTTCGATGCCTTCGAGATCGGCTTCGAGGACGAAGACGCGCGCTGATTCGGGCTCGGCGAAGGCAGGCTGGCCCGCGGCGCAGGCCAAGGCGACGAGCAGGGCGGCGGCGCGGCGGATGATAGCCCTCACCCCATCGCCTCGAGCACGTCGTCGAGCCGCGCCGGGTCGCCCAGCGCGATCACGCGGCCGTCGGAATCCCGGTCCAGGGGATTGCCCATCCAGTCGCTCATCGTGCCGCCCGCCCCTTCGACGACGGGAACGAGCGCGGCGAAATCGTAGAGCTTGAGCCCCGCCTCGACCACGAGATCGACATGGCCGGATGCGACGAGGCCGTAATTGTAGCAGTCGCCGCCATAGATGATCTTGCGCTCCGCGACCGCCTTGGCGACGCCCATGAAGGCATCGACGTCGTCGCCCGAAAACTGGTGCGGGGTGGTGGTGCCGAGCACCGCGTCCGACAAGTCGCGGCACGGGCGGGCGCGCACGGGCTTGCCGTTGAAGGTCGTCCCCTCGCCGATCCGGCCGACCCAGCGCTCGCCCGCGATCGGCTGGTCGATCACGCCGAGCACGGGCCAGCCGTCCTGCAGCAGCGCGATGAGCGTGCCGAAGATCGCCCGGCCCGCGATGAAGCTGGTCGTGCCGTCGATGGGGTCGAGCACCCATTGCCGGCCCGCGCCCTCGTTGCGCGTGCCGTATTCCTCGCCGATGATGCCGTCGGCGGGGCAATGCTGCTCGATCAGCGCGCGCATCGCGGCTTCGGCGGCGCGGTCGGCCTCGGTCACGAAGGAGCGGTCGTCCTTGCGCTCCTCGCTCCATTCGCCGCGGAACAGGGGGCGGATCGCAGCGCCCGCGGCGTCGGCGAGGCGGAGGGCGAGGGCGTGGTCGTCTGGAGTCATCGAGAGCGTTTTCCGGTCCGGGCAAAATCAGGGGTGAGCGGCTCTCCTAGCCCAAGCCGCGCGCGAGGTAATCCTGTTGGAACCGTTTTTTACAGCTCAATTTGGGCCGATCGGTTCTTTTTTACCTACATTTCTCGCAGTTTATGCTGCTATGAGATTTTGTCGCTTGCGGGGGCGGACGAACGAGGGGGTATGACAAACGAAGGTCGCAGGGTCGAAGGGGTGGAGCCGCGCTCGGGCGCGACGGCGGATGGTCGTCCGCTGTCGCTCAACCGCGCGCCTGCGCCCGACCTTGCGCCGTGGATCGGGCGCATCGGCGTCACCCGCGTCCACGTCGATGCGGACCGCGCGATCGCCTGTTCGGTCTTCAACGACCTCGCCTTCTGCCGCCTTGCGCTGAAGGGCGACTGGACCGCCGAAACGCCCGCGGGCGAGATGCAACTGGGCGCGGAGCCGATGCTGGTCGGCCCGCAGGCGCGGCGCATGGACCTGACAGTGCGCGGGGGGTTCGAGGTCATCAATATCGGGTTGAGGCCCGGCGCGCTGTCCTGCCTGTTCGACCGGGCCAGCGCGCCGCTGGTCAACCGGATCGAGCGCGCCGATCCCTTCGGCCTATCGGACGGGCGCGACAACCACGGATTTCCGCCCGACGCCCCGGTGGAAGAAATCGCGCTGATCGCCGAGGACCGCATCCGCGCCTTCATCGAGAGAACAAACCCCAAACGCCCCGATCCGGTCAGCACCGCTTTCGAAGCGGCGAGCTTTCTCGACCCCAATATCAGCCCGAGCGACTTCGCCGCCGCGCAGGACATTTCGCTGCGCCAGGTCGAGCGCATCGTGCGGCGCGATTTCGGAATGACGCCGCGCACCGTGCTGCGCCGGGCGCGGGCGATGGACTTGGCCTGCCACCTGCTCGGCCTCGCGGACGGGCGCGAGGAGCAGGATTTCCTGCTGCGCTATTTCGACCAGTCGCACCTGATCCGCGAATTCCAGCATTTCTTCGGCGTCACACCGCACGCATTCCGCGCGAGCCCGCGCATCCTTTTGACCCTCAATCTCGAGGCGCGCGCCGCCCGGCGGCTGGAGGAACTCGCCCGCATCGCCCCCGGCGCGCTGCGACCGTGGCACGCGGGGTGGGTGAGCGAGGTCGAGGAGGAAGAGGAGGAAAAGGCGGGCGGTCCTGCGGGCGAGGAAGAATAGCCCTCAGCGCTCGGACCAGTAATCGAAGGCGAGCCGCTGGTGGAGCGCGACATAGGCTTTCGCCTCCGGCCCCTCCCAGTCGAGCGGCCATTCGCCCGGCATGGCATCGGCGAGGTGCGAACGCGACACCCACCAGCCCTGCCCCGGAAGCCCGTCCGACTGGCGCACGACGAGCACGGCGAGATCGGGCTCACCGCGCAGCCGGCCCTCCTCGTCGATCCGGTCCATCGCCGCGCACAGCTGGCGCATCAGCGGGCGGGTGAAGCTGTGGCCGAGCGCGAACAGCGCCTGGCTGTAGGTGAGCGGCGTGCGCGCACGGGCGGCGCCGATCAGGAGCTCGCGGATTTCATGCGGGTCGAGTGGCATCGTGACCCACCATAGCGCGTTTCCGCCTCTTCTTGCGAGCTGCCGAAGAGGCCGAAAGCCTCACGCCTTCGTGCG
Organism: Erythrobacter sp.; assembly: GCF_011765465.1. Taxonomy (NCBI): domain Bacteria; kingdom Pseudomonadati; phylum Pseudomonadota; class Alphaproteobacteria; order Sphingomonadales; family Erythrobacteraceae; genus Erythrobacter; species Erythrobacter sp. The sequence goes on along the minus strand of NZ_CP050265.1, from coordinate 2,907,613 downwards.
GAAGCGCGGGAGGTCCCGGCATTGGCTGTTGGCCTACGTCGCGCCCACCGGGACTCGCGCCTTCTTCAATCGAACAGGCTGGACACGCTGCTCTCGTCCGCGATACGGCGGATCGCCTCGCCGATCAGCGGGGCGATGGTGAGGATGCGAATTTTTGAGGAGTTTTCCGCCGCCTCGGTCGGGCGGATCGAATCCGAGATCACCAGCTCCTTCAGCTTCGACCCGTCGATCCGCGCCACCGCGCCGCCCGACAGCACCCCGTGGGTGATGTAGGCCGCGACCGACTTCGCCCCGTTCTCCAGCAGCGCCTCGGCCGCATTGCACAGGGTTCCTCCCGAATCGATGATGTCGTCGATGAGGACGCAGTGCCGGTCCTTGACCTCGCCGATGATGTTCATGACCTCGCTTTCGCCGGGCCGGTCGCGGCGCTTGTCGACGATCGCGAGCGGGGCGTTGTCGAGCCGCTTCGCCAGCGCCCGCGCGCGCACCACGCCGCCGACGTCGGGGCTGACCACCATCAGGTCCTGGTCGCCGTAGCGCGCCTGGATGTCGGCGGCCATGACGGGCGCCGCATAGAGGTTGTCGGTCGGGATGTCGAAGAAGCCCTGGATCTGGCCAGCGTGCAGGTCCACCGCGAGCACCCGGTCGGCGCCTGCCTGGGTGATGAGGTTCGCCACCAGCTTGGCCGAGATCGGCGTGCGCGGCCCCGGCTTCCGGTCCTGCCTTGCATAGCCGAAATAGGGCACGACCGCGGTGATCCGCTTGGCCGAGGCGCGGCGCAGCGCGTCGATGCAGATCAGCAGTTCCATCAGGTTGTCGTTCGCCGGAAAGCTCGTCGGCTGGACGAGGAAGACGTCCTCGCCGCGCACGTTCTCGTGGATCTCGACGAACACTTCCTCGTCGGCGAAGCGCCGCACGCTCGCATCGGTGAGCGGCATTTCGAGATAGGCCGCGATCGCCCGGGCGAGCGGCAGGTTCGAATTGCCCGACATGATTTTCATGACTGCGAATCCCCTAAGGCACAGGACGTGTGGCGCGTGGTCGCGCAACGCCTAGCGGCGCGTCACGGAAACGCAACACGCGAGCGGGGGTTGTCGTCAGGCTGTCGGGCGCTGCGAGAGGCGCGTTGCCGCGCAATGGTGCCCTGCGAAAGGAACGATCGCAGCAGGGACGCTTGCACCCTCGCCGCGCGAGAACCGCTGTGACCGATCAGGTCCCCGGCGACTGGTCCGGGCCGTCGTCCGCGACCGCGAAGGCGATGCCGGTGGCCCATAGGCCGACGAGGATGAAGGCGAAGATGTCCGCCCCGCCCGCGACGCGCGAACCTTCGGCCTTTCGGCCGGTGCCGGGAGCGGAGGCGGGCGCGGAATAGGTCCTGGCGCTGTCGCCGGCACGGGTGTTCGCCTCGGCTGCGATCGGGGCGATCGCGAGGCCGGCTGCGGCGGCCCCGAGGGCCATTCGGCGGATCATGTTCGTCATTGTCGGCCTTTCGCGTGCTGACATTCGGTGCGAGCCAGGCGGAGGTGCAGGGTCTGCGCAACTCCGGCTCTTCGGGTGAGGACCATAGAAGATGAAGGTAAACAAGTGCTGAGCGACGGACCGTGCGCGCGGCAGGCCCGCACGGGATCCCGCAAGGATCATCGCACGGTTCATCTCCCGGGGCGCCAGTCCTCGATCCGGCCGCGCCAGACTTCGAAACGCTCGCCCTCGTAATCCCATGCGACACGGCCCGCGTGCGGGATCATGCGCCCGTGGGCTTCGCGATAGTCCGCGAACGCCCCGTGCCAGCCGCGCCGCACATAGCCCTTGCCTTCGCGCGCGGGACGCAGGGCGAAGGTGCGCGCGGGCAGGCCGTCCTCGCCGCAATGGAGCTCGACCTCCGCCTCCACCCCGGCCGCCTGCGCCGAGACGGCCAGCACGCCGGCGCCCTTCTCCTCCCAGCGCAGCGCCGGGTTGGAAAGCATCGCATCCGGGTTCCACGGCAATTCGGCGAGATAGCGCTGCAACTGCCCTTCGACGAGCTCGCGCGAGGGATGGGCCCGCGCCAGCGGGACCAGGCCGAGCGCCCTCGCCCCGCTCACCGTTTCGCCGCCGACCAGCGAATCCTCGACATGGACAAGGCCAAGCGGCCCGACCCGCGCGCGCCAGCGAAAGGCGGGCGCGTCGCTCGCGATCCATTGCTCGGCGGTAAAGCGCATCCAGCGCGCCGCCCCGAGCCCGCGCAGCGTGCCCGATTGGCGGAACACAGCGCGCCCGCCCGAACCCGCGCGCGCGCCGAGCCGCTCCGCCAGCGCCGCGACGACCGGGGGAAGCGGCGCAGGCACGTCAGCCGCGCGGGGCGGTGCTGTGTTCCTTGATCCGGTGCTCTCCGCGGATCCAGCGCACCGTGCCGGACGAGGCGCGCATCACCACGCTCTGCGTCGTCATGATGGTCGCGCCGGTCGCCTTCTTGCGAGTCTTGACCCCGTCGAGCAGCGAGCCGTCGGTCACGCCGGTGGCGGCGAAGATGCAGTCGCCCCTGGCAAGGTCGCCCAGCTTGTAGATGCGGTCGAGGTCGGTGATGCCCCATTTCCGCGCGCGGGCCTTCTCGTCCTCGTTGCGGAAGACGAGCCGCCCGTTGAACTGCCCGCCGACGCAGCGCAGCGCGGCCGCGGCGAGCACGCCTTCGGGCGCGCCGCCCTGACCCATGTAAAGGTCGATCGTCGTGTCCTGATCGGTCACCGCGATCACGCCCGCCACGTCGCCGTCACCGATCAGCACGACGCCGCAGCCGAGACTGCGCAGCTCGGCGATGAGCTCGGCATGGCGCGGGCGGTCGAGCACGCAGACGATGATTTCGGACGGGTCCACGCCCTTCGCCTCGGCCACCGCCTTGACGTTCTCGGTCGGCGACTTGGCAAGGTCGATGATCCCTTCGGGATAGCCCGGGCCGACCGCGAGCTTGTCCATGTAGACGTCGGGCGCATTGAGCAGGCAGCCTTCTTCCGCCGCCGCCAGCACGGCGAGCGCGTTCGGCCCGGCCTTGGCGGTGATGGTCGTGCCTTCGAGCGGGTCCAATGCGATGTCGATCTTCGGCCCCTTGCCCGGCGCGCCGCCGACCTTTTCCCCGATGTAGAGCATCGGCGCTTCGTCGCGCTCGCCCTCGCCGATCACCACGGTCCCGTCGATATAGAGGTCGTCGAAGGCCCGGCGCATCGCCTCGACCGCGGCGGCATCGGCGGCCTTTTCATCGCCCCGCCCGACGAGCTGCGCGGCGGCGACCGCAGCGGCTTCGGTCACGCGGACCATCTCGAGCACCAGCACGCGCTCCATCGGGTTGTCGACATTGGCGGTTTTGTCGGCCAGCATATCGGTGCTAATCGGAGTGTTCATGCGCAATCTCTTCCCTGTCCGTTGCCTTGCCGGCCCTCGCGAGGCTTCGATGAGCCGCCCGGGCGCGCTTTGGCGCTTTCGTCCCGCCTTGTCGAGCGGCAGGGGCCGGATCGGCGCGATTTTGCTGGCCGGGTGTGCCGGGCTGACGGCCCACGCCCCGCTGGCCGCGCAGGATGACACCGCGATGACTGGCGGAGAAGAGAGCGAGGCGGCGCTCGAAGCGGACAGCGCGCCGGAAAGCCCTGCGCCGATCAACATCATGATCACCGTGCCGCGCGGCGACGTCAACGAGGCCGAGATGCAGGAATGCAAGGACGAGGCCGATGCGGGCACGATCAGCGGCGACATCATCGTGTGCCGCCGCCGCGGCTCGTCGGGCGAGGAGCAATATTCGAATCGCGAGGAGGCGAGGAAGCGCTACGCGCAGGAAACCGCCTTCAAGGGCGCGCCGCCTCCGCCCGATATGTTCGGCATTCCCGACAACGGGAAGGGCATCGGCATCGGCGGGGTTCCGCCGCCCGCGCTGATCATCGACGTCGGCGCGCTGCCGCAGGCGCCCGCCGGCTCCGATGCGGATCGCATCGCGCGCGGCCTCCCGCCGCTGGGGCAGGACGAGGAATTGTCCGAGGAGGAAATCCGCAAGCGCCGCGAAGCGCTGGGCCTGCCGCCGCCCAAATTCGAGAAGCGGCCGAACTAGTCCCCGAGGATCGGCAGCACCAGCGGCTCGCCCGTCAGGCTGTCCGAGCCTTCGAGCAGTTCGAGCGCCTTCGTCACGCAGCGCTCCGGCCCTTCGTGAGTCACCATCGCGACCAGCACCTCGCCACCTTCGCGCGAGCGGCCGTGCTGGATCAGGCTTTCGATCGACACGTCGGCATCGCGCATCGCCGCGGTGATCTCGGCCAGCACGCCGGGGCGGTCGTTGACGGTGAAGCGGATATAGGCGCGCTCGGTGCGGTGGCCGGGCTCCGCCGGCGGCAGGGCGGCGAGGCGGGCGACGGGGATCGAGAAGGGTGCGCTCACCTCGCTCCGCGCGATGTCGATGAGATCGGCGACGACGGCGCTGGCGGTCGGTCCATCGCCCGCGCCCGCGCCCTGGAACAGGAGCCGCCCGGAGAAATTGCCCTCGGCCACCACCGCATTGGTCGGCCCGTCGACGGGGGCGAGCGGGTGGTCCTTATGGACGAGGCAGGGCCGCACGCGCTGGAGCAGGCAGGGCCCGTTCTCGCCTTCCTCCACATCGGCCTCCCCGATCAGGCGGATGACGAAGCCCAATGCGTCGGCCTGAGCGATGTCGGCGGCGCGCACCTGGCGGATGCCGGTGAGGCGCACCGAATCGAAATCGACCCGCGCGCCGAAACCGATCGCCGAAAGGATCGCGAGCTTGTGCGCCGCGTCCACCCCGTCGATGTCGAAACTGGGATCGGCCTCGGCATACCCGAGCCTCTGCGCCTCGGTCAATGTCTCGTCGAAATCGGCGCCTGTCTCCTCCATCTCGGAGAGGATGTAATTGCACGTCCCGTTGAGGATGCCGTAGACCTTGGTCAGCGCATTGGCGCTGGTCCCTTCGCGCAGGCCCTTCACCACCGGGATGCCGCCCGCGACCGCGGCTTCGAACTTGAGCGCCACGCCCGCGCCTTCCGCCGCTTCGGCCAATGCGAGGCCGTGATGCGCGATCATCGCCTTGTTCGCGGTGACGAGACCCTTGCCGCCTTTCAGCGCCGCGCGCGAAAGGGCGAGCGCCGGGCCGTCCGCCCCGCCGACGAGCTCGACCACGACATCGACATCCTCGCGGCTCGCGAGCGCGGTCATGTCGTCCTCCCAGGCGAAGGGAGCGATATCGACGTCGCGGTCCTTCGCCCGGTCGCGCGCGCTCACCGCCGTCACTGCAATGGGCCGCCCGGCGCGCGCGGCGATGAGATCGCGATTCGTCGCGAGCAGCCGGATCACCCCCGCCCCGACCGTGCCGAGCCCGGCGATCGCGATTCTCAAAGGGGCGATTCTCAAGGGGGCGGTGTCAGAGCGGTCGGGCACGTGTCTCGGCTCCTTTAAGGATGAAGGCTTGCCCGAGGCGCTTAACCGCGCGCGGCGCAGCGTCAAGCGAAGCCGCGCGCGCTCACTCGGCGGAAGTGATCGCCCGCTCGCACGCGCCCAGCCGTTCGATGACGAAGGCATAGTCCGCCTCGGCCAGCGCGCGGGCATCGGGATCGCGCGCGAGATTGGCGCTGCTCGGCAATTCGCGCGGCAGGGCGCAGGCGAGGCGATACCAGCGCAGCGTGCCCGGCTCGGGCGGGCGCGCGGACGAATCGATGATCTCGCCCCACGACACGCCCCATGCGGGCGGCTGGCCGGGGCGGCGCAGCACGCTGATCGAGACCGGCGAACCGGCTTCCGTCTCGAGGAAGACCTGCGTTTCCGATTCCCCGGCAAGGTTGCCGCGCACCGACAGGGCATCGGCTATCCCCGTAATCACCGGCGGCGCGTCGGGGGCGACCAGTTCGGTGAGCACGCCGCGCACCCGGCTTTCGAGCGCGGGGGTCCAGGCGAGCATCCCCTCCTCCTCGACCAGCACCAGCGTGCCGGGGCGGCCCGTGACCGGATCGGCGAACAGCAGGACCTCGCTCTTCTTGAGCTTGGGCGCCTTGCCCTTCGCATCGAGCGGCACGTCGGCGAGCCAGGCGAGCGATTCGCGCACGCCGGTGTTCCCGGCGAGCAGCGCGCGCGTTTCGCCTTCGAGGTAAAGCCGCGCGAATCCGGGCTTCAGGCCGGGCGCGCGCTCGGGTTCGACCGTCGCCTGACCGCGAATCTCGGCCCGGATGACGAGCGCGCTGGCCTCTGCAAGAGTGACGAGATCGGCATAGGTCGGCCCCGCCTCGGGTGCCTGTGCCGGGGCGGGACGGTCCTGTGCAAATCCCTCAGCGCCCGGCGCAAGACCGGCCAGCGCAAGCCCGGAGCAGCCCGCAAGGAAGGCGCGCATGAGCTTGTTTTCATTTGTTAATTTTCGGTTAAAGCGCATTCGGGTCCAATCCTCTCGGCGGTTCGCACGGGGCCGCGTCCTATCACTTTGCATATCAGGTTCGCGGCCGTGAATCCGCCCTGAACCGATAAAGCGTTTGATTGCCTAGGGGCCAGTCGTTAAAGCCCGCAAGGCTTGCGCCGGGGTTGGGGACCAAGGCCGGTGCAGCAACAGTGTCGTGCATGGAACCCGCAGGCGGGAGTATCTGACGGATCATGCGCGGCCAGCCGGGTCAGGTCTGACTTCGCCAGACGGGGACAGCCGCTCCCGGCATGGGAGGACCTATATTTGGGATTTCGCGCCCCGGAATCAATCGCCGGGACGCGAACAGGTGTGTCGGCTTCAGGCCGGCACTTGTGATGGAGAGAAAGCGACTGGATGTCCTACGCTGATCAACAAAGAGGATTGACCGGCCCCAAGCTCGTCGCCCTGCTCATCGCGCTTGCGATCGTCGGCGGCATCGGGGTGGTGATGGTCGTCGGCCTGGCGATCAATGCCATCAAGAAAGAGATCGAGCGGGTCGATACCTTCAACGTCGAAGAAGAGGAGCCGCCGCCCCCGCCGGAGGAGCCGGAGGAGCCGCCCGAGCCGCAGGAGGTAGCCCCGCCGCCTCCGGTCGCGCCGCCACCGCCGATCAATATTTCGCCGCGGCCGCCGGACATCGTGACGCAGCGGGAAATTCCGCCGCCCTCGCCGCCCGCGCTGGTGCTTCCGCCGCCTGCGCCCGCCGCTCCGCCGGCCCCGCCGCCGCCGCCTTCGCGCGCCCGTGGTGTGCAGCCGCGCAACCAGAGCCGCTGGGTCTCGCGGATCATCCAGGACTATCCTTCGCGCGCCCTGCGCCAGGAGGAGGAAGGCACCGTCGGCGTGCGCGTCACGGTCGGCACCAATGGCCGGGTCGAGAACTGTTCGGTGACTTCCTCGAGCGGGTCGAGCATCCTCGACGAGGCCGCCTGCCGTTCGATGCAGCGCTATGCCCGGTTCGAACCGGCGCTGAACGATGCCGGTGATCCGATCACCGGCAGCTGGAGCACCCGGATCACCTATCAGATACGGTAACAATGCGTGACGGGAGCGCGGGCCACGGGGGCCCGGGCGACCATCGGGACATTTCTTTCAAGAGGACTTTTCGCAATGAACCTTTACACTCTCGCGGCCGCCGCCGCCGAAGCGCCGAAGAACGAATTCGGTTTCATGGAAGCGATGGAACAGGGCGGCCCGGTCGCCTGGTCCATCCTCGCCGTCATGATCATCATGTCGGTCGGCTCCTTCTACATCCTGTTCACCAAGCTGTTCGAGCAGAACAAGATCATGAAGCAGTACAAGACCGTCCGCAGCCAGTTCTGGCGCTCGAACGGCCTCAAGGAAGGCGCCGCCAAGCTCGAGAAGAACAGCGCCTGGCGCCAGATCGCCGACGACGCGATCGAAGCCCAGGAAAAGCACGGCAAGATGACCGACAGCCTCGAAGCGCATGACTATATGCACGGCTCGCTCCAGCGTTCGGAAGATTCGATCAACGCGACGCTCGCGGGCGGCCTGCCGTTCCTCGCGTCGGTCGGTGCGACCGCGCCGTTCATCGGCCTGCTCGGCACCGTGATCGGGATCTACCGCGCGCTCATCAACATCGGCATCGCCGGCAACGCCTCGATCGACAAGGTCGCGGGTCCGGTCGGTGAAGCGCTGATCATGACCGCGATCGGCCTGCTCGTCGCCGTGCCCGCGGTGCTCGCGTTCAACTGGCTGCAGTCGCGCAACCGCCGCATCGCCGAGCTGCTCAACAGCTTCTCGACCGACATCCTCGCCTACATCTCGTCGGACGGCGCGGTGAAGCCGGCGGTCGCTCCGGCGGCGGCGAAGAGCTCGGGCGCCAAGCCCGCGGCGAAGAACGCCGGCACCACCGCCACCACGGCGGGCGGCGTCAAGGCCGGCTCGAAGTAAGCCGACCACGATCCGTGCGGGCGGGGAGCGGCGCTTCCCGCCCGCAGCGGACCACCGGCGAGCGGCCCGACAGGCAGGAGAGGCCGACAGGTCCAGACGGCTCGCCGCGACAGTTTTCTCTAGGGTAGGAATTAACAATGGCGATTTCGATGGGAGGCGGGGAAACCCCGATGTCCGACATCAACACCACGCCGCTGGTGGACGTGATGCTGGTGCTCCTGATCATCTTCCTCATCGCGGTCCCGGTTGCGATCCAGACGATCGAGAAGCTGGAAATCCCGATCATCGAGAGCGAGGAAGCCAAGAACAAGGTCGAGAACCTCCAGCTCACCGTCAGCACCACCGATTCGGCCGGTCGCAGCGCGGGCGAGCCGGGTTTCGAAGGCGCCTCGCGCACGGGCGAGTGCCGGGTCTATTTCAACAACATCACCCCCGTCACCTCGGAAGAGCTCTACGACCAGGCCTTCACGCGGCTCGACCGGATCGTGACCCGCGCCGGCGGCCCCGAAGCGCTGCTGGCCGACCCCGAGCAGATCCCGCAGGTCCACATCCGCGGCGACGTCAACGCGCCGTGGCGCTGCGTGGCGGGCACGATCTACCAGGTGCAGGCGGCGGGCTATCCGATCGTCGGCTTCATCTCGAACCCGGTCGATCCGGGCTGATCGCCCCCATCGTAACCGGACACGTTTCAAGGAGTAACTGACATGGGTATGAGCGGAGGCCAACTCGACGGCGAACCGATGCTCGACATGAACATGACGCCGCTGATCGACGTTCTGCTCGTTCTGCTGATCATGTTCATCATCACCATCCCGATCGCGACGCACTCGGTCGACATCGACCTGCCGCAGGACAGCTCGGACCGTCCGCCGCCCGATATCGACCCGGTGAAGAACAAGCTCGTTCTGACCCAGCAGGACCAGATCCTGTGGAACGGCGAGCAGATCACCCTCGGCCGGCTGGCGACGACGCTGCAGCAGACGACGACCATGACCCCCGAGCCCGAGCTCCAGTTCGAGCCCGAGGCGCTGGCGAGCTACGAGATCTCGGCTCAGGTGCTGAAGATCATCAAGCAGACCGGCGTGACCAAGTTCGGTTTCGTCGGCAATGAAAAGTACCGCCAGTTCGGCACCGGCGGCCCCGGCGTGGGCGGCCAGCAGTAAGAGACGTTCAAAGCGAAAATCTTTGAAAGGGGCGGCATCCGAAAGGGCGCCGCCCCTTTTTCGTGGAGCGCACGGCATCTCGGCCCTGCGGGACCAGCAGTTTTGTAGGTCGCCGCTTTCGCGCTATGCTCCGGCCCGCCGCGCCCAAGGGAGAGATCGCGATGCCCCGCCGCCCCGCCCGCCCTGCCGCCAGCCGGTCCCGCTTCGACCACGGCGAACCCATCGCGGGCATCGATTCGCACCCGCTGGTCTTCGTCTCCCTGTTCGTCGCGGTGGTCTTCCTCATGCCCATGACGCAGGTGCGGACCCATGCGATCATGGTGGACCTGCCGTGGAGCTGGCCGGACGCCCCGCCCGAGACGCTGCCCTACCTCACCGTCGAGGTCGGCGCGGATGCCTCGATCCGGCTCGAAGGGGCTGAGGTGGCGCTCGGCGAGCTGGCGGATTGGATCGAGGCGAGCGGGCGGCACATCGTCCTCCTCAAAGCCGAGGCCGACGCGCCCTACGGCACACTCGCGCAGGTGCTCGCCCGCGTTACGGAGGCGGGGATCGCGCGGGACAGCATTTGCTTCGACAATGACGAACTCGCCCTCCACCGCCGCCTCCAGCGGATCGCGTTCCAGCCAGCGATGACCCTGATGGAGGACCCTGAACCACCGGAGCCGCTCGAACGCCCCCCGCACCCCTGCAACCAGTTCCAGCCGCCGCCGCTTTACTGATCCCCCGCCTCGCGCTCCGGTCCTTCTCCGGGAGCGATCCGCATCGCCTCGGCAACCAGCCCCTCGGCCTCGATCAGCAATTCGTCGTCGACCGCGCCCTGCGGCACGGCCTCGCGGCCGATCATTGTCATCACCGGCACGGCGAGCGGGCTGACGCGTTCCAGCTCGACATGGACCAGCTCGCGTTCGGAACGTTCCAATAGGTCCGCCAGCCGCCCCACATCCGTCATCCGCGCCCGCGCGTCCTGCCATGCGGCCTCCAGCAGCACGTGGTCCGGCTCGTACTTGCGCAGCACGTCGTAGATCAAATCGGTCGAGAAGGTGACCTGCTTGCCGGTCTTCTTCCTGCCCGGATGCTGCCGCTCGACAAGGCCGGAGATCACCGCGACCTCGCGGAAGGCGCGGCGCAGGAGGTGGCTCTCGGTCACCCAGTCCACGAATTCTTGCGTCAGGATGTCTGGCGACAACAGCGGCGCGGGATCCGTCACCGGTTTCAGCCCCCATACGGCGAGGCAGTAATCATTCGCCACGAACCCGCCCGGCAGCAGCCCCCGATCCTCCATCCGCCGGGTTATCAGCATCCCGAGGCTCTGGTTCGCGTTCCAGCCTTCGAAGGTGTAGTAGGCGCTGTAATGCTTGCCGCCGTGAGGGAAGCTCTCGACCAGCAGCTCGCCCGGCGCGGGCAGGCGGCTGCGGTAATCCTGCATTTCGAGCCATTCGCGCACGTCGTCGGGAAAGCGCGCCCAGCCCGCGCGGTCGGTCAGCATTTCCTGCACGCGGGTCGCAAGATGCGTGGTGAGCGGCAGGCGCAACCCGCCGTAGCTCGGGATGGTAGCGCTCTTCTTCGCCCCGCGCACGATCACGTCCATGTCCTTGAGGCTTTCGACCTCGAGGCTCATGCCGGCGAAGAAGAAGGTATCGCCCGGCGTTAGCTGCGCGGCGAAGCGTTCCTCGACCTTGCCGAGGCTGCGTCCGTTCCTGAAGCGGACATTGAGCATTTCGGAATCGACGATGATCCCGGCGTTCATCCGGTGGCGCTGGGCCTGGTTCGGATGGGCGAGCCGCCAGACGCCGTCCCGGCTGCGCACGATGCGCTTGAACTTGTCGTAGGCGCGCAAGGCATAGCCGCCGCTCTCGACAAAGGAGAGGACGCGCGCGAATTCCTCCTTGCCGAGCCATGCATAAGCCAATGAGGTGCGGATTTCGGCGAGCAAGGCGTCCTCGTGGAACTCGCCCGCGCAGGCGCAGGCCATGACGTGCTGGGCGAGCACGTCCAATCCGCCGGGGCGGAATTCCTCGCCGTCGCGCTGGCCTTCGTCGACCGCGTCCTTCGCCGCCATCGCCTCCAAGAATTCGAAGCGGTTGCCGGGGACCAGCACCGCGCGGCTTCGCGTATCGAGCCGGTGCCCTGCCCGCCCGATCCGCTGCAACAGGCGGGAGGAACCCTTGGGCGCGCCCATCTGCACGACGAGGTCGATGTCGCCCCAGTCCACGCCGAGATCGAGGCTCGCGGTGCAGACCAGCGCGCGCAGCTCGCCCGCGGCCATCGCGTCCTCGACCCGGCGGCGCGCTTCCTTCGACAGGCTGCCGTGATGGACGCCGATCGGCAGGTGATCCTCGTTCGCCTCCCACAGGCACTGGAAGATGAACTCGGCGAGGAAGCGCGTGTTGGTGAAGACGAGCGTCGTGCGGTTCGCCTTTATCGCTTCGTAGAGCTGCCCGACCGCCCAGCGCCCGGCATGACCGCCCCACGGCACGCGCTCTTCTATGGGGAGCAGGATTTCGACATCGGGCTCCGCGCCCTTCTCGCCCAGCACGAGGTCGGCGGCGAGGATTTCGCCCGTCTCGTCGGCGGGCTGCGGGGCGAGCCATTCGCGAAAGGCGCGTGGGTTCGCGAGCGTCGCGGACAGCGCCGCGCGGCGGGCCTCGGGCGCGATGGCGTGGAGCCGGGCGAGCGAGAGCGCGAGCAGATCGCCGCGCTTGCCGGTGGCGAAGGCGTGGATTTCGTCGATGACGATGCGCTTGAGACCTTTGAAGAGCTCGAAACTCTCCGGGTAGGACAACAGCAGCGAAAGGCTTTCGGGCGTCGTCAGCATCACGTGCGGCGGCTTTTCGCGCTGGCGCTTCTTCGCGTCCGAGGAGGTATCGCCCGAGCGCGTCTCGACCCGCAGCGGCAGGCCCATTTCCTCGACGGGAATCAGCAGGTTGCGCCGCACGTCATGGGCCAGCGCCTTCAGCGGCGAGACGTAGAGCGTGTGCAGCCCCTCGGGCGGCGCCTTCCCACCGAGCGCGGAAGGGGCGAAATCGCACAGCGTCGGCAGGAACCCCGCGAGCGTCTTGCCCGCGCCCGTGTCCGCGACGAGCAGCGCGTCGCGGCCCGCGCGCGCTTTCGCCAGCATTTCGAGCTGGTGGCGGCGGATGCGCCAGCCGCGGCCCGCGAACCAGTCGGCGATCTCGGGCGGGACCTGCGGGGAAGGCGGGGCGGTCAGGCGCGCCCCCTTGCCGCCAAGCCGCGCGCACTGGCCGAGGCGTCAAGCACGCGACTCGCAGGCCCGCCGCGAACCGCGAACGGCCCGCCCGGAATCGATGATTTCAACATATGTTTCAATTGCTTGACTTTCGCCAGATCGCGTCCGCTCCGCGCCGAGGCGTGGATATTGCCCCGGCCCCCGCGCGTTTCAACACTGCCTTCGTCCCCGAATCCCGCGAAGGCGCCCGTGCCGGGATGCTGCCCGCCCGGCGGGGCTATCGCCAAGGGCAGGATGGAGGACCCCGACCATGGCAGACCAGTATAACGACCACCCCCGACACAATTATCGCGACGACCAATACGACGACGCGCCCCGCTCGCACCAGGAAAGCCAGTTCGAACCCTATCGCGACGAACGCGGCCACGGGCAATACGGCGAAGGCAGCGACCGCTTCGACGAGCGCGGCTATGGCCGCTCCGACCGCTTCTACGAAGACGAACGCCGGGGCGGGCCGCGCGGCTATCGCGACGATGCCTTCGAAGACGAACGCGGCCGCAGCCGCCACGACCGCACGAACACGCGCAGCTATCCCGAAGACCGCGACCGCCTGCGCCGGCGCTCGACGCGCGGCGAGCGCAGCCCTTATGACGACGATGCCCGCTGGGGCACGATGGAAGGGCGTGAATGGGACCGCCTCGGCGGCTCGCGCCATTCCGGACGCCGCAACCCCGATCCCGTCCCGCCGGTCCAGCGGCCTTCGGATTCGCGCCGCAGCCCCGGCGCGTTCGACGACGACCGGCGCGGCTCGCGCCGGTCGTCGGACGACCGCGCGGATCGTTCCCGACCCGATCACCGGGGCCACGGCCCGGCCAATTACAAGCGCTCGGACGAGCGGCTGATGGAAGACGCCTGCGAGCGGTTGACCCACGACCCTGCGATCGACGCCCGGCAGATCACGGTCAAGGCGAAGGACAACGAGATCACGCTCGACGGCCATGTCTGGAGCCGCGGCGAGAAGCGCGATGCCGAGGACTGCGTCCACGAGGTATCGGGCGTGAAGCACGTCCAGAACAACCTGCGGATCGCGGAGCGTGACGAGCAGATTACGGGTGGTGGCGGTTCAAAAACCGCGCGCACCTGAACCGCGCCCGCACTCGACGGGAGGAGAGGGCCCCCGCCTTGCGGCGGGGGCCTTTTCGCGTGAGCGTCCTAGCCCCCGACGCTGTCCTCGTCCGGAGTGTCGGAGCCCGCCTGCTTGTCCTGCTGGACGGCGTTTCCGCCCTCCTGCGGCTCGGTGGCGGCGTGCCCGGCGGGCGCGAGGGTCGCGCCGAACAGGCCGGCGGCGATCAGTTTGCGCATGGTCCGCTTCCTCGAATGGCCTTGGCGTCTAGGGGTTCTCTACCAGTTCGCCGGTCGGTGCGATTGTAGGAATTGGCCTTTTCGCTTCGCGCGTCCGGTTCGCCCGTTCCGGCCGTGCGGATCGTCGGCCTATTCTTCGCCTTCCAGCGCCGCGGCTTCGGCCGCCGCTCCGATGTCGTCCCCGGCATCGCCCGAAAGGTTGGCGAGAATGTCCTCTTCGGAAAGGCCGGTCAGCGCGCGCACCCGCTCGCGCTCGGCCGCGTCCAGTTCCTCGTAGGCGCGGCGTTCGGGAAGGTCCCCGGTCGCCTCGGCGATGCGCGCCTCGATGTCCTCCATGCTCTCCATCAGCGCCGGAAGCGCCTCCATGCTCGCCCCGATCATGCGCGGATCGCTCGCCATGACGAAGCTCTCGCTGGCATAGCGGCGCCCGGTCGGGGTCGAGAAGAAGCCCTCGATCTCGGCCAGTTCGGCGGCGGAAAAGCGGATCGCGTAGAGTTCGGACATGGCCTTGCGCATGGGCGGCTCCATCACCGTCATCATCTCGCGCATGACTTGCGGGATGACGGCCATCTCGCGCTCCTGGCGATCCCGCCAGGCGGGATCGAACAGGGCGGCGAGTTCGGCCGCCTCGGCGTCGTCGAGGTCGAGCTCGAACGGCACCATGCCGAGCCCGCGCGCCGCCGTCGCGCGCGCGGGCGACGGGCCCATCTCCATCATCGGGCGCACGAGGTCGTCCATCATCTGGCCCATGATGTCGCCCATCGTGCCTTCCGGGATCATCGCCGCGACGATCCGCTCGGCGGCGGGCAGGCGCGCCTCCTGCTCCGCGGTGAGGGGTTCGCGCGGGAACAGCGCCTCCATCTGCGCCATCGCCTCGCGGAGCGGATCGGCGTTTGCGTCCCATTCCCCCGTCTCGCCCTCGGCGGCGAGATCGACTCCTTCTTCCGCCGGCGCGTCCTGCGCGGCGAGCGGCCCACCGAGCGACGCCGAGCAAAGCGCCAGTGCGAAAACGATCTTCCTCATCCCTGCGGTCCCTCCCCCGTTGCGCTCAGTGCCCGACGCTTTCGCCGCGTTCGAGGCCCGAGAGCGCGAGCTGTTCGTCGATCTGCGCCATCAGCCGCTCGAGCCCGTCCTCGCTGTCGCTTTCCGCGCGCGCGACGAGCACATCCTGCGTGTTCGAGGCGCGCAGCAGCCACCAACCGTCCTTGGTCGTCACCCGCACGCCGTCGGTCGCGTTGACGTCCTCGACATCGGGGCCGGGGTTGGTCTTGAGTCGCTCGGACACCTCGGCGATCGCGGCGAACTTGCGGCTCTCGTCGACCTGGAAGCGCATTTCCGGCGTGTTGAGCATGGCGGGCATGGCTTCGCGCAGCTCGGTCACGGATTTCCCGAGTCGCGCGCTCGCCGCGATCAGGCGCACGCCGGCATAGAGCGCGTCGTCGAACCCGTAATATTCGTCCGCGAAGAAGACGTGCCCGCTCATCTCGCCCGCGAGCGGCGAACCCGTTTCCTTCATTTTGGACTTGATGAGAGAATGGCCGGTCTTCCACATCAGCGGTTTGCCGCCATGCGCCGCGACCGCGTCGAACAGCGCGCGGCTCGCCTTCACATCGGCGATGATCGTCGCGCCGGCGTGGCGTTCGAGGACGTCCTCGGCATAGATCATCAGCAGCTGGTCGCCCCAGATCACCCTGCCCTCGCCGTCGATCGCGCCGATGCGGTCGCCGTCGCCGTCGAAAGCCACTCCGAAATCGAGCTTCTTCTCCGCGACCAACGCCCGAAGATCGGCCAGATTGGCTTCGACAGTCGGATCAGGATGGTGGTTTGGAAAATGTCCATCGACATCGGTAAACAGCAGATGATGTTCCCCGGGAAGCCGTGCGGCCAGCCGTTCGAGCGCGGGCCCGGCGGCCCCGTTGCCCGCATCCCAGCCGACCTTGAGGGTGGAGAGTTCGCCGGTGTCGATTCCGGCGAGACCCTCGAGCAGGCGCTCGACATACTCGCCCATGACATCGCGTTCGGTGACCTCGCCCGAGCCACTGGACCAGACCCCCTCTTCAGCGATTTTCCCGAGCTTCTGGATGTCGGCGCCGAAGAACGGACGCCCCTGAAATACCATCTTGAAGCCATTGTAGTTGGGGGGATTGTGGCTGCCAGTTATCTGAATGCCGCCATCTATCTCTTCACTTGAAGCCTCGGCGTAATAGAGCATCGGGGTCGGGCCGAGCCCGATCCGCACGACATTGCACCCGCCCGAGGTGAGCCCCTCGCACAGCGCGTGTTCGAGCATGGGGGAACTCATCCGCCCGTCATAGCCGATCGCGACCGTTTCGCCGCCGGCCTCGCGCAGCAGGGTGGCGAAGGACCGGCCGATGGCCCGCGCGTCGTCGGGGCCGAGGGTCTGGCCGATGATTCCGCGGATGTCGTATTCGCGCAGCACGCTCGGGTCGAAGTGGTGGCTCATATCGGGTTCTTTTCCTGCCCTGTGCTTGCGACCCCGCGCCGGACGGGGTCGGATATGTCGTTCTCGCGCGCGGGAAATGCCGGTTCGCCCGCCCCGCCGTCCGACCGACGAGCGCGCGCCTGTTCCCCCCGCCACGCGCCCCGGCGCGCGATTGCGCGCGTCGTGGACGCGATTTGTGTCAATACCGCGATGCGCCGCTCGCGCAAATGGAGAGGCTGCTCCGTCCCGCTCGGGGATGCGTCGGCCCGGCGCAGCGCCGGGGGCGCGCCCTTGGAGGCCGTGGCTGGTGGGGACGGGATTGGCCGCGCCGGCGCGGGCCGCTTCAATCGCCCCCGCCGCCATCCCCGCCCGCACCCGGGTCGCCGTTCGCCCCGCTCGCTCCGCCATCCGAAAGCTCGGCCAGAAGGAGGTCGCGCGCCGCGTTCGCCTCGTGCACCGCCGCGGACGAGCCGCCCCGGTCGGGATGGACCCGCGCAAGCACCCGCTTGTGCGCGGCGAGGATCTGGCCGCGCCCCGCGCGCTTGCCGACGCCCAGCAGGAGCCGCGCCTGCGCCAGTTCCCGCTCGCGCCCAGGCTGCGCGAACAGCCCGTCCCACGGCCAGCTGCCGAGCGCCCAGCGCCAGACGATCACGATCAGCAGGAGGATGATCGCCGCCTTGAGCATGGCCTCAGGCGAGCTCCAGCCGCGGCTCGGCCCCGGCGAATTCGGGCAGGTTCAGCACCTTGATCAGCGCGCGCAGTTCCTGCCGTGCGACAAGGTGGCTGGTGCCCAGTTCGCCGAGGTGCCCCTTGTCGAGCAGGGTGAGACCCGAGGGAAACAGCTCGCGGTAGATCACGCGCTCGGACAGCCCCTTGGTCACGCGGAAACCGACCCGCTTCGACATTTCGGTGAGCGCCTTTTCGATGCGCGCCATGTTGCGCGCCTCGACGTGGCCGGTGCGGTTGCGGACCACGATCCAGTCCATCTCGGGCCGCTTCTGCTCGAGCGTCGCCCGGCTGCGGCGCATCCGCGCTTCCCAGACGAGCTCGGCGAAGAAGGACAGCTTGCGCACCTTGAACGTCTCCCCGTCGACCTGCCCGATGAGGTCGAAATCGACGAAGCTGTCGTTCAGGGGCGTCACCAGCGTGTCGGCGTTCTCCACCGCCGCGCGGGCGAAAGGGTCGTCGCGGCCGGGATTGTCGACGATCAGGAAATCGCAGTCCGCCTCGAGCCGGGCCATCGCCGCAAGCAGCTTCTCGACGCTGTCCCCGGTGAAGACCTCGCAGGCCGGGGTCGGCAGGGTCATGGAGCGCAGTTCCATCGTGCGCACGCGGTTTTCCATGTAGCGAAAGCTGGTGCGCTGGCGCGGGTCGAGGTCGAGGATCGTCACCCGCGCCCCGAGATAGGCCAGCGCGACCGCGACATGGACCGCGGTGGTCGACTTGCCCGTGCCGCCCTTTTCGTTGGCAAAGACGATACGGTGCGCGGGCTTGCCTCGGGCGGCGGCGCTCGGGTCGTGGGTTTCGTCTGACATGGCGGCGGTGCTTCCCTTGGTGCGGCCCCGCCCGCGCGCGCACGCCGGCTTGTGAAGCGGGCTTGCGCTGGCCTAGGGGGCGAAAGGGCCAGTTACGGTCCAAGGTTTAGAGGTGGAGAGGAACGGGTGCAAACGGCAAGCACGCTCGATGTGTTGAGAACGGCGCTCGCGGCGCTCAGGAAAGGCGGCGCGACGGTCGGGCTCGTGCCGACCATGGGCGCGCTGCACGAAGGCCACCTCACGCTGGTGCGCCGCGCGCGCGAGGTATGCGACCACGTCGTGGCCTCGATCTTCGTCAACCCCACCCAGTTCGGCGAAGGCGAGGACCTCGACTCCTATCCACGCCAGCTCGCCGAGGATGCCGCCATGCTCGAGGCCGAAGGTGTCGCCCTGCTCTGGGCGCCCGGCGTCGAGGCGATGTATCCGGAAGGCTTCGCCACCAGCATCTCGGTCAAGGGCGTGAGCGAGGGGCTGTGCGGCGCTGCCCGGCCCGGCCATTTCGACGGGGTCGCGACCGTGGTCGCCAAGCTGTTCAACCAGGTCATGCCCGACCGGGCCTTCTTCGGGGAGAAGGATTACCAGCAGCTCGCCGTCATCCGCACCATGGCGCGCGATCTCGACCTGACCCGGCCCCACGCGGACGCGATCATCGGCGTGCCGACCGTGCGCGAGGCGGACGGGCTCGCGATGTCGAGCCGCAACCGCTACCTCTCGCCTGAGCAGCGCGCCGCCGCCGCGACCCTGCCCGCCGCGATGCGCGAGACGGTGGCGGGAATCGAGGCGGGAGAACCGGTCGCCCCGGCCCTTGCGGCGCTGGAAAAGCGGCTGGAGGCCGCAGGCTTCGACCGACCGGACTACGTCGCGCTCGCCGATGCGGCCTCGCTCGCGCCGCTCGATGCGCTCGGGACCGCGCCCGCCCGGTTGCTGGTCGCCGCGCGGATCGGCGGCACGCGGCTGATCGACAACATGGCGGTAAGCCCCCGGCCGGCCTGACCGGGCGCATATCGGCGTTGACGACAGCGCGGTTTCGGTGGCATTGGCGCTGCTCTGCCAAGCGGCACGCGGGCGGGTATAGCATAGTGGTAATGCTCCAGCCTTCCAAGCTGGCTAGAGGGGTTCGATTCCCCTTACCCGCTCCATACTCTCACCCGTGAACGATACGCGGCCCCAGAGGGGTTCGATTGTCCTCGCTGCGCTCGTTCGTCTGCGACTCCCCCTTACCCGCTCCATACTTTCGCCGATGCGCGAGACATGGCCGGAGAGGGGTTCGATTGTCCTCGCTGCGCTCGTTGCTCTGAGAGTCCCCCTTACCCGCGCGACCTTCACCTCCCGACCCGCAGTTTCCGGCCCTCCTCCGCCATAGCTGCGCTTCATTGTGCAGGTGCAAAAACTTGTTTGCGTCTCCCGCACCATACCCTAGGAAAGCGGCCCATGACGACCACGCTCACGCATCTCCAGCGGCTCGAGGCCGAGAGCATCCATATCTTCCGCGAAGTCGTGGCCGAGGCGGAAAATCCCGTCATGCTTTATTCGGTGGGCAAGGACAGCTCGGTCATGCTGCACCTTGCGCGCAAGGCGTTTTACCCCTCGCCGCCGCCGTTCCCGATGCTGCACGTCGCGAGCGGGTGGGACTTCCAGGATCTGCTCGACCACCGCGACCGCACGGTGAAGGAATACGGGCTCGAACTGATCGTCGCGCAGAACGAGGACGCCGAGGCGCAGGGCATCAACCCCTTCGACACCGGCAGCGCGCTTTATTCGCAGGCCCAGCTGACCGAGCCATTGAAGCGCGCGCTCACCGAGCACGGTTTCGACGCGGCCTTCGGCGGCGGGCGGCGCGACGAGGAAAAGGCGCGCGCGAAGGAGCGCGTGTTCTCGTTCCGCAACGCCGCGCACCGCTGGGATCCCAAGAACCAGCGGCCCGAGCTGTGGAACCTCTACAATGCCAAGAAGAACAAGGGCGAGAGCATCCGCGTCTTCCCGATCTCGAACTGGACCGAGCTCGACATCTGGCAATATATCGCGCTCGAAAAGATCGACATCGTCCCGCTTTACCTCTCGAAGAAGCGCCCGACCGTGGAGCGCGACGGGCTTATCCTGGTGGTCGACGATGATCGCTTCCGTTTCGAAGAGGGCGAGGAAGTGGTCGAACGTTCGGTCCGATTCCGCACGCTGGGCTGCTACCCGCTGACCGGCGCGACGGAAAGCGAAGCGACTGACATGAACGCGATCATCCAGGAAATGCTGCTTGCCACCGGTTCCGAGCGGCAGGGCCGCGCCATCGACAAGGGCCAGTCGGCCTCGATGGAAGACAAGAAGCAGGAAGGATACTTCTGATGGAAGGCTCCAGCCCCGCCGCGCCCGCTTCCGGTTTCGTCGCCGACGCGCTCATCGCCGAGGACATCGACGCCTATCTTCACCAGCACCAGCACAAGGGGCTGCTGCGCTTCATCACCTGCGGCAGCGTCGACGACGGCAAGTCGACGCTGATCGGGCGGCTGCTTTACGATTCGAAGATGATCTTCGAGGACCAGCTCGCCGCGCTCGAAAGCGACAGCAAGCGCCACGGAACGCAGGGCGACGAAATCGACTTCGCGCTGCTGGTCGACGGGCTTTCGGCCGAGCGCGAACAGGGCATCACCATCGATGTCGCCTATCGCTTCTTCACCACCGAAAAGCGCAAGTTCATCGTCGCCGACACGCCGGGGCACGAGCAATACACCCGCAACATGGTGACGGGCGCCTCGACCGCGGACCTCGCCGTGATCCTGGTCGATGCGAGGAAGGGCGTGCTGCAGCAGACGCGGCGCCATTCCTACCTCGTCCACCTGCTCGGCATCCGCCACATCGTGCTGGCGGTGAACAAGATGGACCTCGTCGATTACGACCAGTCCACCTTCGAACACATCGTTGCCGATTACCGCGCCTTTGCAAAGGACATCGGGATCGAGGACTTCACCGCGATCCCGATCTCGGGCTTCCGGGGCGACAACATCACCCGTGCACCGTCCGACAACACGACGTGGTATGGCGGCCCTTCGCTGATCGAACATCTCGAAACCGTCGAGGTCGCCGCCACCGCCGCCCAGGACCGCGCGCTGCGGATGCCGGTGCAATGGGTCAATCGCCCGAACCTCGACTTCCGCGGCTTTTCCGGCCTGATCGCGAGCGGCACGGTGCGTCCCGGCGACCCGGTGCGGATCGTGCCGGCGGGCAAGACCAGCACGGTGAAACGCATCGTCACCTTCGACGGCGATCTCGACGAAGCGGTCGCGGGCCAGTCGGTCACGCTCACGCTCGAAGACGAGGTCGATTGCTCGCGCGGCGACGTGATCGCGGCGGCCGGCGATCCGCCGGAAGCTTCCGACCAGTTCCGCGCGACCTTCGTGTGGCTTTCGGAGGACGCGCTCAAACCGGGACGCGGCTACTGGCTGAAGCTCGGCACGCAGATGGTCACGGCCAACGTGCAGGAGCCCGAATACGAGATCGACGTGAACTCGCTCGATCACCTCGCGGCCAAGACGCTGGAGCTGAATTCCATCGGGGTCGCCGATTTCTCGACCGACCGGCCGATCACTTTCGAGCCATACGAGAAAAGCCGGCAATTGGGCGGCTTCATCCTGATCGACAAGTTCACCAATGCGACGGTGGGCGCGGGGATGATCCGGTATTCGCTGCGCCGGGCGCAGAACGTCCACTGGCAGCCGACCACGATCACCCGCGAGGACCATGCGGCGCTCAAGAACCAAGTGCCGCGCGTGCTGTGGTTCACCGGGCTTTCGGGCTCGGGCAAGAGCACCATCGCCAACGAGGTCGAAAAGCGCCTCGCGGTGATGAACCGCCACACCTTCCTGCTCGACGGGGACAATGTCCGCCACGGCCTCAACCGCGATCTCGGCTTCACCGAGAACGACCGGATCGAGAACATCCGCCGCGTCGGTGAGGTGGCCAAGCTGATGGCGGATGCGGGGCTGATCGTGCTCACGGCCTTCATCAGCCCCTTCCGCGCCGAGCGGCGGATGGTGCGCGAGATGCTGCCCGAAGGCGAATTCATCGAGATCTTCGTCGACACCCCGCTCGAAGTCGCCGAACAGCGCGACGTGAAGGGGCTCTATGCCAAGGCGCGCAGCGGCAAGCTCAAGAACTTCACCGGGATCGACAGCCCCTATGAGCCGCCGGAAAACCCCGAGATTATCGTCAACACGGTCGAGATGACGCCCGCGGAAGCGGCGCAGCACATCATCGACGCGATCCTGCCGCTCAAGTGAGCGCAGAAAACGGGGCAGCATTGGGGGCAAGAATGACCGACGCACAGCTCGCCGCGCATCTCGCCGAAGTCGCGGGCCGCATCCTTGTAGAGGTCCGCGCGAGCGGCGTCTTCGAGGGCAAGGCGCTTGGCGCTGCCGGCGATGCCACGGCCAATGAATTCCTGTGCCACGCGATCCGCGCGGCGCGGCCCGACGACGGGCTCCTTTCCGAAGAGGAAAAGGACGGCACGGCTCGGCTCGACAAGGAGCGCGTGTGGATCGTCGATCCGGTCGACGGCACGCGCGAATATGGCGAACAGCGCGCCGACTGGGCGGTCCATGTCGGGCTATCCATCGGCGGCGAGGCGAAAGTGGGCGCAGTCGCTCTACCCGGGCTGGGCGGCGGCGTGGTGCTGCGCTCCGACCGCCCCGCCCCGCTCGCCGAGGCCGCCGCGAAACCGCGCTTCCTCGTCAGCCGCACCCGCCCCGCACGCGAGGCGGAGGACGTCTGTGCCGCGATGGACGGCGAGCTCGTGCCGATGGGCAGCGCCGGGGCCAAGGCGATGGCGGTGGTGCGCGGCGAGGCGGAAATCTACCTCCATTCGGGCGGGCAATACGAATGGGACAGCTGCGCGCCGGTCGCGGTGGCGGCGGCGCACGGCCTGCATTGTTCGCGCATCGACGGCTCGCCGATCCGCTACAACAACGCCGACACCTACCTCCCCGACCTCCTGATCTGCCGCCCGGAATACGCCGGGGAAGTGCTGCGCAGGGTCGCCGCGCTGGGCTAGCTAGTCCGCGTCTTCCGCGCTCGCGTCCGCCGGGTCGTCCGGCACGGTTTCCTCGGGGACCGGGACCACGGCGACCTCGACCCGTCGGTTGCGCGCCCGCCCGGCCTCGTTGGGCGATCCGTCGGGCAGCGCGTTGGGCGCGACCGGGTTCTGTTCTCCGAAGGGGATCACCCGGATGCGATCCGCCGCGATCCCGTTTTCGACCAGCCACGCCTTGACCAGTTCCCCGCGCTTTTCGGACGCGCGCATATTGCCTGTGTCGCTGCCTTCGGAATCGGTGTGGGAGCGCAGCACGATCGGCGCACCGGTCGCGACCTGTTCGGATTCGAGCACCTGCTCGAGCGTCGCCTTGGCCTCCTCGTCCAGCTCCATGCCGCCCTCGGGAAAGCCGATGGTCAGATCGAGCGGTTCAAGCGGGACTTCGGGCAGGTCTGGCAATTCGGGCGGTTCGATGTCGGGCCGCAAGATCGAGACCGGGGCCGGTTCTTCCTCGTCCTCTTCGGCGGCATCGGCCTCGGACGTGCTTGCGGATTGCGGGTCTTCGGCGTCGTCGGTCCTGTCCTGGCACGCGGCAAGGGCGAGGGCCAGGATCGGGGCCAGCGCCAGCGGGGCCAGGGTCTTCGTAGTTCTCATCTGCTCCTCATGTGCGTTTCGTTTTCTTGGCCTTGTCCCCCCGCGCTATATAAGTCATCCGGGCTGGGGCTTGCCGGGAGACCCCTTCTCGGCGTTTCCTTCGGCCTTCTGCCGCCCGGCCTCCTTGACCGCGCGCTTCGCCGCCTTTTCCTCGGGCGTCTTCAGCTGCGGCGGGGAGAAGGAGATGATCACGTCGCCCGCGCGCGGCTCGGGCCTTGCGGCGTGGGTGAAAAAGCGCAGCGTTCCGCCCTCGCGCACCAGCAGCAGCATATTGGCGCTGTCGGGCAGTTTCTGCTGCGCGTCCTCGAAGGCGAAGGCGTCGGACAGCTTGGTCTTGCGAAAGACCCAGCCCTGCTGCTGGCGTTCCTGGACGTCGTCGACGCCGAAGCCGCTTTCGAACAGCGCCCGCCCGCGGATCGATTCGGGCAGCGAGTGGCGGTCGTTCTCGTCGCGGCTTTCGCCCAGCTGGTAGACGCTGTCGCGCCCGATCTCGTGCGCGAATTCATTGCAGACGAGCGCGTTGTATGCCTCGTTCTCGGTCGCCGCGACCAGCACCTGGTAGGGCGAGAGGTCGAGATTGTGCTCGGTCGCCTCGTTCAGGATCTCGCCGTGGTAGAAGGGCAGCCCCTCGCGCCGCGCGGCGCCGAGCCGCTGCCAGCTCGCATCGACGATCATGATCGGGGTCTTGAGCGCCTGCATCTCCTTGGCGAGCGCGATGGTCCACGGGGTCGAACCGACGATCAGCAGGCCGGGGCGCGAAGTGCCCTTCACCCCGAGCCAGCGCGCGACGATGTCGACGCTGAAGCCGTGCGCGACGACGGTCGCGAAGACCACGGCGAAGCTCAAGGCGGTGAGCACCTGCCCGCTGCCATAGCCGAGATCGGCGAGGCGCAGCGCGAACAGGCCCGAAATCGCGACCAGCACGATGCCGCGCGGGGCGATCCAGGCGACGAACAGCCGCTCGTTCCAAGGCACGCGCGATCCCAGCAGGCTGACCAGCACGGTCACCGGGCGCACCACGAACAGCAGGACGAGGATGAACAGGGCGAAGCGCTGGCCGACCGGCTCGCGCGGGTCGAGATAGGCGAGGTCGGCTGGCGTCAGGCTGGCCGAAAGCAGGATGAAGATACCCGACACCAACAGGACCGCGACGTTCTCCTTGAAGGGATGGATCGAGCGCAGCGAGGTGAAATCGGTGTTGGCGAGCGTCACGCCCATCACCGTCACCGCGACCAGCCCTGCCTCGTGTTCGATCTGGTTGGTGAAGACGAAGACCCCGATCACGCTCGAGAACAGGACGGGGACCTTGAGATATTCGGGGATGCCCCCGCGCGGAAAGACGAAGGCGACCGCGCGCGCAGCGGCATAGCCGATCAGGCCCGAGATGATCGCGGCGATGATCAGCGGCGGGACGACATCGACCAGCGTCGCGTCGGGAAATTCGTTGATGCGGCGGAAATATTCATAGGCGACGACCGCGCAAAGCGCCCCGGTGGGATCGTTCACGATCCCTTCCCACTTGAGGATGTTGCTCGGCCTCGTCTGGATGTTCGCCTGTCGCAGCAGCGGGATGACGACGGTCGGACCGGTGACGATCAGGATGCCGCCGAACAGCACCGCGACGGGCCAGGCGAGCCCGGCGATGTAGTTCGCAGCGAAAGCGCCGAGCGCCCAGCCGACCGCGACGCCGACGGTGGCGAGCCGCCACACCGCGCTGCCGGAATCGCGCAATTCCCTGAGGTCGAGGCTCAGCCCGCCTTCGAACAGGATCAGCGCGACGCCGATGCCGATGGCAGGATCGAGCAGGTCTCCGAAGGCCGCTTCGGGATCGATGATGCGATAGCCCAGCTCGCCCGCGACCGGCCCTGCGAGGAAGCCGGCGGCGAGCATCAGGACGATCGCCGGCCAGCCCGTGCGCCAGGCGAGCCACTGCGCCCCGATGCCGAGGATGCCGATCGCGGCGATGACGAGTGCTTGCGATTCCATGCCGGGGTTCGGTCTCCTCCTCCCGTGGGATCAATGCCCCGCGCGCGCGCGCGTTCCGGGGCGGCGGAATGGCTAGGGGCGGCTGCTGCGGCCTAGTCGCCCTCGAATTCCATCAGCGTGCCGACCTCGACGCCGGCTTCGCGCAGGCGGCGCGCGCCGCCGAGGTCGGGCAGGTCGATCACGAACAGCGCCTGCTCGACCACCGCGCCCGCGCGCCGCAGCAGTTCGACCGCGGCGAGCGCCGTGCCGCCGGTGGCGATGAGGTCGTCGACGATCGTCACCTTCTGTCCCGGCCGGATCGCGCCCGGGTCCATTTCGAGCCGATCCTTGCCGTATTCGAGGTCGTATTCGACGTGGATCGTCTCGACCGGCAGCTTGCCCGGCTTCCTCACCGGGATGAAGCCCGTGCCGAGCGCAATGGAAACCGCCGCCCCGAAGATGAAGCCGCGCGCTTCCATGCCCGCGATGTCCTCGGCGCCGCCGTCCTTCGCCATGTCGGCGAGATGGTGCACGCTCGAGGCGAGCGCGCGCGGGTGGCCGATCACCGTGGTGATGTCGCGGAACTGGATGCCGGGCAGGGGAAAGTCGGGCACGGTGCGCACCAGCGCCTTGATCTCTTGCGGAGAAAGCCGCGGCTCCATGGTCGTCGTCCCGGTCATCATCTGTCCCCGTCGCCTGCGCTGCCCCCTAGAAAGCATGACGCCCCACCATCCGCAAGGGACGATGGGGCGCCGGTGCCTGCAATGCTGCGCCGCGGGGCGCTGCGCGCTTATTTCTTCTTGGGCTTCTTCCCGGCCCAGACCTGCTTGTAGGACAGGAAGGCCAGCGCCGTCATGAACAGCAGGAAGCCGATCACGACCCAGCCGGTCTGCTTGCGCTGGATCATCTTGGGCTCCGCCGTCCACGCGAGGAAAGCGGTGACGTCGGCCGAGATCTGCTCGGCAGTCGCTTCGGTCCCGTCGGGATAGGTCACCAGGCCGTCATAGATCTGTTGCGGCATGGCGAGGTTCACGTTCGGGAAGTAGACGTTGGCATAGAGGCCCGGGGGCGTTTCGAAGCCGGTCTTCTCCAGCAGCTCCGGATCGAGCTCCTTGTAGCCGAGATTGAGCGAATAGACGTAGTGAACGCCGTCCGGCCGCGCCTTGGTGATGAGCGAAAGGTCCGGCGGATAGGCGTTGTTGTTCGCCAGCCGTGCCGCGGTCTCGTTGGGATAGGGCGCCGGGAAATGGTCGGTCGGCTTGGCCGGCACGAGCACTTCCTCGCCGGTGTTGGGGTCGATGCCCGGAACCTGCCAGCTCGCCGCCTCGGCGCGGACTTCCTCTTCGGAAAAGCCGATTTCCTCAAGGTTGCGGAAGGCGACATACTTGAGCGAGTGGCAGCTCGAGCAGACCTGCTTGTAGACCGAATAGCCGCGCTGCAGCTGGGCCTCGTCCCACTTGCCGAGCGGGCCTTCGAACGAGAACCCGCCCGCGGGCGCGATCAGCTCTTCCTTGAAGGCGTAGTAATCCGGCTTTTCCGGCGACGAATAATTGAGGGCACCGGGCAGGAGCGACCACAGGACGAGGACGCCCGTGATCACGAGGCCGATGATGATGCCTGCGAGGCGGATGGTCATGACCGAACTCTTTCTCGTTATCGGGTCGAGTTGAAGGCGGGGCGGGGGCGGCGCGGGCCGCCCCTCACCGGTTTCATTCTGCGGGGGCGAGCGAACCGTCGGGATCGCTCCCGGGGAGCGGCTTGACCGCGGCTTCGGGCTTGTCGCCGCCGCCCGGCGTGCTGCCCGGCTTGTCGTCCGAGCCGAGCACCGCCTCGGTGATCGAGAAGGGCAGCGGCTTGGGCACTTCGATCTGGCTCACGATCGGCAGGATCACGAGGAAGTGCAGGAAGTAATAGGCAGTGGCGATCTGGCTCAGGATGACCCAGGGTTCTTCCGCCGGCGAACCGCCGCAGATCGTCAGCAGGATCATGCAGGGGATGAGGCCGAACCAGAAGAACTTCTTGAACAGCGGGCGATAGCTGCCCGAGCGCACCGGGCTCTTGTCGAGCCAGGGCAGGAAGAACCACACCAGGATCGAGCCGAACATCGCGATCACGCCGAGCAGCTTGGCCGGGACCAGCGTGATGCCGAACAGCGCGAGGTCGCCGGTGAAAGCGCGCAGGATCGCGTAGAACGGCAGGAAGTACCATTCGGGAACGATGTGCGCCGGGGTCGAGAGCGGATTCGCCTCGATGTAGTTGTCCGGGTGGCCCAGCACGTTCGGCAGGAAGAAGACGAACAGCGAATAGATGATCAGGAACACGCCCAGCCCGAAGCCGTCCTTCGCCGTGTAGTACGGGTGGAACGGCACGGTGTCGCTTTCCTGCTTCACCTCGACGCCGGTCGGGTTCGACGAACCCGGGATGTGCAGCGCCCAGATGTGGAGGATCACGACGCCCGCGATCACGAAGGGCAGCAGGAAGTGGAGCGAGAAGAAGCGCGAAAGGGTCGCGTCGTTCGGGGCATAGCCGCCCACGAGCCAGACCTGCAGCGGCTCGCCGATCAGCGGGATCGCGCCGAACAGGCCGGTGATGACCTTGGCACCCCAGAAGCTCATCTGGCCCCAGGGAAGCACGTAGCCCATGAAGGCGGTCGCCATCATCAGCAGGAAGATCACGACGCCCAGCAGCCAGATCATCTCGCGCGGAGCCTTGTAGCTGGAATAGTACAGGCCGCGGAAGATGTGCAGGTAGATGACGATGAAGAAGAAGCTCGCCCCGTTCGCGTGGGCATAGCGCAGCGCCCAGCCCCAGTTCACGTTGCGCATGATGTGCTCGACCGAGGCGAAGGCGACGCCGGTGTCGGATTCGTATTGCATCGCGAGCACGACGCCGGTGATGATCTGCAGCATGAGGCAGAACCCGGCCAGAACGCCGAAATTCCACATATAGTTGAGGTTGCGCGGCACGGGATAGCCCGCACCCACCGCGTTGTAGACCAGCCGCGGCACCGGCAATTTCTCGTCGATCCACTTCGTGAAAGCGGATTTCGGCTCGTATTGTTTTGCCCAGGCGAAGCTCATGGCGTTCTCTTCGGTTACTGCGTTGCTGGTCGGGTCGGTTATCGTTTCTTGGCGGCGGTGAATGCCCGCACGAAGTTACGTGCGATCAGCCGACGCGGATGGTGGTGTCCGAGGTGAATTCGTATTCCGGCACGACGAGATTGGTCGGCGCGGGGCCTTTGCGGATGCGCCCGGCGGTGTCGTAGTGCGACCCGTGGCAGGGGCAGAAATAGCCGCCGAACTCGCCCTTTTCCTCGCCCTGGCCGGCGCCCAGCGGGACGCAGCCGAGGTGGGTGCAAACGCCCAGCGTGACGAGGTATTCGGCCTTGCCTTCCTTGGTGCGGTCGGCGAGCGACTGCGGATCGCGCAGGCTCGAGACGTCGACCTGCTCGGCCTCGGTCACTTCTTCGGCCGTCAGGCGGCGCACGAACAGCGGCTGCGAACGGAAGGTCGCCTTGATCGCCATGCCGGGTTCGAGCGTGGCGAGGTCGACATCGGTGGTCGAGGCGGCGAGAACGTCGGCCGACGGCGCCATCTGGCTCACCAGCGGGTAGACCGCGCCGATCGCGGCGACCCCGCCCGCGCTCAGCGCGGCAATGTGGATCCAGTCGCGGCGGCGAACGCCTTCCTCGTCCAGCAGGTTCGGATCCGCCGTCGCGGCCCCACCCATGTCAGCACCAGAATTGGCCATGTGTCTCTACCTTGCCCTTGGTCTTGTCTTGCCCGCCTCGCCGCAGCGGGAAGCGACCCGGCGCGGCTTGGTTCTCGAAACTTTTCTGCTGCCGGCTCGATCCCGCAAGGGGCCTGCCGATCTGCTCTCAAGATGTCTCCCGGCACCGCCTGCCCGGGCACGACGCATCGTGCCGCATCGTCGACGGAACCGCGCCCTTACCCAGAAAGAACGACGAATCCAACACTGTTTTGAGCATTCCCCGTTCGGATACGTGCAAGCCGGTTCACGCTTTCGCGTCAGGGCAGCGCGATCACGCTGATCTGACGCCCGTAACCCGGCTCCCCAAGCGAGGAAGCCCTCCTGTAGGAGTGGTAACTCTGCTGATGTGAGAATGTATCCCCGCCAACATAATTTATTTTTCGCACGCCCGCTTGCGTAAGGCGCGCGGCGACGTAGCCCGGCAGGTCGAAATGCCAGCGCGGTGTGCCCTCGCGCGGCGGGGCAGGGGCGAAATGCGGCTCGTCGGCGGCGGCGAAATGGGCGCGGAAGGGCTCGTCGACCTCGTAGCTTTGCTGCGCGATGGTCGGCCCGATCGCGGCGGCGATGGTCGCGGGGTTCGCCCCGAGCGCTTCCATCGCGGCGAGGGTATTCGCGATCACCCCTCCTTTCGCCCCGCGCCAGCCGGCATGGGCCGCGCCGATCACGCCCGCCTCCGCGTCGGCAAGGAGGACCGGCGCGCAATCGGCGGTGACGATGCCGAGCGCAAGGCCGGGCCGGTCGGTCACCACCGCATCGGCGACCGGGCGGCCCTCGGCGGCATCCTCCCAGCCTTCCGTTACGGTCACGGCATCGGGCGAATGGACCTGGTGCGGCGCGACCAGCACCGCGCCGGGCCGGATCGCTTCGGCAGCTTCGGCCCTCAGCGCGGCGATGGCCTGAGCCTCGCCCGGCCCGCCATATCCGAACTGGTGCGCGCCGCCCGCGCTTCCGAAAAAGCCGTGCGGGACGCCGTCGAGCGCCTCGGCGCGCTCTATGGCGAAGCGCGTCACCTTCAGTCCTCGAGGCTGCGCGTCACCTGTTCATAGGTG
Organism: Erythrobacter sp.; assembly: GCF_011765465.1. NCBI lineage: Bacteria > Pseudomonadati > Pseudomonadota > Alphaproteobacteria > Sphingomonadales > Erythrobacteraceae > Erythrobacter > Erythrobacter sp. The sequence goes on along the minus strand of NZ_CP050265.1, from coordinate 2,877,147 downwards.
TCGCGCGACAGGTTGCCCGCGGCGAGGATGCGTTCGAGCTCGCCCTTCATCAGCGCGGCGCGCCCCGGCTCGATCCGCCGCCAGCGCCCCAGCGGGGAGACGAAGCGCGCCGCGGTCTGCGGATTGATCCGGTCGACCTCTATGATGACATCGGCGATCATCCGGTACCCCTCCCCGCTCGCGTCGTGAAAGCCCTGCGGATTGCCCGCGAAGGCCATGTAGAGCGAGCGCAGGCGGTTGGGGTTCTTGAGAGTAAAATCGGGATGGCCCGAAAGCGCGCGGACCTGTTCGATCACGTCCGGGTGGAGCGAGAGCGCCTGCAGGGTGAACCATTTGTCGATCACCAGCGCATTGCCCCGGAACCGCTCGTAGAAGGCGGCGAGCCGCTCTTCGCGCTCGGGGCAGTCGAGCCCTGCGAGGACCATCAGCGCGCCCTGCCGGTCGGTCATGTTGTCGGCGGCATCGTATTGCGCGGCGGCAAGGCGGGCGGCCTTGGCCGGGTCGGCTGCGGCGATCAGGACGAGCGCCTGCGTCTTGACCTTGCGCGCGCCGCGACCCTCGGGCGCATCGAAGGCGATGCCGCTCGCGCGCTCGTGGATCGCTGCGAGCTCGCCCGCCAGTTCGCTGCCGAGCGCGGCCTTGAGCGCCTCGCGCTCGCGGTGGATCGCGCCGGGATCGGCCTTGCCGCTGCGCGAGGCCATGGCTTCGAAGAGGTAGGTCTCGCTCGGCAGCAGCATCAGCTCGCCGCGCATCGCATCGTCGAGATCGCCGTCCGCGAGCACCGCGCGCATCGCCGCGACGATCGCCGCGCGCCCTTCGGCGGCGGCGGTGTCCGACAGCTCCCCGCTCGCCGCGCCGACGAGGTGCGAGAGCGCGAGTTCCTGCATCGCTTCGGACCGGGCGAAGGGATCGTCGTCGCGGGCGGCGAGGAAGACGAGATCCTCGTGCGCCAGCTCGCGCTCGATGATGACGGGGGCGGAAAAGCCGCGATTGATCGAGACGACCGGATCGGGCCCGACGAGCGGGAGGTCGAAGGTCTGCTCCGCGGTGTCGAGCACCACCAGCCGTTCCTCGCCCAGCGCGCCGCCGTCAGGGGCGTTGCCGCGCGAATGGACCGCGACGCGCAGCGGGATCGGCATCGGCTGCTTGTCGGGCTGGCCGGGCGTGGCGGGCACGGTCTGCGTCAGGGTCAGCGCGAGCGTGTCGCCGTTCACTTCGGCGGCCACCTTCACCCGCGGCGTGCCGGCCTGCCGATACCACAGGCGAAACTGCGAAAGGTCGAGCCCCGCCCCGTCCTCGATGGCACGCACGAAATCCTCGCAGGTCGCGGCCTCGCCGTCGTGGCGGTCGAAATAGAGGTCGGTGCCGGCCCGGAACCGCTCCACGCCCGCCATGGTCCGCATCATGCGGATCACCTCGGCGCCCTTGTTGTAGACGGTCGCGGTGTAGAAGTTGCTGATCTCGCGGTAGCTGTCGGGCCGGATGGGGTGGGCGAGCGGGCCCGCGTCCTCGGGAAACTGCGCGGCGCGCAGGATGCGCACGTCCTCGATCCGCTTGACCGCCTCGCCTCTCATGTCCTGCGAGAAGAGCTGGTCGCGCAGCACGGTGAAGCCCTCTTTGAGCGAAAGCTGGAACCAGTCGCGGCAGGTCACCCGGTTGCCAGACCAGTTGTGGAAATATTCGTGCGCGATCACGCCCTCGACCGCGTCGAAATCGGCATCGGTCGCGGTGTCGGGGTCGGCGAGCACGTATTTCGTGTTGAAGACGTTGAGCCCCTTGTTCTCCATCGCCCCCATGTTGAAATCCGAGACCGCGACGATGTTGTAGAGGTCGAGGTCGTATTCGCGCCCGAAGGTCTCCTCGTCCCACCTCATCGAGCGGTGGAGCGATTCGAGCGCGTGGTCGGTCAGCGCGAGGTCTTCGCGGCGGACCCAGACATTGCATTCGACCGTGCGTCCCGAACGGGTGGTGAAGGGCTTGGAATTGGCCACAAGGTCGCCCGCGACCAGCGCGAAGAGATAGGACGGCTTGGGCCAGGGGTCGTGCCATTCGGCCCAGTGCGTGCCGTCGCCGTTCTCGCCTTCCGCCGTGCGGTTGCCGTTGGCGAGCAGGACCGGGAAGGTATCTTTCGGTCCCTCCATCCGCACGGTGTAGGTCGACAGGACATCGGGCCGGTCGGGGAAGAAGGTGATGCGGCGGAAGCCCTCCGCCTCGCACTGGGTGCACAGCATCCCGCCCGAGGCGTAGAGTCCCATCAATTGCGTGTTGGCGGCGGGGTCGACCTCGGTGACGACCTCGACCTCGTGCCCCTCGCCCGGAAGCGTGAGGACGAGGTCCGGCCCGTCCATGCGGTAATCGGCGACTTCGGCCCCGTCGATCGTCACCCGCTCCGGCGTGAGGCCGTCGCCGTCGAGCCGCACCTCCTGCGTCGCTTCGCCCGAGGCGGGGTTGCGCTCGATGCGAAGGGTCGCGGTGACGCGCGTCTTTTCGAGGCCGAGTTCGAAGGCGAGATGCGTGGTCGGGACAAGCCACGGAAAGGGCCGGTAATCCTCGCGCCGTATCACCGGCGGGTCGTGCGGGGTCGGCGCGGCATCCGCCACATAGGTGTTGCCGTCGGGGTTCGTCGGGGTCTTGGCTGCATCCATGATGCGCGATTTAGATTGATTCGCGACCGCGTCCAACCGCATGAGGCAGGGCCATGTCGCATTTGTTGATCTTCGGCCTCGGCTACACGGCGAAACGCATCGCAGCGCGCCTGCGCGAAAAGGGCTGGACTGTGCAGGCGACGGGGAGCGCGGGCGATCTCGATTTCGCGGACCGCGCTGGCGTGCTCGCGGCGCTGGGCGAGGCGAGCCATGTCCTCTCATCGGTCCCGCCCGACCGCTCCGCCGGAACCGACCCGGTGCTCGAAGCCTATGGCGAGGCGCTTTCCGGCAAGCCGCTGTTCTACCTCTCCTCGACGGGCGTCTATGGCGACCGGCAGGGCGCATGGGTAGACGAGGCCACACCGACCATCGCGCAATCCGGGCAAGGCCGCCGCAACGCCCGCGCCGAAGCGGACCTTGCGTGGCTGGAGATGGGCGCGCGGGTGTTCCGCCTTCCCGGCATCTACGGACCCGGACGCAGCGCGCTCGACCGCGTGCGCGAGGGCAAGGCCCGGCGGATCGACCTGCCGGGACAGGTCTTCAGCCGCATCCACGTCGACGATATCGCCAGCGCCGTGGTCGCCGCGCTGACGCAGGACGCACCGCCCGGCGCCTACAATATCGGCGACGACCTGCCCGCGAGCGGCAATGAAGTGACCGAACACGCCTGCCGCCTGCTGGGCGTCGAACCGCCGCCGCTCGAAACGCTGGAAGAGGCGCACCTCTCCGAAATGGCGCGCGGCTTCTACATGGAGAACCGCCGCGTCGCGAACGGCAAGGCCAAGCGGGTACTGGGGTGGAGGCCGCGATACCCGACCTATTTGGAGGGACTGGCAAGCCTGACCTGAGGAGCGAGGCCCGGCTGCGCAGCAGCCGCAAGGGCGACCGCCCGCCCGCAGCGGGCGCAGCTCCGCTGCGCGTCTAGCGAGGACCGCGCGCCCGGATGGGTGCGCGGCAAACAAAAAATCATCTCCGAAGCCGCGCCGATTCCTCGACCTGGATCGCCTTCTGCCGCCGGGCCCTGAGCGCGATCACCATGCCCAGCACCGCCAGCGCCATCCCGAGCATCGTCAGCCACGTCCAGCGATAGTCCTCGAACAGGGTCGAGAGCGCCATCGCCACTGCGATGGTGAGGATGGAATTGTAGGCCGTCCGCCCCGCGCCGATCTCGCGCACGAGGTTGTAATGCAGCGGGAAGGTCACGACCGAACCGATGAGGGCGAGATAGGCGATGCCCGCCCAGTAGGTCGGCTTCGCCGGGAAAGGCGGCGGCCCCGCAGTCGCGAATGCGTAGCCGAGATCGAACAGCGTCCCGTAGAGCATCGCCCAGGCGAGCAGGCTCACCATCGGCACGGCGCGGCCCGTGGGGTTGGCCTGGATGACGTTGGCAACCGAGGCGGCGAGGATGCCGAGCATGGCGAGCGCGATGCCGAGCAGGACATTGCCGCCGACCACGCCCGCATCGGGGTTCGCCCGCCATTCGTGGACCAGAAGGAAGGAGACGCCCACGATCGCCACCGCGCTGCCCGCGATGAAGCCGCCCTGCACCTTCTCGCCGAGGAAAAGGCGCGCGAACAGGGCGTTGGGGACCATCAGCAGCGCGAACATCATCGCGACGATGCCCGAGGTGACATAAAGCTCGGCGTGATAGACGAAGAGGAAATTGCCCGAGAACTGGAACAGGCCGACCAGCACCGCGAGCCTTTGTTCCGCACCTGTCAGGCGCAGCCGCCGTTTCATCAGCACCGCGACGCAGAACAGCGCCGGGGTGGCGAGGGCGAAGCGGTAGAACACGCTCCACGCCGCGGGCACGCCGTCGATCTGCCCGGTGATGACGAACCAGGTCGAACCCCAGATCGCGCCGGTCAGCACGAAGGGGAGGATGACCCTCCAGCTGAGCATTTCGGTTGTCGAAGCGCTCACAGGGCGGCGATCGCCTTACCGAGTTCCTGCGCGTCCTCGGCACGCGTGTTCCACGCGGTGACGAAGCGCGCCGCATCCGCGCCCCAGTCGTAGAAGGCGAAGCCCTGTTCGCGCAGCGCCTGGCGCTCCTGCGGGGAAAGCCGCACGAACAGCTCGTTCGCCTCGACCGCGTGCATCAGCCGCTCGCCGCAGCCGCTCGCGACCTCCTGAGCCGCCGCGTTGGCATGGGCCGCATTGGCGAGCCACAGGTCGCCTTCCAGCATGGCGAGAACCTGCGCGGCGAGGTAGCGGCCCTTGCACTGGAGGTGCCCTGCGCGCTTGCGGCGATAGCGCACCTCGGCGGCCTTTTCGGGGTCGAACAGGACCACGGCCTCCGCCCCCATGCCGCCGTTCTTGATGAAGCCGAAGGCGAGGCTGTCGACCGGGCCGCAGGCAGCGCGCGCGGCCTCGCCCGCATCTTGCGAAAGGCCGGCGGCGGCATTGGCGAAGCGCGCCCCGTCCATATGCAGGCCGAGCCCACGCGTCGCCGCGAACTTGCCCAGCGCCTCCAGCTCGGGAAGCGCATAGGCGCGGCCGTATTCGCTCGCCTGCGTGATCGAAATCGCGTGCGGCTGGACCTGGTGGACGTCGTCGCGGATCGGGTCGATCGCTGCGGCGATGCCCTCGGGGCTGAGCAGCGCGCCCTCGCCGGGGACGAGGATCAGCTTCGCCCCGTGGAGGAAAAAGCCCGGCGCGCCGCCCTCGTCGACTTCGATATGGGCTTCCTCGTGGCACACGACCGCGCCGTGGGGCGCGCACATCGTGCCCAGCGCAAGGCAGTTCGCCGCAGTCCCGGTCGCCACCCACAGCGCCGCGCATTCCCTCCCGAACAGGTCGGTAAAGCGCGCGTCGAGCTCGGCCGACAGCGCGTCCCCGTCATAGGGATTGTCCGGGCTGTCGGCGGCGCGCATCGCCTCCCACACCCTGGGGTGGACGGCGGCGGCATTGTCGGAGAGGAAGGGCTTGGTCATCACGGAACGCCTCTAGCCGCCATGGCGTTGATGGCAAGGAGGAGCAGCACGCATGACAAGAGCGCACGAACATGGCGCGGTTACGATCACCCACCACGTCCAGGGACAGGGCGGGGTCTATATCGCGGAAATCGAGGGCGAGCCGGAGGAAGGCTATCTCGAATGGCAGCCGGGCGACGAGGAGGACGTGCGCGTCGCGCGCACGACGGTCGTCCCCCGCCCCATCGGCGGGCGCGGGGTCGCCGCAGAGCTGACCCGGCGCATGGTCGAGGACGCGCGGCGCGAGGGCTTTCGCATCCGTCCCGACTGTTCCTATGTCGCGAAGAAGTTCGAGGAAAACCCCGACTGGGCCGACCTCAGGGCCTAGCGCCCCGCCCCGTCGAGGCGCGAGAAATCGGTCGCCGCGATCGTCTCGAGCACTTTCGCCCGCACTTCGCGCGCGCGCTCGAGCGGGACGCCCGGAATTGCGAACTCGCCCCCGGCAAGGCCGAGATGCACCGTCGCATAGCCACGCCACCGCGCGATCGGCCCCTGCGCGATCTCGACCGAATGAAGCTTGAGCCGGGTCGCGACCTGCGTTTTCGGCGAGAGGATCCCGCTCACCGCCATGATCTGCGCATCGTCGAGCGCGTGCCGCTTGAACCGCCACGCGAGCGCCTGCAGACCCATGTTGACCAGGCCGAGCAGGAACGGCCCGCCCGCCGCGAGCCAGGTCCATTCGGGCGCAAAAATCGCGGTGGAGACCCCGGCGATGATCGCGGCGAGGAAGAACCACAGGGAATCCCAGATCATCGCGTCGGTGCGGTATTTCACGCTTGCGCGGTGCCAGTCCTCGTCCGCGCCGGGCAGGCGGAAGCCGGCAGCGCTGGCGATGGGCTCGATTTCCTCGATCTGGGCGAAAGGCGCGACCACATGGCTCGACTGGCCCGCATCCTGCGCGAGGCTGACGAAGCTCAGCGATTGCCAGCCGAAACGGTAGCGCAGCCAGCCGGTCGCCAATTGCAGTCCCTGCACCCGGTGGACCGGCATAACCACGTCGGTCCGCGTGAACAGCCCGCGCCGCCGCCTGAAGCCCCTCGCCGTGCGTTCGAGCACGAAGCCCCACTCGCGCGCAAATGTCCGCGCGATGCCGGTCGCCGAGCCGATGAACAGCACCGCGACAAGGCCGATCAGCGCCGTGATCGCCTGCCCGTAAGCGCCGAGCTCGAACAGCCACCCGCCCTGCCGCTCGACCACTTGTTCGACCACGTCGGGGTCGATGTCGTCGAAATCGAAGAAGCTGTTGGCATACTGGAACAGGCCGCCCAGCACGGCGAACACCGCGAGCGAGAATTCGAACAGGCCGAAGGTGAAAATACGGCCCGTGTCCATCGCGAACAGGACTTCGCCTTCCTCCTCCGCAGCCGCCGCGCGCGCCTCGCCATCGGTCGGCCTCGCTGGCCCCTCCTCCTGCGCTTCGTCCCGCCGCTCACGCACCAATTGGCGCAGGCGTTCGCCCTCGGCGCTGGAGAGGAAGGCGAGCGCGAGGTCGTCCGCCCCGCCCGCGCCGGTCTCGAACTTGACCGCGACGAGATCGAACAGCCGCGCGAGCAGCGGTTGCTCGAGGCTCACGTCCTGGATGCGCTCATAGGGAACCGAGCGGGCCGCGCGCGACAGCAGGCCGCTTTCTACTCGGATGTCCTGTTCGCCAACGGTGTAGGTCAGCCGCCGCCAGCGCGCATAGGCGAAGGCCGAACCGATCAGCGTGATCGCAAGGCCGACACCGAGCCCGATGAGCAGCCCGGCCGCGCCGGTGGAGAAGGCGGCGAAGATCGCCGGGATGATCGCGCCCTGTGCGCTCGACAACGAGCCGACGATGACGCTCAAGGGCGCGGTGCGTTTCGGCTCGCCGCTGCGCGCGGCGTCCTCGACACCGCCGCCTGCAGGCTGCGCGGGGAAAGCGGGGCTGTCTGCGGTCACAGGCTCTCGCGCTTGATATGGGCGCGGATTTCCTCGCGCATCTCGCGCGCGTGTTCCTCGCCGAGGCCCGGCAGATCGACCGAGGCATTGTGCGTGCCCGCGGTGTGGAGCGTCATGGTGGCGATGCCGAAGAAGCGCTCGAGCGGCCCCTGGTCGACGTCTATGTGCTGGACCCGGCCGAACGGGACCACCGTGTCCGAGCGCCACAATATGCCCCGCACGACGCGCAGGCGGTCGGCGCTCATCTGGTAGCCGCGCGCGGCGAAGCGGCGCTGAGGGATCCGGATGATGAGGATTATCGCAAGCAGCAGCAGCGGCCCGGCGATCACGCCCGAGGGTATCGGCGCATCATTCGCCGCCAGCGCGGCTTCGGCAATCAGCGCGCCGATCAGGATCGGGATGAAGACGAACAGGGTCTGCAGCCGCAGCACCGTCTTGTAGCTCGGGTGCAGCGGCGTCAGCTCCTCGCCCTCGGCGACCGGCTGGATCCGGTCCGAAGGCAGGTTCGTGCCGGGGGCAGCGGCGGCGGGAGAGAGGGTCGATTCCATGCGAGCGACAATGTGGGCCGCAGCGCGGCGGCGCAAGCCCTCTCTCTCTGCCGGAAGCGCCTTTCCCCCGACCGGCGCGGCTCAGGCGCGCTGGTTGAAGCGGCGACCGATCAGGGCCGCGGCGATGTTGGTCTTCTGCACGTCGGTCGTGCCGCCAGCGATGCCCCAGCCGAACCCGTCGCGCAGGCGCTGCTCCATGCCGTACTCCTTGTGATAGCCGTATCCGCCCATCACCTGAACGCCCATCGCGGTGACCTCGCGCACGATCTCGTTGGCGTAGCATTTCGCGACCGAGCTTTCGTAGACCGTCGGCAGGCCGTCGGGCTGGTGCGCGGCGTTGGCGGCGGCGCGGTGGATGAGGAGGCGCGCGGCCTCGACCTTCATCGCCATTTCCGCGATTTTCAACTGCACCGCCTGGAAGTCGATGATCGGCTTGCCGAATGCCTCGCGCTCCTGGACATACTGCGTCGCCGCCTCAAGCGCGGCGGCGGCGACGCCGAGGCTCTGGGTCGCATTGCCGCAGCGTTCGAGCCCGAAGGCGCTCATCAGCTTGCCGAAACCGCCCGCGCCGATGATGACGTTCGCGCCCGGCACCTTCACGTCCTCGATCGCGTAGTCGGCGGTGGGAATGCCGCGAAAGCCGAGCAATTCCTCGCGCTTGCCGAACTGCATCCCCTCCATGTCCTTCTCGAGCAGGATCGCCCCGATCCCCTTGGCGCCCGGATCGTCGGTGAAGCGGCAATAGGTGACGTAATAGTCGGAATGGCCGCCGCCGGAGGTCCAGCGCTTGTAGCCGTTGACGACATAGCCGTTGCCGTCGGCGACCGCGCGGGTCTTGAGGTCGGTCAGCGCCGTTCCCGCGTCGGGTTCGGACATGGACACCGCAACGACCTTCTCGCCCCGGATCACCTCGGGCAGCACGCGCGCCTTCATTTCGTCGGAGCCGAAGCGCTCGATCGTGCGCACCGGGCCGACCAGCGCCTCGAACACCGGGAAAGCGACCGCGTTCGAGATCTGCGCGAATTCCTCGAGCACCAGCAGCGCTTCGAGATGGCCGAGGCCGAGCCCGCCGTATTCGGTCGGCAGGTTGACGCCGAGAAAGCCCATCTCGCCATAGGTCCGCAGCATCTCGCGCGGGACGGGGTAGTCCTTTTCCTCCATGTCGCGGGCGAGTTCGGGCAATTCGGCCCGGGCGAATTTGCGCGCGGTTTCCTGAAGCTCGCGCTGGTCGTCGGTGAGTGTGAAATCCATGGTCCCTCGATCCCCTTTATGCTCTTCCGCGTCCCCTAGCGCATTTGTGAGGGCGACGGGCAAGCCGCTTTTCGCGTAAGCCTTGGCCCACACGCAAAGAGGGAGAGAACGCGCGATGAAACTCTATTCCAGCCTCGGCCCCAACCCGCGCCTCGTGCGGATGTTCATGGTCGAAAAGGGCCTTGCAGAAGGCGAGGATTTCGAGCGCGTCCATTACGACATCATCACCGGCGAGAACCGGCAGGACGCAGGCTATCTCGCCAAGAACCCGCTCGGCACGATCCCGACGCTGGAACTCGACGACGGCACCTGCCTCACCGAAAGCTGGCCGATCTGCGAATATGTCGAGGAGATGCATCCGGAGCCCAACCTCTTCGGCGAAACGCCGGTGGAGCGCGCGACGGTGCGCAAGTGGGCGCGCCTGTTCGACCAGGAAGTGGTCGTGCCGATGACCATGGGCTTCCGCGCGGGCGCGGGCCGTCCGATGTTCGAGCCGCGCATGAGCGTCGTCTCGCCCGAAGCCGGGGCGGAGCTTTCCGCGATGGCGGACGAGAAATGGCGCTGGTTCGACAAGACGCTGGGGACAAGCGATCACTTCGCGCTGGGCCGCTTCACCTTCGCCGACCTCATCGTTTTCTGCTTCGCCAATTTCGGCTTCACCGTGGGTTGGAAACTGCCCGAAGGGACCGACAATCTCGCCCGCTTCATCGAGACGCATAAATGCCGCGAGAGCGCGGGCATCTGGCAGCAGGCCGAATAATGCCGGACCTGTCGGGCAAGGCCGCGCTCGTCACCGGCTGCGCCAGCGGGATCGGCGCGGCCACCGTAAGGCGGCTGGCGGCGGACGGGGCGCAGGTGTTCGGGACCGACCTCGACGCGAGCCGGGGCAAGGCGCTGTGCGAGGAAGTCGGCGCGCGTTTCGCCGTGCAGGACGTCTCGGACCGGGCGCTGTGGCCGGAGATCGTGGCGCAAGCGGTCGATGCCTTCGGGCGGCTGGACATTCTCGTCAACAATGCGGGCATGGTGACGGGCAAGAGCATCGGCGAGGTCGATGACGACACGTGGGACCGTGTGCTCGCCGTGAACCTCACCGGGACCATGGCCGGGTGCCGCGCCGCGATTGCCGCCATGAAAGGCAATCCGGGCGGGGCGAAAGGCTCGATCATCAACATCGCCTCGACCACCGCCATGGCCCCGCTCCCCACCGATGTCGGCTATTCGGCGAGCAAGGGCGCGGTGCGGGTCATGTCGAAATCCGTCGCCACGTGGTGCGCCAAGCAGGGCTTCGACATCCGCTGCAACACCGTGATTCCCGGCGCGACCGAGACGGGCATCCTCGATGCCGCCGAGGTCGATATGCCCGGCCTCAAGGCGGCGGTGGCGGCGACCTCTCCGATGAACCGCCTTGCCGATCCTGCGGAAACCGCGGCGGCGATCGCCTTCCTCGCGAGCGACGAATGCCCCTTCATGACGGGCGCGGAAATGCTGGTCGACGGCGGGGCGCTGTCCATTCATCCCGGCTTCTGAAGCCGGTTCAGCCCTCGGCCTTCATCCGATCGACATAGCCCGAGCGAGTCATTTCGCGCCCGGTCCACGCGAAGATCGCGAGCGCGACGATTCCCGCGCCGAGCGAAACGCCCAGCACCGACAGGGCGAGCGCCTCCTTGCCCCGGACCGGCTCGAGCGTGTCGCTGAGCCAGCCGATCAGGTAGAGGCCCACGGCCTGCCCGAACAGGTTGTTGAAGAACAGCGCGACCGCGACCGCGAAACCCCGCTGGGAAGGCGCAACGGCGGACTGGATGCCCGACATGATCGGCGCCTGGCTCGCGACGAAGATGGCATAGCCGACCGCGAACAGGGCAAGGAAGACCGCGAAATCGCCCGAGCGGAAAGCGAGCCACAGCGGCAGCAGGCAGAAAAGGCTCACGATGCCCGGAAACCAGGCGCGCCAACGCTCGTCGAAACGGGTCAGCCAGTCGGTCAGCACGCCTCCCAGCACCGGGCCGGGCACGCCGCCGATCAGGAAGGCAAGGCCGAGATAGAGCGCCACGTCGCCGACCGACACCTCGAACAGGCGGATCATCGCGGGCGCCATCCAGAAGGCGAGCGCATAGCCGATCATGATCTGCACCGCCCAGCCCAATGCAAGGCCGAGAAAGACCCGGTTGGCGAGCAGCGAGCGGATCGTCTCGCCCAGCGGCGTCTGGTCGGTGCTCATCCCCGCCGGGGCATAGCGCCCGCGGCGCGGCTCGATCACGGTGAGATAGAGCGCGGCCCCGATCAGGAACCCCGGCGCGGCCATCAGCACGAAGGCCCAGCGCCAGCCGAACGCTTCGGCCAGCAAGCCGCCCGCGATGAGGCCGGTCGCGGTGCCGAGGGTCGAGCCAAGCGTCAGGAACCCCATCGCGCGGGCCAGCTCGCGGCGGGGGAAGTAGTCGGCCAGCATGGACTGCGAGGCCGGGCCGGAGCACCCCTCCCCCACGCCGACCCCGGTGCGCGCGAAAAACAGCGTCCAGAACCCCGTCGCCGCGCCGCACAGCGCGGTCATCGCGCTCCAGAACGAAATCGCGCCCGCGACGATGTTCTTGCGCACCGAGCGGTCGGCCAGCCGCGCGGCGGGAAAGCCCGCGATGACGTAGGTCAGCGTGAACGCGACCCCGCCGAGCAGGCCGAGCTGGGCGTCCGAAAAGTCGAACTCGGCCTTGATGTCCTCGAGCAGGATCGAGAACACCAGCCGGTCGGCAACGCTGAAAAGCAGCGTCAGGATCAGCAGGAACAGGACATACCAGCGATAGGCGCTGCCCTCGCCCGGCGCGGCGGCTGGAGGCCCGGTGGTGGGAGCCTCAGTGGTGGGGTCGGGCGTCGAGGCCATTGTCCACCGGGATCGTCAGCCCGTTGAGGAACCGCGCCTCGTCCGAGGCGAGGAAGAGGACGCATCCCGCAACGTCCTTCGGATGGCCCAGCGCGTCGGCGGGCAGCGGGCCTTCGGGAATCTCCATCGGCGTCTCGCCAGCGCGGCCGGACACGCCCATCACCATCGGCGTCTCGATCCCGCCGGGCGCGAGCGCATTGCAGCGGATGCCGTAGCCCTGATCCTGGCAATGCACCGCGATCGAGCGGGTCATCGACGAAATCGCGCCCTTGGCGGCGGTGTAGGCAGGGATGTTGCCATAGCCCATCAGCGCCGCGGTCGAGGCCATGTTGACGATCGAGGAACCGCCCCCGCCGACCGCCTTGTGGCGATGCTTCATCAGCGGGATAGCGTATTTGCAGCCGAAGAAGGTGCCCATCACGTGAATGTCGAGATGGAGCCGGAAATGCTCGGTCGAGACGGTCTCGATGTCCTCGAAGATGACATTGCCGGCATTGTTGACAAGGATGTCGAGCCCGCCGTGGCGCTCCTGCACCGCCTGCATGACGTCCTGCCACTGGCTCTCGTCGGTCACGTCGAGCGCCATCGCATCGCCGCCGATCGCATCCGCGACCGCGTGCGCCTGTTCGACCTCGCGGTCGGTCACGATCACTTTCGCGCCCTCGGCTGCCAGCGCCTCGCAATCGGCCCGGCCCAGCCCCATCGCGCCGCCCGTCACGAGCGCGACGCGGCCCGCTACCCTTCCCGTCATGCCTCTCTCCCAAGCATTGTCTGTTTGGCAGCCGAACCTATTGCGCGGCCGCGCGCGCGCCACTGACTAAAGCGATGAGGCGGCAGGGCTCCCCTTGAAAAGTGCCAGTCGCGCCAGGCCGGGCGCGCGCGGTATGGCTGCGGCAAGGAGAGAGCCGATGGATGCAGCCGAAATCGCCCGCCTCAAGGCGCTGATGGAATGGGAAGGCCGCCGCACGTCGCCGCCGCGCGGTTTCCCCAAGCTCCCCGATATGCCCGCCGCGCGCTACACCTCGCCCGAGTATTACGCGCTCGAGAAGGAACGCGTGTTCCGCAAGAGCTGGCTTTTCGCAGGGCACATCGACGAGATCCCCGAGCCGGGCTGCTGGATGCGCTGGCACAATGCGGGCGATCCGATCGTCATCGTCCACGGCATGGATGGCGTCGTACGCGCCTTCTACAACACCTGCCGCCACCGCGGCGCACCGGTCGTGACCGAGGATTTCGGCAAGTCGAGCCGGTTGATGTGCGGCTATCACAACTGGACCTACAAGACCGACGGCACTCTGGTCGGCGTGCCCGAGCGGCAGGATTTTCCGCCCGATTTCGACATGAGCTGCCGCGGGCTCATCCCGGTGCGCTGCGAGCGGCTGGGCAATGTCATCTTCGTCAATTTCGACGACGAGGCCATGCCGCTCAAAGAGTGGATGGGGCCGCTGTGGGACGAATGGGCCGAATTCGCCTTCGACCGCATCCGCCTCGCCGCGCGCCATTCCTTCGACCTGCAATGCAACTGGAAGGTCGCGATGGAGGCCAACATGGAAGTCTACCATGTGCCCTTCATCCATCCCGAAACGGTCGCCCCGCTGGTCGATCCCAAGCGCAATCTCAACACCATGTATCCCAATGGCCACGCCCGGATGCTCGCCCCGCCGCCGCGCACGACGGACCGCGAACACGTGCGCGCGATCGATTCGCCGCCGGGGTGGAAACAGATCGAGAGCGTGGGCGAGCTGGGCCGCACCTGCACGCAGAGCTACACGCTGTTTCCCAACTGGGTCTCGCCGCTGTCCAATTACTTCGTGCCGCCGCTGGTGTTCTGGCCGACCTCGCTGACGACGACGCGGCTCGAACTGGTGACGATGGCGCTCGACTGGGGCGACGAGCCCGCGCCCGACCTGTGGACCGTGCCCGACGAGACGCAGCCGAACGGGCGGCAGATGAGCCCGATCATCCTCGAGGACACGCAGTTCGGCGAGGCGATCCAGAAATCGATGGAAAGCGCCGCCTTCAAGAGCGTCCCGCTGTCCTACCAGGAGGCGCGCATCTATTCCTTCCACCAGTCGCTCGACCGCATGATCGGGGTCGACGACGTGCCCGAGGAATTGCGGGTCGAACAGGTCATCGGCGAGGAGTGGACCTGGCCCAACGAACCGCGCGATGCGCTGCTCAGCGAAGAGGCCGGAGAGAGCCGCGACGCGGCCGAATAGGGGCGCGGCGAGCCGCCTGTGACGCTACGGCAAAGCTGCTTTTGGCGCGCGCTGTGACGAATTTGCCGCACTTTCGCAGGCTGCCTAGCGGTTTTGCTAGATGAGCGCGTGATACCCCCACCATACACGTGACAGCCTACCAAGAGGCGCAATCCAAAGCGCCCGGGTTGGGGAACCGGGGCCGGCCAGGGGCGGCCCGTCGCGAAGGGAGAGATCTGATGAGCATCCGACATACCCGAGTTGTATCCGCCCGCGGCGCGCACCTGCGCCGTGCGCTTCTCGCCGGGGCCGCGCTTTCGTGCCTCGCCGCGATGCCGCAGGCGGCCCACGCGCAGGACATGGAAACCGATGAGGCCGCGGCTCCCGAAGAGCAGGTCATCATCGTCCAGGCCCGCCGCCAGAACGAAACCCTGCAGGAAGTCCCCGTCACCGTCACCGCGATCGGCGGCGACACGCTGTCGCGCTACAACATCGACCAGGTCGCCGACGTGGTGAGCCGCGTGCCGACTCTCAACGTGCAGGTCGGCGGTTCGGGTTCCGGCGGCCAGCTGAGCCTGCGCGGCGTGGGTTCGTCGAACATTTCCGCCGCCTTCGATTCGGCGGTCGCGTTCGATTTCGACGGGGTGCAGGTCTCGACCATGCGCCTCGTGCAGGCGGGCTTCTTCGATGTCGAGCAGATCGACGTCCTCAAGGGTCCGCAGTCGCTCTTCTTCGGGAAATCGGCCTCGGCGGGCGTGTTCGCGATCCGCTCGGCCGATCCGACCTCGACCTGGGAAGTGGGCGGCGCGGCTTCCTATGAATTCGAGGAAGACGGCTACATCGTCCAGGGCTACGTCTCCGGCCCGCTGACCGACACGCTCGGCATGAGAGTCGCCGCGCAGTTCAACGACATCGACGAATATGTCGTGCTGCAGGACGGCACTCCGGCCGCCAATGGCCGTTTCCGCGGGCTCACGAACATCGTCGCGCGCGGCACTCTGGAATGGCAGCCGAGCCCGACTTTCGACGCCAACCTCAAGGTACAATACGTCCGCAACGAGAACGACGGCGCGATCCAGCATTCGGACCTGTTTTGCGGGGCGAACGGCGTGGCCGACCCGATCACGCTGCTGGGCGGCGCGATCAACATCCCGGGCGGCTATGACTGCAACGCCTTCGACCAGCGCTACTTCCTGCCCGACACCGCCCCGCCGCTGGCGGGCGGCGTGCCGACCCCGTCGGCTGCGGCCGGGCGCAACGGCGTGCCTTTCGGCGAAACCGACGTCTGGTTCACCCGCCTTCTGATGAACTGGGACATCACCGAGAACCTGACGCTGACTTCGACCACGGGCTATCTCAACCTCGATGCGGTCGACTTCGACAACTATTCCTACGGCGGCCTGCTCGGCCCGGGCGTGCCCGGCGGCGTCGGCACCTCGGACCCGGTCAACCAGCTCGAACAGTGGACGCAGGAACTGCGCCTCGCCTCGGATTTCGAGGGCGCGTTCAACTTCATGCTGGGCGTGTTCTACGAGGACCGCAAGTTCGTCTTCGACACCGCGCAGCAGGCGGTGAACATCTCCTTCCTCGGCCCGGACCCGGTCACCGGCTTCACCTATGACTGGGACCGCCGTCAGGACACCGACACCGAGGCGTTCTCGGTGTTCGGCTCGGTCATGATCGACCTGACCGAGGATCTCGAGCTGTCGGGCGGCGTGCGCTACACCGACGAAAAGAAGACCGCGGTCATCACCGTGCCTTACCTGCACACTTTCCTGCAGGGTCCGGGCTTCGTCTCGCCGGGCTTCAATTCGGGCCCGATCGAGTTCTCGGACGACAATTTCTCGCCCGAGATCACGCTGCGCTACAAGGCGACCGAGGACATCAACGTCTTCGCCAGCTTCAAGACCGGCTTCAAGTCGGGCGGCATCGACAACTCGGCGCTGCCGTCGAACAGCCTCAGCCAGGCAGCGAACAGCGGCGACTTCTCGCCCCTGATCTTCCAGTCGGAAACGGCGCAGGGCGGCGAAGTCGGCATCAAGACGCAGTGGGCCGACCGCACCTTCACCCTGAATGCGACCGCCTATTACTACGTGTTCGACGACCTGCAGGTGCAGAACTTCGACGCGGTGGCGGTGCAGTTCCTCACGCTCAACGCAGGGCAGGTGACCTCGCAGGGCATCGACCTCGAGGCCAACTGGCTCACCCCGGTCGACGGGCTGAGCTTCTCGGGCAACCTGTCCTATCTCGATGCGGAGTTCACCGACACCTTCATCACCAGCGCGGGCAACGACCTCGACGGGCGTTCTTCGGCACGCGCGCCGACCTGGTCGGGGAACCTCGCCTTCGACTTCGTCACGCCGATTTCCGACGGCCTCGATTTCGGGCTGAACGGCAACATGATCTACTCGGGCGAGTATTTCACCAACGAGGACACCCGCAACGACTTCATCCAGGACGATTACGTGACCTTCGACGCGTCGGTTTCGATCGGCGCTGCCGACGGGACGTGGAAGGTCTCGCTGATCGGGGTGAACCTCGCGGACGAAATCTGGGTCAACACCTCCGCGCCGCGGCCCTTCCTGCCGCCGACCGGCGACGACCTGATCTTCACCCAGAACCGCGGGCGGCAGGTCTTCGTGGAAACGCGCTTCCGCTTCTGAAGCACGGGCTTCCGATGGGACACGATGGGGGCGGGCCTTGCGGTCCGCCCCTTTTGCGTGGCCCCTTTCAAAAGTGAGCATTGCGCGCAGCGGGGACCAAGGCGCATCCTTGCGGGCAGACGGACAAGGGAGAGAGAGATGTCGCGCGAACAACTGGTCGGCATGACCCGCAGCCTCGTCGCGCATGGCGAGGCGGACACGATGGAGCTCGCCGACGAGGTCGTGCGCGTGCCGGCAAGCAGCTATACCGACGAGAGCCTGTTCGAGCGCGAGAAGCGCAACATCTTCCGCCGCCTCCCGCTAATGGTCGCGCCGTCGTGCGAATTGCCGGAACCGGGCGATTACAAGGCGATGGACATCTGCGGCGTGCCGCTGCTGCTGTCGCGCCAGAAGGACGGCGAGATCGCCGCCTTCCTCAATATGTGCACCCACCGCGGCAATCCGCTCGCCTCGGGGACGGGCAACGCGAGCCGTTTCACCTGCGGCTATCACGGCTGGACCTTCCGCCAGGACGGCGACCTGCTGGGCGTCGCCAGCCCGCAGGATTTCGGGAAGGTCGACAAGGCCGCCCATTGCCTCAAGCGCTTCCCGGTGCTCGAACGCGCGGGGCTGATCTGGGTGACGCTCGATCCCAATTCGAAGCTCGCCATCGAGGATTACCTGTGCGGCTACGATGCGCTGCTCGAAGCCTTCGGGTTTTCAGGCTGGACCCTGTTCGCCAAGCGCACCCTGGCGGGGCCGAACTGGAAGACGGCCTATGACGGCTATCTCGATTTCTACCACCTGCCGGTCCTCCACAAGGACACGTTCGGAGCCGATTTCTTCAACCGCGCCAACTACTTCGCCTGGGGGCCGCACCAAAGGCTCGCAAGCCCGTCGAAATTCGCCCAGCGCACCGGGAGCGACGAGCAGATCGACCTCACGCAGATGTCGGACGAGGAAATCCCGCAGGACGCGCTGGTGCAGGGCGTGTGGACGATCTTCCCCCACATCTCGATCGCGAGCTTCTACGGCGGCGGGCAGCGCGGGGCGATGATCAGCCAGCTCTTCCCCGGCGAGACGGTCGGGGAAAGCTGGACCACCCAGTATTACGTGATGGAGAACCGCCCCGAGACCGAAGAGCAGGTCAAATCCGCCCACGAACAGTTCGACTTCCTCGAAGTGGTCGTGCGCGACGAGGATTACGCCACCGGCAAGCGCCAGCACGAGGCGCTGCAATCGGGCCTGATGGACCACGTCCTGTTCGGCCGCAACGAGCGCGGCGGGCAGGTCTTTCACCAGTGGGCCGAGAAGCTCGTGAACGCCTCGGATGAAGAGCTGCTCGACATCTTCGCGCGCGAGCAGCGTCAGGCCGCGGAATAGGCGGGCGCTAGAATTCGAAGGGCCGGGCCACCTCGCTCGGCCCCTTCGCCGTGGGATTGTCGTTGAGCGCGAGTTCGACCAGCGCGGTGTCGAAGAATTCGTGCAGCTCGGCGATCTTGCCGTCGCGGATGGTCATCACCTGGCAGTAGGTCTGCAGGTATTCGTGGCCGTTCACACCCATGCCGCCGCCGCGCATGATGCCGACGACGCAGTTCTCGTCCGCGCACATGATCCGCCACTGCCGTGAGAACTGCACGGTCTCGGGAACCAGCTTGCCCACGACATTGTCCGCCACCAGCGGGCCGAAGCATTCCGCCTTGCCGACCCAACGCCCTGAAACGGGCGTGGAGCCGACGAGGTTGAACACGACGTCGTCGGCATGGAGATCGGCGAGCGCGTCGAAATCGCCCGCCTCCAGCGCTTCGTAATAGCGCGTCGCCAGCGCGATGTTGGCCTCGCGCGTGTCGGCCATGGCGCGCGCCTCAGCCGAACGCGGGGCGGAAGTTCGATTCGCCCCAGTCGACGCGCTTGGTCCATTCGCCCATCGTCTCCAGCTCGCCCTCGAGTTCGGGGAAGCGTTCGTAGACGTGGTCCATGTCGACCTCGAAGGGCCGGGTGGGCGCTTCGTTGTTGTATTCGTAGAAGGCCTGGATGCCCTTGGCGAATTCCTCGCGCGCTTCCTCCGGCATCGAATCCCCTGCCGCCTCGACGAGATAGCGGCCGAATTCCTCGGGCGTGCAGGGGTCGTATTCGATCTCCCTGCCGAGCGCTTCGGACAGGTATTGCGTGACCTGCGAGCCCACCAGTCGCTCCGGCCCGCCGATATTGAGCCACGCGCCTTCCATGTCGGGCCGCTCGAGGCTGGTCAGCATGAACTTCGCGACATCGTCGAGGCTGATCCAATTCGCCTCGAGCTGCGGATTGTGCGGATAGACGTAGCGCCCTTCGTTGATGATGAAAGGCCGCGCCCAGTTGGTCAGCAGGTTGTCCATGAACAGCACGCTGCCGAACACCGTGCCGGGCGCGCCGGAGCGCCACAGCGCGTTGATGCCCGCCGTGTTCCCGGCATAGGTGAAGGGGTCGCCGGGACGGTCGGGAATCCAGCTCGAGGTGTTCCAGACCACCCGCTTCACGTCCAGCTCCGCCGCCGCCTTGCCGACCTGTCCGACCAGCACCGCGCGGTCGGCGCGGGCCTGCAGCGGGTGGGTGTAGAAGATGTAATCCGACCCTTCGAGCGCGGCGCGGTAGGTGGACGTGTCGTAGAGGTCCATCGGGCGCACCTCGACATTCTCGATGCCGTCGATCAGCAGCCCCGCGAACGGGTCCGGCTGGCGCGAGATCGCGCGCACTTCGTATCCTGCCTTGAGCGCCTGGCGCACCTGAGCCATGCCCTGCCGGCCCGATGCGCCGATCACCGTGATGAGTGCCATTGTCTCTCTCCCCTTCGCAATTTAGCCGCTATCCCATGCGCCCGGCGCAACCTAGGCCAAGCGCCCGCCGCGCCGCTCCGGTGTTTTTTGATAGCGCGAAAATGACAGGGGCCGCACGCGCGCGCCCTAGCGAAATGGCGGGGTTGCCGCGCGCTGCCACGGGCCGGACAAGGCGTGCATGGAAAACCGTTTCTGGCGCATAGAGCGCCGCCCCGAGGGAACCGATTTCGACGAGGCGCTCGCGCTCGTTGACGCCCCGCTGCCCGAGCTTGCGCAGGGGGAAATCCGTATCCGCAACGCGATGCTGTCGATGGACGCGGGCACGCGCCTGTGGCTGACGAGCCGCGAGGACGGCTACCAGCCGCCGCTCCCCGTGGGTGCGCCGATGACCGGGCTGGTGCTGGGCGAGGTGATCGAAAGCCGGACGGAAGACTTTGCCGTCGGCGATCTCGTGCGCGCCTTCGGCGTGTGGGGCGAGGTGAGCCAGGTCGATGCGGCGCTGTCGGGCGCGGTGAAGCTCGATCCTGCTGTCGAGGACCGGCGCGCATGGTTCGGCCCGCTCGGCATGAACGGCTGGACCGCGCTATGGGGGATCGAGCGCACCGGCGCAGCAAAATCTGGCGAACGGGTGCTGGTGTCCGCCGCTGCCGGAGCCACGGGTATCCTCGCGGTGCAGATCGCCAAGCTGCTCGGCTGCGAGGCATGGGGAATCGCGGGCGGGGCGGATAAATGCCGTTTCCTGACCAAGGAGCTCGGGATCGCGGGGGCGGTCGATTACAAGGCGGGCGATCTTGGCGCGCAGCTCGATAAGGCGGGCGGGTTCGACGTCTATTTCGACAATGTCGGCGGGCCCATGCTCGACGAAGTCCTCACCCGCATGAACCACTATGGCCGGATCGCGGTGTGCGGCCTGCTCGCCGATTACAACTCGGGGAGGCGCACCGCGCCCCGCGAATTCGACCAGATCCTGATGCGGCGCCTGCGGGTCGAAGGCTTCTTCTCGCCCGATTTCATGCACGAAGGCGAAGCGCTCACCGCGCGCCTGCGCGAATGGACCGAGGCGGGCGATCTCGTCATGCCCTATGACGTGACGAAGGGCCTCGACAACACGCTCGCGGCCTATCGAAAACTGTTCACCGGCGGCAATATCGGCAAGGTCATCGTGGAGCTGGAGCCATGAAACTGCATCTCGAAGCGCGCGCGGAAATCAGCGACGTCATCGCCGCCTATGCCCACGCGATCGACCGCCGCCGCTGGCAGATGATGGACCAGCTGTTCCACGAGGACGCCGAATTCCAGTTCGGCACGGTATCGGGCGACTGGCGCGGTTTCGTCGAGCAGGCGCGCGCGATCATCGACCCCTGCCTCGCCACCCAGCACCAGCTGGGCCAGGTCCAGTTCGGTTTCGAGAACGACCTTGTGTGCCACACCGAAACCTACATGACCGCGATGCACACTGTGCCCGCGGGCTATCCGGTGGCCGAGGTCTTTCCCGACAAGGGCCGCACCTATTCCGCGGTCATCGCCGGGCGCTATGTCGACCGCTTCGAAAAGCGCGACAACCAGTGGCGCATCGCGCGGCGCATCGGGCTCTACGACTGGCGCGAATTCCGCGAGGTCGAGGGCGTGGACCTGTCGGACGTTCCCGAGGGCGCGAGCGGCTATCATGACGAGCGCGACCCCTCGACCCCGGTGGTGGCGCGCTTCCTCGGCTAACCGCGCCGGATCGCGAAGACCCCGCTCATCGTCGCGATCGCGTCCTCACCGCGCATGATCCGCCCGCTGGTGTAGGCGGTGCGTCCGCCCAGCCGGTCGATCGTCACTTGCGCCTCGAGCCACTCGCCCAGCCGCGCGGCGGCGAGGTAATTGACCTGCAATGCAATGGTCGAAGGCGCGAGGCGCGGGCGCTCGGCATCGTAGACCGCGTGGCTCAGGGCGACATCGGCGAAGGTAGAGATCACCCCGCCATGCGCCCCGTCCTTGTAATTGATGTGATGCGGGCAGATGCGCAGGCCCATGACCCGCACGCCCTCCCGCTTGCGCCCGAGGAAATAGGGCCCGCCATGGTCGAGAAAGCCGGGCGAGAAGCGGGCGGGCTCGAAGCCCGGGGGAGGCGGCGTGTCGGTCATGGGGCAAGCATAGACCGCGATTGGCGCGGGCCAAATGCTATGAATTGTGCCAATGGTGAGGCGGGCAAGCGGGCGTAGGCTCGCGCCCATGGGACAGGAGACACCTATCATGGCCATCGAGGCTGCGCTCGCCGAGGCGGGCTCGTTCTGCGACATCGTGCGCGAACACGCGCAGGAACGCGGCGACACCCCCGCCTTCACCTATGGCGACGAGACGATCACTTTCGCCGAGCTGGACGAGAATTCGAACCGCGTCGCCAACGCGCTCGCCGCGTTCGGGGTGAAGAAGGGCGAGCGGGTCGCCTTTCTCGGCAAGAATCACCCGCTCTATTTCGAGGCGCTGCTGGGCGCGGCCAAGATCGGCGCGGTGATGACACCGGTGAACTGGCGCCTCGCCGCCCCCGAGGTCGCCTATATCCTCGACAATTGCTGCGCCCGCGTGGTCTTCGTGGGCGAAGGCTTCGCCGATGTGCTGGCGCGGGTGCGCGGACAGGTCCCCGACGTCGAACAGGTGATCGGGATCGACGCGCCGGACCATGCCGGGACCGATTACCGCATCTGGCGCGACGGCTTTTCCGCCCGCCCGCCGGCCACCCGCGTCGGGCTGGAGGACGATGCGCTGCAGCTCTACACCTCGGGCACGACCGGCCGGCCCAAGGGCGCGGTCATGACCCACGGCTCGATCCTCTCGAGCCGCGATGCGGTCGGCCAGGAAGGCGAAATGCGCGAATGGCAGGAACCGGTCGAGGGCGACGTGACCCTGCTCGCCATGCCGTGCTTCCACATCAGCGGGACGGGAACGGGCATCGGGACGATGGTCGCGGGCAGCAATTCGATCGTCCTGCCCGAATACGACCCGACCAAGGCGCTGGAGCTGATCGAGAACTACAACATCTCCAAGATCTTCCTCGTCCCCGCCGCGATCCAGATTTTGCTCAATCACCCGCGCGTGAAGGAAGTGGATTTCAGCCGCCTCAAATACGTCACCTACGGCGCCTCGCCCATTCCCCTGGAACTGATGCGCGAGGCGATGGAGGTGCTGGGCTGCGGCTTCGTCCAGATGTACGGGATGACGGAGACGAGCGGAACGATCGTCGCACTCGACCCTGAAGACCATGTCCCCGAAGGCAGCCCCCGGATGCGCAGCGTCGGAACGCCGCTTCCCGGTGTCGAGCTCAAGATCATCGACGAGGAGGGCAACACCCTGCCGCCGAACACGGTGGGCGAGATCGCCACGCGGTCTTCCAAGAACATGAGCCGCTACTGGAACAATCCCGAAGCCACCGCCGAGACGATCGACGAGGACGGCTGGCTACGCACGGGCGATGCGGGCTATCTCGACGAGGACGGCTATCTCTACATCCACGACCGGGTGAAGGACATGATCATCTCCGGGGGCGAGAACGTCTACCCGGCCGAGGTCGAGAACGCGCTCTACGCCCACCCAAAGGTCGCCGACGTCGCCGTGATCGGCATCCCGTCCGAGAAATGGGGCGAGGAGGTGAAAGCCTGCGTCGTCGTCAAGCCGGGCGAGGAAATCACCGAGGCCGAGCTGATCGCCCACGCGCGCGAGCATATCGCCGGCTATAAGTGCCCCAAGTCGGTCGATTTCATCGAAGCCCTGCCGCGCAACCCTTCGGGCAAGATCCTGCGCCGCGAATTGCGCGCGCCCTACTGGGAGGGCAAGGACCGCGCGGTGAACTGAATGCAGGTCCGCCAGCTCGCCTATTACGTGCCCGACATCGAACGCGCGGCGCGTGAGCATTCGCGGGTGTTCGGCTCCGGCCCCTTCTTCACCTTCTCCCACGTCCCGCTGAACTACAGCGTCCACCGCGGGGTGAAACGCGAATTCGACCATTCCTCCGCCTATGGCCAGTGGGGCGACCTGATGGTCGAATTCGTCGCGCTGCACAGCAACGATCCCAGCGCGATAAGCGATGTCTTCCCGCCCGGCTCGGGCCGCTACGGCCTCCACCATGCGGCGATCTGGGTCGAGGATCTCGATACCGCGATCGCCGGATACGAAGCGCGCGGGATACCGCTCGCGCAGTATTCGGTCACGGCTTTCGGAACCGCCTTCGCTTTCCTCGATGCGACCGCGAGCCTCGGCCACATGATCGAGCTTTATGCCCGAGACGAGGGACTGGAGAGCTTCTACGCCATGGTCCGCGATGCCGCACAAGGCTGGGACGGCAGCGACCCGGTGCGCCCGCTCGAACTCTAGGAGGCGAGGTCCGGCAGGCCGACCGCTTCGGCGCGGCATTCGGCATCGGCGAGCGCCGCGACGACCGACAGCGCGACGAGGCCCGGCTCGCCCAGTTCGGCTGTGACGGCGGCGGCCTCTTCATCGGTGATCGCGGTGTGTTCGAACACCATGCGCCGGGCATAGGAGATCACCGCTGCAGGAGCGCTCCCGCGCGCGCCCTCTCCCATGCCGTGCACGCCGGCGACGGCGCGGCGGACTTCCGCGACGATTTCCGGGCCGAGCGCCTCGTGCGCGGCATCGCGGAAGGCCATGTAGCGCCCCGCAAGCTCAGGCGATCCGGCGAGTGCCTCTGCCACCGGCCCCTTCATTGCGCAGGCTCCGGCACGGCGGGAGTGGGGAGCACGGTGCGGTCCATCTGCTCGGGTTCCAGCCCCAGCACGATCAGCGCCTTGGCGAGCGCGAGGAACAGCGTGACGCCAAGGCCCAGCTCGGCGATCTGCTCCGGGGACAGGTGGCGCTTCAGGGCCGCCTTCGCATCGCCGGTGAGAAGCTCGGGATCGTGGATCAGCGCGTCGGTGAATTTCAGAACCGCCTTTTCGGCATCGGTCAGCCGGGCGGACGTTTCATAGCCGTCGTCGATGTCGTCCACCACCTCCTCGCCCAGCCCCTCGGCAACCGCCTTGTCGAAGCGGACATTGCGGCAGAACCCGCATTCGGTGACGCGCGCGTTGCGCATCCGGGCGACTTCCTTGAGCCGCGCCGCGAGCACGTCGCTGTCCCAGAACCGCCCGTAAAGCTCGGCGAAGGCCTGCGCGATGGCGGGCTGGTGGGCGAGGACCGAGCCGAAATGGGCGGGCTCGCCGGCGATCGCCGAGGAGGCGCGGGGTATGGTCGACATGAGGCTTCTCCTTGGGGCCAAGTGTAACGCGCCGCGCGCTGCGCGGCCGCCTCCACATTTTCAGAGGGGGCCGCGCGGCGCTTCGCGTGGCACGTTCGCGGCATCGGAAAACCGGGAGGAAGAGCCATGCCGGGACAGGCACAGGACGTGATCGAGCAATTCTGGCGCATTCAGGACGAGGGCGACTACACGAAACTCGCCCCGCTTTTCGCCGAGGACGCGGTGGTCGAGGATCCGGTCTGGGGAACCTACAGGGGACGCGATGCGATCCTGTCGTTCATGACCAAGATGGTCGAGGAAATGGGCAACCGTAAGATCACCTTCACCGTCGACGAGATCTGCGGCGACGACCACGCCTGCTGGGCGCGCTGGACGCTGCATTCGCCCGAGGGCACGCGCGGCGGCTGCGGCATCTACAAGGTCGCGGGCGGGCAGCTCACCTATTATCGCGACTACATGGACCCGCCGGCGGGCGAATGAACCGTCACATCCTGCGGTAGAGCTCGTGCCCGCTCTCCACGATCTGCAGGATCGGGAGCGGCAGGTTCGGATCGGGGTCATTGCCCGGCTGGTCGGTCAGCGGGACGCGCCAGTCCATCACGTATTGCCGCTTCGATATGCGCCATTCCATCTCGCCGTCGGGATCGCCTGCGGGCGCGCGTTTCTCGAATTCGTCGAGATAGCGCCCGCCATAAAGGTTGCCCTGCCAGCTGCCGTCCTCCTGCTGGCGGATTCCGGTCGCCATGCCATAGCATTCCGCGCTCGCCCGGGTCAGCGAATGGAGCCGGATCGCGAGCCCCGAAAGCATATGCCAGCGCCGCTGGCTGGCGCGCTCGATCTCCATTACCACGGGCACGAAATCCGCCGCCGTGCCGGAAAAGAAGCCGTAATCGACCGGCGCATCGGGCCAGTAGCAGCTCGCCTGCCCTTCGTCGTCGAGCCAGTCGAGCGTGCGCGAATAGCGCTGCATGACCTCGGCGATCTCCTGTTTCGCGATCAGCGCCTCGAGCCGCGCGTCCGGCCCCGTGCTCACGCTCACAGCCGCGCCTCCCACCATGCGGGAATGGTGAGGGGAAAGCGTTCCTGCGCGGTCCGCATCGCCTCGTTCGCGTCATCGGGCAGGGCCGGGTCGCGGGTCGGCGGCAGCCCCCCGCCCGCGCCTTCTACCGGACCGACATATTCGAGCCGGATGTCTTCCAGCACCTCCGCGAAGTCATGGCCTTCGTGGTGGTCGGACATCTGGTGGGCATAGAACGCCCACTTGTCCCTGAACGAGAGCAGGCAGTAGTAGGACCGCTCGGCCTCGCCCTTCCAGTATTCGTAGCGGATCACGCCCGCCTCGGTGCGGAAGGTCTCGAGCACCATGTTCCGCATGATCGCCTCCCACGCCTCCTCCTTGCCGGGCTTGATCCTGATATGCGCAAGCAATGTCGCCATGGCGGTCTCCTTCAGGCGGGGGTGAGGTCGAGCCACAATTGGTGGATGCCGAGCATGATGCCGCCCTGGTGGGCGAAGTCGTTGCCGGGTGCATAGGCCATGCCGGAAAGGGCGTCGCACAGCCGGTTCCAGACGATCGTCTGTTCAAGCCGCGACAGGTTCGAGCCCGGACACGAGCGCGGCCCCTGGCTGAAAGCGAGATGGCGGGTCGCCGCGCGCCGGTCGAGCTTCACCTCGAGCGGATCCTCGAATTCGTCCGGGTCGATATTCGCCGCCGCCCAGCGCAGGTGGAGCATCGAGCCGGCGGGCACGCGCACGCCCTGGAACACCTCGTCATGCGCGCAGATGCGGGTCGAAAGCCCCTGGGTGGGCGAGCGCAGGCGCATCCCTTCCTCGATGAAGGTGCGGATCGCCGCACGATCGGCGCGGATCGCATCGAACAGCCCTTCGCGCTCGCACAGGAGCTGGGCCTGTTCGGCGATGGCGTATTGCGTCGTCTCCAGCCCGCCGATCACCATCGCGTAGACGACGCCGCCGACCTCGTCGTCGGTCAGCTTGCGTCCGAGCGCCTCGTATCTGGTCTGCGTCAGGAAGGAGATCATGTCGTCCTTCGGGTCGGCGCGCTTCTCGCGGGTCTTTTCGGCGACGTAATCCTTCATGCCGTCCAGCAGGCGGAACTTCTCGGCGGTCTGTTCGGGCGTGAGCAGGTTGCGGTGCGTGCGCCCGTGGACATAGGACATGACCTGCGCATTGCCCCATTCCTCGAGCTGCGGGATGTCACCTTGAGGAAAGCCGAGCACGCTCGCCATCACGCGCTGCGGCAGGGGGCGGGCGAATTCGGCGACGAAATCGATCGTCTCGCCCGCTCGCGCGCGCTCGATCATCGGGCCGAGCAGGTCATCGACATGGCGCTCGATCATCGCAGCGTGGCGGGTGCAGCCCGGCCCGACCCACGGATCGGTCAGCTCCTTCCTGTGCGCGCGCCACAATTCGGGCGTCGGGCGGAGCGAGACGATCGAGGCGACCATGGCATCGATGTCGGGAATGTGCGCGGGCATCTCGCCGGATTCGAGGATCTGCGCGACCAGCAGCGAAAGCGTCGGCGGGAAGCGGTCCCAGTCGCGCACGACGCGCTTGATGTCCTCGTATTTCGTCAGGACGAAGGCATCGCTTTCCGGCGTCAGCCCCTCGCCCGGCAGGCGCTGGACGGGCGCGTGTTCGTGGAGGATGGCATAGGCATCGTACCAGTGCTCCTGCGCGCCGGGCGCGAACAGGTCGACGTCCTCCAGCAGCCGCGGCGGTGCGGCGTAATGGTCCGATGCCTCGTGCGTCTGCCTTGCCAAATCCGGCTCCCACCAACAGCGCGATGCATCCCCGCGCGCTCGGCGGTTTTGCGCTTGGCAAAAGCGCCAATTGCAGCGCCGGGGGCTCGCCCGCACCCTTGTCAGCCAAGCGCGCCGCTACGGAAACGGGCTATTTTGCCAGTGAGGCGCCTCTTCGGGAGAGACCGCGATGAGCCGCATTTCCAAGCTTCCCCCCGACCAGTGGGATCCGCGCCTGCGCGATGCGGTGAACCCTGACGCGCTCAGCGAACTGGAGCAGGGCCTCACCCGCTTCTTCGCCCATTGCCCGGAACAGGCGCTCGGCCTGATGGGCTTCGGCGGGGCGCTGAAGATGCACCGCTCGCTGCCCGACCGGCTGGTCGAACTGGTGCGCCTCAGGATCGCCTTCTTCAACCAGTGCCGCTCGTGCATGGCGATCCGCTATTCCGACGCGGTCGCCGACGGCGTGGACGAAGGGCTGGTCTGCTCGCTCGAACGCCCGCAGGAGGCGGAAAACCTCACCCCGGCCGAAAAGGCCGCGATCCGCTACGGCGAGCTGATGGCAACCGACCACCTCGCGATCGGCGAGGACACCTATGCCGAGCTGCGCGAGCATTTCAGCGAGGCCGAGATCGTCGAACTGGGCATGACCTGCGCCTTCTTCGTCGGCTTCGGCCGGCTCGCGGCGACCTGGCACATGGTCGAGGAATTGCCGCAAGCCTTCCGCGAGGCCGAGAGCATCGCGCCGTGGGGCTCGGACAAGGTCGAGGTGCGCTGATGGCGACGCGGGCGGAAGGCTCCGGGCCGCAAGTCAACCTGTTCGACCCGCAGGTGCAGCAATGCCCGTGGGACGCCTATCGCACCTTGCGCGACGAGGCGCCCGTTTATCGCATCCCGGGCACCGACATCTTCGTCGTCAGCCGCTACGAACACGTGCGCGAAGTGCTGATGGACCCGCAGCGTTTTCCCAGCAGCGCGAAGAACGAGCTGATGCGCGCCAGCCCCACCGACATCGAACGCGGGCGCAAGGTCGCCGAGCGCTTCAAGGAGAAGGGCTGGCTCCCCGCCCCCACCCTCGCCGGACGCGACGATCCCAATCACAAGCAGATGCGCGCGATGTTCAACGAGGCGTTCAAGCCCAGTCGGATCAAGGAAATCGACCCGCGCGTCGAAACCCTCGCCTATGAACTGATCGACGGATTTCTCGACGAAGGCGAATGCGACTGGGTGAGCCGGTTCTGCATCCCCCTGCCGCTGTTCATCATCGGCGAGCAGATGGGCGCGGCGCGCGAGGATATGTGGCGGATCAAGGGCTGGACCGACGCCTTTTTCCACCGCATCTCGATGATGCTGCCCGAAGACCGCCATCTCGAAATGGTCGACCGCGAGATCGAGGCGCAGCATTATTTCCAGCCGATCTTCGAAAAGCTGCGCGAACGGCCCGATGAAAGCCTCATCTCGGTGCTGGTGAACACGGTGATCGAGGGCTGGGGCAGGCCCTTGAACGACAACGAACTCCACGCCGAGATGATGGCCGACACCTTCGTCGGCGGGTCGGAGACGACCACCAACGCGCTCGCCGCGGGGATGAAGCTGCTGATCGAGAACAAGGACGTGTGGGCGAAGCTCAAGTCCGATCCGGGCCGCTATATGCGAACCTTCGTCGAGGAGGTTCTGCGGCTCGAAAGCCCGGTGCAAAGCCTCATGCGCTTCGCCCACGAGGATGTCGAACTCGCCGGAGTGACCATCCCCGCTGGCTCGATCATCAATGTCCGCTATGGCGCGGCGAATCGGGACGAGCGCGCTTTCGAATGCCCGGAAAAGCTCGATCTCGACCGACCGCGCGCGGGCGCGCACATGGCCTTCGGGTCGGGCACGCACCACTGCCTCGGCGCGCCGCTTGCCAGGCGCGAGCTGACCTGGGGCTTCACCGCCGTGGTCGACCGGTTCGAGGACATGGATTTCGCAGGTGAGAAGAACGATTTCACCTACCACCCGCATTTCCTGCTGCGCAGCCTGAAACAGCTGCACATCACCTTCGAGCCGAAGAAGCGCTAGGCGTTGGCGCGCGCCGCGCTGCGTCCGGCGATGTAGCCGAAGGTCAGCGCCGGACCGAGCGTGCCGCCCGCGCCCGCATAGATGCCGCCGGTGGGGCACGCGATCGCATTGCCCGCGCCGTAAAGTCCCGCGATCGGCTCCCCGTCATGGCCGAGGATGCGCGCCTCGCCGTCGGTGCGCGGGCCGCCATTGGTGCCGAGCATTCCCATGTGGACCGGCACCGCATGGAAGGGCGCCTGCTCGACCGCGCCGAGCGTGACGCCTGCGCCCTCGCGGCTGCGGTCGCCGTAGAAATGGTCGTATGCCGATGTGCCGCGTGCGAAATCGGGATCGTGGCCTTCTCGCGCGAAGGCATTGAACCGCTCGACCGTAGCGGCGAGCGCCGCGCCGTCGATGCCGAGCTTTTCGCCCAGCGCCTCGAAGCTGTCCGCGCTCGTCACCCAATCGGGCAGGGGCTGGCCCGGCATCCGTGTGCCGAGCGGATAGCGCGCGGCGTATTGCTCGTCGAAGATGAGCCAGCATGGCATATTGGGATAGGAATAGGTCTGCGCGTCGAACTGGTGGAAGGCGCCGGCGAGCGCGGAATAATTCGCCGCCTCGTTGCAGAAGCGCTTGCCCGCAGCGTTCACCATGATCGAGTGCGGCACGGTGCGCTCGATCAGCATCGGCGCGGCGCGTCCGCCGCCTTCGGGCCACGAGGCGTCCGGATCGGCCAGCGTCGGGGACCACCACGCGCTCGTCATGTTGCCGAGCTTCGCGCCCGCCGCCATCGCCAGCTTCAGTCCCTCGCCCCGCGCCGTGGGCGGCGATGCGGGCGCAGGGGCCGGGCCGCGCAGGAAGGTCTGGCGCAATTCCTCGTCCCATTCGAAGCCGCCGGTCGCGATGATGACGCCCGAGCGTGCGGCAAGCGCGAAGGGCTTGCCGTCCTTCTCGCCCTCGACCCCGGCGATGCGCCCGCCCTCGCGCAAAAGCCGCTTCGTCTCGACCCCGGTGAGCGGCTCGATCCCGCGATCAAGGCACGCCTTCAGCAACCGCCCCACCATCGCCTGCCCGAAACCGCGTTCGTTCGCTTCCATCCGGCGCTTGAGTTCTTCGGGCGGGACCACGCCCGTCCCGCCGCCGAGCGGGGTTTCGCGCAGCATCATCGGGCGCGGTTCCTCGATACCGTAGACCCGCCCCGCCCATTCGCCCAATTCGCGGTAGTCGAACAGGTCATGATCGAGCGCGCGCCCGCCCTCCGGCTTCGCGCCGGGCCGGTCGAGGTAGTAGTCGGGATAGCCGTCGAGCAGCGCGACCTTGAGCGCGTCCCGGTCCTCGAGGAAGGCGAGCGCTTCCGGGCCGTAATCGACAAACGCCGCAAGCGTTTCATCGACGAGATCGCCGTGATCGAGCGCCCGGAAATAGGCCAGCGCCTCGTCGCGCGAATCGGCCATGCCCGCGGCGCGCTGGCGCGGATTGTCGGCGACCCAGATGACCCCGCCCGACACCGCGCCCGTCCCGCCGATGCGCTCGAAGCGTTCGAGGATCGCGACCTCGGCGCCCGCCTCATGCGCGGCGAGCGCGGCGGTCATTCCGGCAGGGCCGCAGCCCATAACGATGATGTCGACGGTTTCCATGGTTTGCATCATCGCGGCGGTGCGCGGCGTGCCAATTCGTCATTTTGGCAAGGTGCGCGCCTGCCTGCGGGGGGCTAGGCAAGAGCCAAGCGAGGGAGAAGGCCAATGAAACTCGAAGGAAAGGTCGCCGCCATCACCGGGGGCACGGCAGGGCTGGGGCGCGGGATCGCGGAGGCGTTCCTGCACGAAGGCGCCAAGGTCGCGCTGTTCGCCCGCAACAGGGAGAAGGGCGAGCGCGTGGTCGAGGAACTGCGCGTCGGGCGCGGCAGCCGCGATCGCGTCGCCTTCTTCGCGGGCGACGTGATGAACCAGGCCGATGTCGAGGGTTTCATCGATGGCGTGGTCGAGCAGTTCGGCACGATCGACATCCTCGTCAACAACGCGGGCGGAGCGGGCGATCTCCAGCCGCTCGCGCAATTATCGGACGAGGCGTTCGACGAGGCGATGAAGTGGAACGTCTATTCGACCTTCTGGGCGACCCGCCGCGCGCTCCAGACCATGCTCAAGCGCAAGAGCGGGCGGATCATCAACATGAGCTCGATGGAGGGCAAGCACGGCAAGCCCGTCTTCACTGCCTACACCGCCGCCAAGCACGCGGTGAACGGGATCACCAAGAGCCTGGCGCGCGAAGTCGGCGAGCAGGGGATCACGGTCAATTCGATCTGCCCCGGCCTCGTCGTCACCGACATCATAAAGAACAACGGCCCCGCAACCGCCGAGGCGATGGGGATGGAATTCGACGAGATGATCGCGCTGTTCGCATCGGAAAGCGCGATCAAGCGGCCCAACACGGTCGAGGAAATCGCCGCGGTCGCCCTGCTGCTCGCCTCGCCCGAAGGCGCGGGCATCACCGGCGCGCAGATCAGCGTCGACGGGGGAACCGCGCAGTTCTGACGGGGGTCGGGCTTTCCGTCAGCCTTCCGATTCCATCTTCGCCATCGCCGCGCCGACCGCCGCCTCGATGTCGCGCGCCTGCGGGTTGCCGCGCAGGGTCACGCCGCCATTGGGCTGGATGTTCTGCCCCGTGACATAGGCATGGTCGGTGCACAGCCACAGGCAGGCGTGCGCCACGTCCTCCGACGTATTGAGCCGTCCGAGCGGATAGCGCGGCAGGAAGGCATCGACGAGGCCGGGCGTCGCGAAGGCGCCTTCGGTCATGGGGCTCTCAGTGAAGGCGGGCGAGACCGTGTTCGCCTTGATCCCGAGGTGGCCGTAATCGTTCGCAGCGCATTCGATCATCGCCTCGCCCGCGCGCTTCGACGCGATATAGGCGGCGTGGTTGTTGATGATCGCCTTGGTCGTCGCCGAGGACAGCGAGATCAGCGAGCCTCCGGTCGGCTCCTGCTCGCTCATCACCCGGACGAACGCCTGGATGAAATGGTGCACGCCCTTGAACTGGAGATCGGTGATGCGGTCCAGATCCTCCTGCGTGATCTCGAGGAAGCTCGCGAGCAGCCCCCAGCCGGTCGTGTTGATAGCGGCATCGACGCGGCCCATGTCGGCCTTCGCCTTGTCGGCAAGCGCGTGGACCTGTTCGTGGCTCGAAATGTCGCACAGCGCGTAATGGCCGCCGATTTCCTTCGCGAGTTCGGCCAGCGGCTCCTCGTTGCGCCCCGCGACCATCACCGTCGCGCCTTCCTGCGCGAACAGGCGGGCGGTCACCTGCCCCATGTTCCCCTTGGTCGCCGCGCCGAGAATGACGGCGGTCTTGCCTTCGAGCTGGCCCATGATCTCCTCCCGTGACTTTCCTTTTCCGCGTCCGTTCTAGGCTCCGCGAGGGCCGCGCGCCCTTCACAAAAGTGTCCATTCCGCTTGGCCACCGCCGCGGATAGGCGAAACAGGCACGACAAGAGGGAGGATGCAGCTCATGTTCACCGGCCCGATCGAGGACCGCCTCGAAATCCGCGAACTGGCAGAGGTCTACGGCGACGGCGTGGTCCGGTTCG
Source organism: Erythrobacter sp. (assembly GCF_011765465.1). NCBI lineage: Bacteria > Pseudomonadati > Pseudomonadota > Alphaproteobacteria > Sphingomonadales > Erythrobacteraceae > Erythrobacter > Erythrobacter sp. The sequence continues at coordinate 2,843,674 of NZ_CP050265.1, read as the reverse complement.
ACAAGGACACCTGGGCCTCGGTCTGGGCGGAGGATGCCGACTGGGATTTCATGGGAATGCAGCTCAAGGGCCGCGATCAGATCGTCGAGACGTGGCTCGGCGCGATGTCGAATTTCGACGCGGTGAGCTTTTCCTGCGTCCCCGCCGCGATCGAGGTCGACGGCAACACCGCCACCTCGCGCATCCAGACGCAGGAAGTGCTCAAGGCGAAGGACGGCACGACCCGCATGATCGGCGGGCTCTATACAGACGAACTGGAAAAGCGCGGCGGACGCTGGGTCTACACCAAGCGCGCCTTCGCCATCGTCGCCGAATACAACCCGCAGGAAGGATAAGCCCGCAGATGGCCAAGATCGTCATTGCCGCCCAGATCGACCTCGACCCGGCGCAGCGCGCCGAAGCGCTGACCAGCGCCAAGCCGCATATCGACGCTGCGCTCGAACAGCCCGGCTGCCTCGCCTATGACTGGAGCGCCGACGGCAACAACCCCGCGCGGGTCAACGTGTTCGAGGAGTGGGAAAGCGAGGACGCGCTCGCCGCGCATTTCAAGGGCCAAGCCTATGCCGGGATGCGCGACCATATCGGCAATTTCGGCCTGACGAACGCGGTGAGCCGCAAGTATCGGGTCGATGCCGAAGGGCCGGTCTACAACGAGGCTGGCGTGGCGACCGAGGCGTTTGACTGACATCCGGCCCGCGATCCTCGGCGCAATCCTCGCCGGGGGACAGGCGCGCCGTTTCGGCAGCGACAAGGCGCAGGCGCTCTGGCGCGGGCGGCGGCTGATCGATCATGTGGCCGATGCGCTGGGCGGCCAGACCACGGCGCTGGTCGTATGCGGGCGCGAGGAGCCGGGCTTCGGCTGCGTGCCCGACCGTCCCGGCCCCGGCCTCGGCCCGCTGGGCGGCCTCAATGCCGCGCTTCGCTTCGCCGAGACGCACGGCTTCGCCCATGTCCTCACCGCCGGGGTGGACTGCCCCGACCTTCCGCAAGACCTCGCCGCGCACCTCGCAGGCGAGGGCGCGGGCGTCGTCGCGGACCAGCCGGTGATCGGGCTGTGGCCGGTGAGCGTGGCCGAAGACCTTGCGGACTTCATCGCCGAGGGCGGGCGCGCGCTCTACGGATTCGCCGAGCGCGTCGGGGCGCGCCGTGTCGCGCTCCCCGCCCCGCTGCTCAACGTCAATCGGCCCGGCGACCTGCCCGAAAGCTAGAGCTTGAGCATCTGCTTGCCACGGTTCTGCCCGCTGAACAGGCGCTGCAGCGTGTCGGGCGCATTCTCGAAGCCGTGCTGGATGTCTTCCTGGTATTTGAGCGTCCCGTCCTTGACGAAGCCCTCCAGCCGCTTGCGGATCGCGGGGAATTCGCTCGCCCAGTCGAGCACGATGAAGCCCGCCATGCTCGCGCGGCGGAAGACGAGGTTGAAGTAGTTCTCCGGGCCTGCCGGAAGGCTCCCGGTCTCGTAACGGCTGATACCGCCGCAGATGACGACGCGCGCGCCGGTGGCGATCTGGCTGAGCATATCGTTGAGGATCGAGCCGCCGACATTGTCGTAGATGACATCGACCCCGCGCGGGCAGTGTTCCCTGATCTGCTCCTTCACGCCGCCCGCCTTGTAGTCGATCGCGGCGTCGTAGCCCGCTTCCTCGACCAGCCACCTGCACTTGTCCGGGCCGCCCGCGATGCCGACCGCGCGGCAGCCGGCGATCTTGGCGAGCTGGCCGACGATGCTCCCGGTGGCGCCCGCCGCGCCGGAGACGAGCACGGTGTCGCCCGCGACCGGCTTTCCGACCTTGAACAGGCCGCAATAGGCGGTGAGCCCGGTGGTCCCCAGCACCGACAGCACAGCGGTGGGCGACAATTCGGTTTCGACCCTGGTCAACCCCTCGCCGTCGGTGACGAGGTATTCACGCCAGCCGGTCGTGCCGAAGACCATGTCGCCCTTCGCGAACTTGCCGCCGTTGCTTTCCACCACCTCGCAGATGCCGCTGCCGCGCATCACGTCGCCGATGTTCATCGGCGCGACGTAATCCGCGATGTTCTCCATCCAGCCCTTCTGCGCCGGGTCGAAGCCGAGGTAATGCGTCTTCAGCAGCATCTCGCCCGGCTGCGGGTCGGCGAGCTCGACCGTGGCGAGCTTGAAATCGTCCTCGGCGATCGGGCGGCCGCGCGGGTGTCCGTTGAGCAGCCATTGGCGGGTGGTGGTGGGCATGGAAAACCTCCTTTTCGCGTGGATGCCCTAATGCGGGCCTCGCGCCGCTTCCTTCCACGGACAAAAGTGTCAGTCGCTGGCCTGCCGCCCTGTGCTATCCTGCGGGACAAGGAGAGGTGCGATGGGACTTGAGACGCAAAAGACGTTCTGCCGCTTCTGCCACGCCAACTGCGCGATGCTGGTCGATGTCGAGGTGGCGGACGACGGCACGCGCAAAGTGGTCGAGGTGCGCGGCGACCCGGACGATCCGGCCTATGGCGGTTACACCTGCATGAAGGGCCGCGAACTGCCGGATTCGCACAATGCCGAGCACCGCTTGAAGCACAGCCTTGTGCGCAACGACGCGGGCGAATTCGTCGAGACGCCGATGGACGAAGCGCTCGCCCATGTCGCAGCGCAGCTGCGCCGGATCATCGACGAGCACGGCCCCCATTCGGTCGCGGTGTTCATGGGTTCGGGGGGCTTCCAGAACTCTTCGGCCATGGCCGCAAGCCTCAGCTTCGCGCAGGGGATCGGCACGCGCAATTTCTACACCTCGGTGACGCTCGACCAGCCGGCCAAGGTCTACACCACGGCGCGCTACGGGCGCTGGATGGGCGGGCCGAACACGTTCTCGGAAAGCGACGTTGCCATGTTCATCGGCAACAATCCGGTCGTCTCGCACTATGCGCCGGTGGGCGGGGTTCCGCCGTTCAGCCCGTCGCGCCGGATTCGCGACCGCAAGGCCGAAGGGCTCAAGCTGATCGTCGCCGACCCGCGCGAAAGCGACGTTGCGCGGCTTGCCGACCTCTACCTGCCGGTCAAGCCGGGCGAGGACCCCGCGCTGCTCGCGGGGATGCTCAACGTCATCATTTCGGAAGAACTCTACGACCGCAATTTCGTCGCCGCCCATGTCGACGGCTTCGACGAGCTTGCGCGGGCGGTCGAGACCATGACGCCCGAAATCGCCGCCGAGCGCGCCGGGCTCGACGCCGACCAGATCACCGCCGCCGCGCGGATGTTCGCGGGCGGCACGAAAGGCTGCGCGGTGACCGGGACCGGCCCCGAAATGGCGGGCAACGGGACGCTCACCGAATATCTCGTGACCTGTCTGAACACGATCTGCGGGCGATTCCGGCAGGAGGGCGAGAAGGCCGCGATCCCCGGCGTCTTCACCCCGGCGCAAGGCCCGCGCCGCGCGCAGGTCGCCCCGCCGATGCCGATGTTCGGCGCGGAAGGAATGCCCAAATCGCGCTTCCGCGGGCTCGGCCACTTGGGGTGGGAAATGCCGTGCAACGTGCTCGCCGATGAAATCCTCACGCCGGGCGAGGGGCAGGTGCGCGCCTTCATCTCGGTCGGCGGCAACCCGGTCGTCGGCTTTCCCGACCAGGCGAAGATGGTCCGCGCCTTGGACGATCTCGACCTCTTCGTGCAGATCGACCCGTGGATGAGCGCGAGCGCGAAGCGCGCCGATGTCGTGCTCGCCCCGTCGCAATGCCTCGAGCGCGAGGACATCACCAACCTGTCCGAATGGTGGCACGAGGAACCCTATGCCCGCTATGTCGAGGCGGTGGCGACACCGCCGGGCGACGTGATCGACGAATGGGAGATGTTCTGGATGCTGGCAAAGCATCTCGGCACACCGATGAACCTTGCGGGCGGCCCGCTGCCGATGGACGAAAAGCCCACGAAGGAGCAGTTCCTCGATCTCTCGGTCGCCGGATGCCTCGTTCCGCCCAGCCAGGTGCGGCGCGACTGCCAGGCGAACGGCGGCGCGGCGGTGGTCTATTCGGATCGCCACCCGGTCGTCGAACCGGCGGAGGAAAGCGAATTCCACCGCTTCGACCTTGCCGCGGGCGATATGCCGGGCGCGATTTTGCGCTATGCCGACAACCCGCCGCTCAAGGCAGGCTATGACTTCAAGCTCATCAGCCGCCGGTCGAAGACGCGCTTCAATTCGATCGGGCATCCGCTGAAGAAGCTGCAGGCTAAGACCACCACCAACCCCGCCTATATCCACCCGGACGACATCGCGGCCCTCGGCCTCGAGGAAGGCGGGATCGTCGAGATCAGCTCCCCGCACGCGACCATTCACGGTGTCGTCAAGGCGAGCGCCAAGGTTCGCCGCGGGCTCGTGTCGATGGCGCACGCCTATGGCGATGCCGATGCGACGAAGGAGGACGTGCGCGAGCGGGGCTCTTCGACCAACCGGCTGACCAGCGACACGGTCGATATCGACCCGATCACCGGGCAGGCGCTGCAGAGCGCGATTCCGGTGAAGCTGGTCCCCGCCTGACCCCACTCATAAAACAAGGACACACCATGCCCGACAACCGGCGCTTCCTGCTGCAGCGTCGCCCCGATGGCGAACCCGTGCGTGAGGATTTCGAACTCGTCACCGAGCCCACTCCGGCGCTCGAGGAGGGCCAGTTCCTGATCCGCAACCACTACGCCTCGCTCGACCCTGCCATGCGCGGCTGGATGGATGCGGGCGGCAATTACATGGAGCCGATCCCATTGGGCGCGCCGGTGCGCGCAACGACCATCGGCGTGGTCGAGGAAAGCCGCGCCGACGGCTTTGAAAAGGGCCAGTGGGTGATGGGCCTCAACGCGCTCGAGGACTATTCCATCGGCGTCGCGGGCGGTTTCACCCAGCCGATCGATCCGGGCATGGTGCCGAGCGTCACCAATTACCTCTCCCTCTTCGGCGCGGTCGGGATGACGGCCTATTTCGGCTTTCTCGAAGTGTGCGAGCCGAAGGAAGGCGAAACCGTGCTGGTGAGCGGGGCTGCGGGCGCGGTCGGCAGCGTCGTCGGCCAGCTCGCCAAGATCAAGGGCTGCCGCGCAGTCGGCATCGCGGGCGGGCCTGAGAAGTGCGCCAAGCTGACCGAGAAATACGGTTTCGACGCGGCGATCGATTATAAGGGCAAGGACGAGGCGGCGCTGACGAAAGCCATCGCCGAAGCCTGCCCCGACGGGGTCGATGTCATCTTCGAGAATGTCGGCGGCGAAATCCTCGACGCGGGGCTGATGAACCTCAACCTTTACGCCCGCGTCGGCCTGTGCGGGCTCATCAGCGAATACAACACCGCACCGCGCGGCATTCGCAACCTGTGGCAGCTGATCGTCAAGCGCGCGCAGATCCGCGGGCTGCTGGTGGCCGATTACGTCGAACGCTTCGGTGAGGGCGCGGCCAAGATGGGCGAATGGGCATCCGCCGGAAAGATCACCATCGACGAGCATATCGACGAAGGGCTCGAAAACGCCTTCGACAGTTTCATGCGCCTTTTCGCCGGGTCGAACCAGGGCAAGATGATCCTCAAGATCGCCTGATGCGCTCTCTCCTCGTTCTCTCGGGCGGCCACCCTTACGAGGAGAAGCCTTTCGAGGAATTCATCCATTCGCTCGGCGATTGGGAGGTGACGCACCTCGTCCATCCGGAGGCGGAAGAGCGCGTTGCGGCGGGCGCGGCGGAACAGGCCGACGCGCTGCTTTTCTATGACATGGCCGGCTACACCTTCGCCGACGGGCGCGTCGCGACCCGTCCGCCCGCGCCCGGCTTCGTGGGAGCGATCACGCGGCGATTCGAGGCGGGCCGCGGCGCGGTCGCGCTGCACCATGCGCTCGCCGGGTGGGCCGAGTGGGAGGCGTGGCACGACTGGCTCGGCGGGCAATTCTTCTACCAGCCGGGCGAATGGCGCGGGGTCGCCATGCCGGGTTCGGGCTATCGCCACGATGTCGCCTACGAGGCCCGCGTCGCCGCCGATCATCCGGTGACAGAGGGCCTGCCCGCCAGCTTCCCGGTCACCGACGAGCTCTATCTCTGCCCCATCGAGGAAAGCGCCGTCACCCCGCTGATCCGCGCCGAGGGCTTCGCCTTTACGCGCGACAATTTCTATTCCGCCGCCAACGCGGTCGCGGGCGATATGTTCAGCCGCGAGGGCTGGGAGCATCCGCCCGAGTCGAACCTTGTCGGGTGGGAGGCGCGCGCCCTCGCCGCACCGCTCGTCTATCTGCAATTCGGCGACGGCCCGGCGACCTATGCCAACCCGCCCGTCCGGCAGGCCGTCGCCAACGCGCTTCATTACACTTCGGGAGGAACCTGATGAGCAATATCGACACGGTCCGCGCCTTCATCGACCACTGGAACAGCGGTGACATGGAGGCGATGTATGCCCTGTGTGCCGAGGACGTTACCTGGCACAACATCCCGATGGAGCCCTTTTCCGGCAAGCCCGCGATGCGCGCGGCGGTCGAAGGCTTCATGGCCGATGTCGAGGGCTGCGAATGGGAGGTGCACGCGATCGCCGAGGGCGACGGCGGTGCGGTCCTGACCGAACGCACCGATGCCTTTCGCATGAAGGACGGGCGCCGGGCGGCGATCCGGGTCATGGGTACGTTCGAATTCGGCGCGGACGGACTCATCACCGCGTGGCGCGACTATTTCGACATGGGCGAGTTCCAGCGCGAATTCGCAGGCGGCTGAGAGCGCCCTAACACATTCGCGCATCGCGCACCGCGCCCCGGCGGCGTTAGGAATCGCGCATGACATTCCTTGCCGGTTGGGAGCCGAAGCCATGAACAAGCCCGAGGGCAACGTTTTCGCGCCAGAAACGCTGGTCGATCCGTTCGATTACTACCGCGCGGTCCACGAGGCGGGGGTCGAAATCGAGCACCTGCCCGAAATGAACACCTTCGTCGTCTACGCCTATGACCTGTGCAGCGAGGCGAATACGAAGCCGGAAATCTTCTCCAACGATTTCAGCACCCTGATGGGGCGCGAAGCGGACGACGAGATCAAGGAGATCCTGAAGGACGGCTGGGACGACGTCCCCACCCTGCTGACCGCCGACCACCCGGTCCACACCCGCAACCGCAAGCTCGTCAATCTCGCCTTCTCCGCCCCGCGCGTGAACGCGATCGAGGCCGATATGCGCGCGAAGTCGATCGAGCTGATTGAAGCCTTCGCCGACAAGGGCGAATGCGAATTCGTCGAGGAATTCGCCGTCCCCCTGCCGGTCGCCATGATCGCGGGCCAGATCGGGCTCGACGACGACCCCAAGAAGGTCAAGGAATGGTCCGACGCGGCGGTCGACCGGTTCAGCCAGATGGTCGATCACGAGCGCAAGAAGGAATGCGCGCGCAGCCTCGTCGAATTCCAGCACTACATGAAGGGCAAGATCGACGACCGCCGCGCGAACGGGGGCGATGACCTGCTCACCGACCTCGTCGAAGCGCGGGTCGAAGGCGAGACGCCGCTGACCGACCCCGAAATCATGTCGATCATGCAGCAGTTCATGGTCGCCGGTAACGAGACGACGACCTCGACGCTCGCGGGCGGGCTGCTCCAGCTGATCCGCAATCCCGACCAGATGGAAAAGGCGAAGGCCGCGGCCGGTGGGCGCGACCCCAAGGTCATCACCAATCTCGTCGAGGAATCGCTGCGCTACGAAACCCCGACCGCGGGGATGTGGCGCATCGTCAAGCAGGACACCGAACTGGGCGGCGTGAAAATGCCCGCCGGCTCCATCGCCCAGCTGCGCTATGCCGCCGCCAATCGCGACCCGAAGAAGTTCGAGAACCCGGACACATTCGACATCGAGCGCAAGAATGCGCGCGCGCACCTCGCCTTCGGCAAGGGGCCGCATATGTGCGTGGGCAATATGCTGTCGCGCAAGGAAATGCTGGTCGCCTTCGACGAGCTGCTCGAGCGGCTCGATAACTTCGCGATTGCAGACGAGGACGGGATCACGATCCTTCCCAACATCCTGCTGCGCGGCGTCACGCGCCTGCCGATCACCTTTACCCGGAAAGCCTGACTTCATGAATTTCGACCTGTCCGAAGAACAGGAAATGTTCCGCTCGAGCGTCGAGCGGTTCGCAGCGCCGATCGATGTCGAGGCGCGGCGCAAGCTGCGGATGCACGAGGGCGGCTATGACCGCGCGCGCTGGGGAAGCCTTGCCGAACTCGGGCTCGTTGCGCTTGCCGCGTCGGAGGACGCGGGCGGCATGGGCGGATCGCCGCTCGACCTCGCGCTGGTGGCCGAGGCCATCGGCAAGGCGAACGCGCCCGACCCGTGGCTCGAACTCGGCGTGCTGCCCGCCCTCCTGCTGGATCGCGGCGGCGCGCACGGGGCGCTCGAAAAGGTGCTGTCGGGCGAAACCATCGCGACCTTCGCCTGGACCGAACGGGCGCAGCGTTACAGCCTGACGGCCAAGGGCACGAAGGCCGAGCGCGACGGCGAGGGCTTCCGGATCAGCGGCGAGAAGACCATGGTGCTGGGCGCGGCGCTTGCCGACCTGTTCATCGTCACCGCCGAGTTGGACGGAGAGACGCGCGTCTTCCTCGTCGCCTCGGATGCCGAGGGGCTCGAGATGCGCCCCTATCGCCTCGCCGACGGCAGCGTTGCGGGCGAACTCCGGCTGACGCGGGTTTCCGTGAGCGAAGCCGCGCTGCTCGATCTCGACGCCGAGGCGCTCGGCGAAATCGCGAGCGAAATCCGCCTCCACGCCTCCGCCGAGATGGTCGGGCTCGCCCAGCGCCTGCTCGACGACACGCTCGCCTATGTGAAGGAGCGCGAACAGTTCGGCGTTCCCATCGGCAGCTTCCAGGCGCTCCAGCACCGGCTGGTCGAAGCCTATGCGAAGATCGAACAGTCGCGTTCCATGCTCTACCGCGCCGCGATGGGCGCGCGCGCCGAGAATTCCGGGGGCGAGGATGCCGGAGCCGACTGGCAGCGCGCGGTCGCCGGGGCCAAGGCCTATATCGGCGAAAACGCCGACGCCATCGCCCGCGAGGCGGTGCAGATGCACGGCGGCATGGGAATCACCGACGAGCTTGCCATCGGCCACGCGATGAAGCGCGTCATGGTGCTCGCCCGCCTGTTCGGCGATACCGACACCGTGCTCGCCGAATACGCGTTGGCAGCGTGACTGGGGCGGCATGACGGCTGCGGCCTGAATACAGGCGCAAGGAGAGGAGGGACTGATGGGCGCAAAGATCGACCCGGAGCTGTGGAGCGACGGCCCCGAGCCGCACCTGATGGGCGGAAAGCTGCCTTCGGGCGAAATCGTCTTCCCGATGCCGAAAGGCGACGCGGCGAAGGACGTCGAGCCCTACAGGCTCTCGCGCCGGGGCAAGCTGTGGTCGTGGACTTCGCAGGGCTTCCTGCCGAAGGAACCCTATGAAGGCCCCGGCTCCGGCCCCGGCGAAGGGCCGCCCGACTTCAAGCCCTTCCTGCTCGGCTATGTCGAATTGCCCGGCGAGGTGATCGTCGAAAGCCGCATCGTCGATGCGAGCCTCGAGGATCTCGAGCTCGGCATGGACATGGAATTCTGCATCGTGCCGTTCAACGCCGAATACGACACCTATGCCTTCCGCCCGGTCGGGGCGGCTCGGGAGAAAGCCGCATGAGCGAGAGCGTCTACATCATCGGGGCGGGCATCCACCCCTTCGGCCGGACCGAGGAACGTTCGGGCCGAGAACAGGGCGTCTACGCCGTGCGCGAGGCGTTGAAGGACGCGGGCCTCGAATGGGCCGACATGGAATGCGCCTATGGCGGCTCGGCCGCGGCGGGCAGCGCGGACATCATGGTGAACGAGCTGGGGCTGACCTCGCTTCCCTTCACCAATGTCGCGAACGGCTGCGCGACCGGCGGCAGCGCCCTTGCGGCGGCGCAGCAGGCGATCGCGAGCGGAATGTACGACCTCGCGCTCGCGGTCGGTTTCGACAAGCATCCGCGCGGGGCCTTCAACGCCAAGCCCGCCGATTACGGCCTGCCCGACTGGTACGGCCAGACCGGCATGATGCTGACGACGCAGTTCTTCGCGCTCAAGATCCAGCGCTATATGCAACTCCACGGCATCAGCCGCGAGACGCTGGGCCGGGTGGCGGAAAAGGCGTTTCGCAACGGGGCAAAGACGCCCCATGCGTGGCGGCGCAGCGAGATCGACCTCGAGACGATCATGAACGCGCCGATGATCAACGATCCGCTGACCAAGTTCATGTTCTGCTCGCCCAGCGAGGGCGGGGTCGCGCTGATCCTTGCCAGCGAGAAGAAGGCGAAGGAACTCGGCGCGCACGGGGTGAAGATCGCCAAGATCGCGGTGAAGACCCGCCCGCCGGACAGCTTCGAGGTGTTCCAGCCCGGCGTCAGCGTCAAGGAAGGCGGAAAGCCCACCGTGCTCGCGAGCAAGGCCGCCTTCGAGGGCGCGGGCATCGGCCCGGAGGATGTCGAGGTCGCGCAGCTTCAGGACACCGAAAGCGGCGCTGAAATCATGCACATGGCCGAGAACGGCTTTTGCAAGGACGGCGAGCAGGAGGAATGGCTGGCGAACGGCTGGTCGGCGCTTGACGGCAAGCTGCCGATCAACACCGACGGCGGCTGCCTCGCCTGCGGGGAGCCGATCGGCGCATCCGGCCTGAGGCAGGTCTACGAAAACGTCGAACAGCTGCGCGGCCGCGCGGGTGAACGCCAAGTGGCGGGGCGCGACGGCAAGGGGCCGAAGATCGGCTATTCCCACGTCTACGGCGCGCCGGGCCTCTCGGCGGTCGCGATACTGGAGCGCTAGATGGGCAGGATGACCGGCAAGGTCGCGCTCGTCACCGGCGGTGCGGAAGGGATCGGGGCAACCATCGGCCGCATGATCGTCGCCGAGGGCGGCAAGGTCATGCTGTGCGACGTCCAGATCGACAAGGCGCGCGCGCTGGCGGAGGAACTCGGCGACAACGCCGAGGCTTTCGAGCTCGACGTGCGCGATGCGGCGCGCTGGGACGAGGCGGTGAAGGCTACGCAGGAGCGCTTCGGCAAGCTCACCGTGCTGTGCAACGTCGCGGGGATTTCGGAACCCGGCAACGTGCCGGACGGGTCCGACGACGTGTGGGAGCGCACGATCGATATCAATCTGAACGGTCCCTATTACGGGATGCGCGCGGCCATTCCCGCCATCGAAGCGAGCGGAGAGCCCGGCGCGATCGTCAATATCGGCTCGATGATCGCGATGCGCCCCGCGTCCTTCGTCGCGGCCTACAGCGCGTCCAAGGCCGGGCTGCGCGGCCTCACTCAGAGCGTCGCGCTCGACCTTGCCGAGCGCGGTCTGCCGATCCGGGTCAACATGGTCCACCCCGGCGCGATCCGCACGCCGATGTACGAACGCTACAAGTTTTCCGGCGCCGACACGCCGGAGAACATCGAGACGAACTTCGCCGCGACCCACCCGATGAACCGCATCGGCGAACCGGAAGAAGTCGCCCGCGCCGTGCTCGTCCTCGCCAGCGACGAGGCGAGCTTCACCACGGGCTGCGATTTCACCGTCGACGGCGGCGGGTCGATAAGGAGCTGACATGGCCGAACAACCCGCAACCCGGATCGACGCGCATTTCATCGCCGCGGGCAAGTATCACGACATCGACTACCCGCGATTGGAAGTGCTCAAGCTGCTTGCCGAGCATCCGCACATCCGCACCACGGTCGCCTGCGATTATTCGGGGCTGGAACGGCTCGACGCCTGCCGTTTCCTCATCACCTATACCTGCGACCTGATGCCGAGCGAGGAAGAAGCGAAGCAGCTTCGCGCGTGGCTGGAAGGCGGCGGCAAGTGGCTTGCGCTGCACGGGACCAATTCGATCCTTGTCTTCACCGAGGAGGGGCTGGTCGACACTCCGAACGACCGGCCCGACGTGATGGATATGCTCGGCACCCAGTTCAAGGCGCACCCGCCGATCGGTCCCTTCCCGGTCGAGGTGGTGAACAAGGACCACGAACTCACCAGGGGAATCGAGGATTTCGAAGTGGTGGACGAGCTTTACCTCTCGAACACCACCGCCCCCATCGACACGCTGATGCAGACCACCTTCGAAGGCGAGGCGACCGGCTTCGTCGCGGCGGACTGGGACAAGACCACGGTCCCTATCCTTTATACGAGGGATATCGGGCAGGGCCGGATCGTTTACAACACGCTCGGCCATTGCCGGGGGCATTATGACCTTCCCGGCATGGCCGATTTCTACCCGCACAAGGAAATGTGCGCGTGGAACTACGATGTCTATTACGACCTCCTGCGCCGCTCGATCGCGTGGGCCATGCGAGCGGACTGAGGCGCCGCGAAGACTGACGGGATACTGACGACTTATGGATATGGACTTTTCGCCCGAGGACATCGCCTTCCGCGAGGAGGTGCGCGATTTTCTCAAGAACAGCCTGCCCGACCGCCTGCGCGACGGGGCGCGGCGCACGCCCGGCGTCTTCGTCGAGCCCGACATCGGCATGGAATGGCACCGCATCCTCTATGAAAAGGGCTGGGTGGCCCCGCACTGGCCCAAGGAGAACGGGGGGACGGGCTGGACCCCGACGCAGAAGTTCATCTTCGAAAAGGAATGCGCGCTTGCCGGCGCCCCCGCGCTCGCGATCCTCGGCCTGCGCCTCGTAGGTCCGGTGATCTGCGAATTCGGCACGGAAGAGCAGAAGGAACGCTTCCTCCCGCGCATCCTGTCGGGCGAGGATTACTGGTGCCAGGGCTATTCGGAGCCGGGCAGTGGGTCCGACCTTGCGAGCCTCAAGACCACGGCCAAGCTTGAGGGCGACGAATATGTCGTCAACGGGTCGAAGATCTGGACCACCCACGCGCACCACGCGAACTGGATCTTCGCCCTCGTGCGAACCGATCCGAACGTCAAGAAGCAGGCGGGCATCACCTTCCTCCTGATCCCGATGGACCAGGAAGGGGTCGAGGTCACCCCGATCCATTCGATGTCGGGCGATCACGAGGTCAACGCGGTGTTCTTCTCCGACGCGCGCACCTCGGCTGCGAATCGCATCGGCGAGGAAGGCCAAGGCTGGACCATCGCCAAGTTCCTGCTCGAAAACGAGCGCGGCGGATCGTGCTTCGCCCCGCGCCTGCTCCAGTCTATCGACAAGCTCGAACAGCTGGCGAAGGAACAGCCTTCCGGCGTCAACGGCGCGGTCGGCCATGACGCGCGCTTCCGCGACCGGCTCGCGCGCGCCCGGCTCGAGGCCGAAGCGCTGGAGGTGACCGAGCTCAGGATCCTCGCCGAACTCGCCAAGGGCCGCGCGCCGGGGCCGCAGACTTCGCTGGTGAAGCTGCTGGGTTCCAATATCGGCCAGACCATCGACACGCTGCGCCTGGAACTGCTCGGCCCCGATGCGCTGCAACTGCCGATGGAGCGCCCGCTCTACGGCAACGAGGCTCCGGAGCCGGTCGGCAGCGAACTCGCCCAGACCGCGATGGGCCGCTACCTCAACAACCGCGCCGCGACGATCTTCGGCGGGTCGGACGAGGTGCAGAAGAACATCATCGCCAAGACCGTGCTCGGGCTCTGAGCCGGACCGCAAGGCGCACCACGACAGGGGAAACGCAATGGACGTATCGAAGCTGATGTTCCGCGACGGGCTGATGAAGGACGAACGCATCCTCGTCACCGGCGGCGGGACGGGCCTCGGCAAGGAAATGGCCGAGGGTTTCCTGAAACTGGGCGCGACGGTCTATATCTGCGGTCGGCGGCAGGGCAAGCTCGACGAGACAGCGGCCGAACTGATGGAGAAGCACGGCGGCAAGGTCGTCGCCCACGCCTGCGACATCCGCAATGCCGATGCGATCCATGAAATGGTCGACGCGATCTGGGCCGATGGCGGCGCGCTGACTGGCGTCGTCAACAACGCGGCGGGCAATTTCATCAGCCGGACCGAGGACCTGTCGGTCAACGGCTTCAACGCCATCGCTGACATCGTGATGCGGGGCACGTTCTACGTGACGCTCGACGTGGGCAAGCGGCTGATCGCGGAAGGCAAGAAAGCGAGCTTCCTGTCGATCCTCACCACATGGGTGTGGTCGGGCAGCGCCTTCGTCGTGCCCTCGGCCATGTCGAAGACCGCGATCCACGCGATGACGCAGAGCCTCGCGACCGAATGGGGCCGCTACGGCCTCAGGTTCAACGCGATCGCGCCGGGCCTTTTCCCGACCAAGGGCATGAGCGCGCGCCTCTCCCCCGGTGGGCAGGGCGGCAATTCCAAGAACGACACGAACCCGATGGGCCGCGCGGGCGAAATGCACGAACTCGCGAACCTTGCGGTGTTCCTGATGGGACCGGGCGCGGAATACGTGAACGGCCAGACCATCGCGATCGACGGCGCGGGCTACCAGGCGCACGGCGGGACGTTCTACCCCGTGCTCCACGCGCTCGGCGATGCCGAATGGGAGCAGATGCGCGCGATGATCAAGGGCACGAACGAAAAGGACAAGGCCGAACGTACGACGGGGTGAGCGGCGGCTATAGCCCGGGCGGAGCGGAGAGAGGGCTGATGGAGCCGAAGACCATAGCGATCGTGCTACCCCTGCTGGCCATATTCACCACGCTGATTGCCATTCTCTTCATGAGCGGCAACGGAAACGGTCCCGGAAAAGACTGAGTAGCCGCTACCCCGCCGCCTCGTCGGCCAGCCTTTGCGCGGTCTTGTAGTCGGGCTTGCCGTTGTTGAGCCGCAGCGAACCGTCGGTGAAGACGTAGAGTCGCGGGATCTTGTAGCCCGCCAGCCCTTCGCGGGCGTGCGCGTCGAGTGCCTCTTCCAGCCCTTCAGCCTCGCCCTCGGGTTCGACCACGGCGACGACCTTTCGCCCGAAGCGTTCGTCGGGCAGCGAGACGACGCGCGCATCGTGGACGCGCGGGTGGTCCATCAGCACGGCCTCGACCTCCTCGGGGAAGACCTTCTCGCCGCCGGTGTTGATGCACATATTGTCGCGTCCGATGAATTCGAGGCTCCCGTCCGCAGCCCAGCGCGCGCGATCGCCGGTCATCAGCCAGCGCCGCCCGCCGATCTCGGGGAAGGTCGCAGCGTTCTTCTCATCCTCGCCGAGATAGCCCAAGGGCAGCGGCCCGGTGCGCGCGACGATGCCGACGCCGTCGGAGCCGGGCGGGATTTCCTCGAGGTTCTCATCGAACAGCTTGGTCTCGCGGCCCGGCAGCGGCTGGAACTTGCCCCCGCCGGTGGACCCTTGCGCGGTGGTGATGACGATGCCCGTGCCCGAGCTTTCCGACGAGCCCAAGGCATCGACGATCATCAGCGCCGGGTGATGCGCGATCAGCCGCTGCTTGAGCGAAGGCGAAAACACCGCGCCCGACGAGGTGATCGAGCGCAGGCTCTTCAGCACCTCGCCAGCATCCCCGCGCGCGTCGAGCCTGTCGGCGAGCGGCAGGGCGAAGGCGTCGCCGACGATGAACACGCCCTTCGCCCCGATCCGCGCGATTTCGTCCAAGGCTATGTCGGCGTCGAATTTCGGATGCGGCAGCAGGGCGAGCGTGCCGCCCTTCAGCAGGTGAATGAGCGCGGTGAACTGCCCCGCCCCGTGCATCAGCGGCGACAACAGCAGCAGCGGCGAGGTGCTCGCCGGGTGGTCGGGGCCGATCTTGACGGCTTCTGCGACCTGTTCCTCCAAGGAGGTCGCAACGAAAGGCGGCTGGCCCGGCCCGCGCTGCCAGACCGAGATGGAGAACGCCTGCCACGCCTCGACCATCGGCCACATCACCGCCTTTGGCATCCCCGTGGTCCCGCCGGTCGCGGTGAGGAAGAGCGCGGTCGGATCCTCGTGCACGCGGAAATCGCTCGGCAGGTCGCTTTCCTGCAGCGCGTCCCAATCCGCGCCCGACACGTCGATCACCCGCGTGCCTTCGGGCGCGGCTTCGCGCGCGAGGTCGGCGAAATCGCCCTCGGTGAAGATCGCCTTCAACCCGAACCGGCCTGCGATGTCGGCGAGCTCGCGCTCCTTGTAGTGGTAGTTCACGTTGACCGGGACCACGCCCGCCTTGGCGCAGCCGAACCAGGCAAGGAGGTAATCGGGCGTGTTGCGCAGCATCTGCCCGGCAATGTCGCCCGGCGCGAGGCCGCCCGCGCTGAGGCCGGCGGCGATTCGGTCGGTCGCGGCATCGAGCTCGCCCCAGGTCACCACCCGCTCGCCATGAATGATCGCGGGCCGTTCCGGCTCGATCCGCTGCGCCAGCGCCGAGAGAGCGCTTGCGAAATTCGATCCCGACCATGCCATTGGGTGCAACCTCCTTCCCTTTTCGTTTCTTTCGCCTAGAGTGGGGCGGACCGCAATTCCCCTGCGTAAAGTGCGAGGCGAATCGACAGAAATACGCTACGCTGGCGCATGACGGGATCAACTGGAGGAGAGGAACCAGTGAGTACCAACGTCGTAGAGTTGCGCGTGCCGCATGGCCGCGAATCGCTTGAGCAATTGCTCGAAGCGGTGACGATCACCTGCCCCGAAGATATCCACGATGCCGCCGTCGCACTCGCCCGCATCGCGCAGGAGCGCGGAATGCAGGTCGCGGTGTGCGACGACATTTCGTCGAAGGAACCGATGGTCGATGCCGAGGGCACGATCCTCAATGCCGACATCTTCCGCTGGCTCGACGACGGCGCGCGCTGGTGGGAGGACCATCGCCTCGCGCTGCATTCGCCGCTGCCGCGCGCGTGCCGCTACGAATCGGAGCCGTTCTGGGTCAATGCCAAGGGCTTCAACACCGGCTGGCGCAATTGCTACCTTGAGGAAATCGACCTCACCGATTTCGAAAAGCGCGCCTTGTGCAAGGCGGCGATCGTGGTTCCGGTGCACCTGCCCTTCGGCCAGATCTCGGCCTCGAGCTTCATCAGCGTCGACCGCGAGAAGGAAGACCTGTCGGAGGAATTCGCGGCCTACGGCTCGCTCTTCGCGCAGGTCGTCAGGCGCTTCGTCGCGGGCTATGTCCAGGCGATGCGGACCAAGCGGCGGATCCCGTCCGACTGCGTACTGTCCAAACGAGAGGTGGAATGCCTGCGCTGGGCGGCGATCGGCAAGACGGACAAGGAAATCAGCATGATCCTCAACCGCAGCCACGCGACGATCCGCTACCACATCCACCGCGCGGGCGAGAAGCTCGACAGCGTCAACCGCGCGCAGACGATCTTCAAGGCGGGCCAGCTGGGGTATCTGGGGGCGAGCGACTGATTTTTGCGCGCCCGCATCCGCGGGCGCGTCCTCGGTGAGTCCTTTTCTGCCCTACCGCTTCGCTGCTTGAGGGCGGTATCCCTTCGGATTGCACGGGGAACGTCAGGCTCACGCGCCTAGCGGAGTCGAGACGCCAAGAAGAGTGACTTCGTTAGCTACCGAAAGGCAAGTTCGGCAAGGGGAGCGAACTTATGAATTTGTGGTGGTTTGTTATCGCCGGGGGCGTGATCGCACTCGGTATCTACGCCCCTAAGGGCCAAAACGCGGTTTGGGGAACTGCAACCGTCGCCTTATTCATTGGCGTTGGAATTGCAATTTTCCAACCCGGTTTTGCTTGGCTAACGATCATCAAATCCGTCGCGGTAGGCGCATTATTAGGATTGGCCTTCGAGCTCTTGCCGCTTTTAGTGCGAGGAAAATCTCGCTGAAGGGCGCGGCCTTGTAGAACAAACAGATGCCCGAAAAGATCTATCCCTAACCCAGCTTTCGCAGCGGCTCGGTCCCGTCCCAGTCCTCGCACGCCTGCTTGATCATCGCGAACAGGCCCGGGCCGTCATCGCCCTGCTGGAGGATCTCGACGAGGCTGCCCGGCCCCCGTCCGGGATCGACATAGATCACCCGGCTGTCCCCCAGCGCGCCCTCGATCACCACTTCGGCCCCGCGCGCGTCGCAGACGCGGCGGGCCTCCTCGATGTCATCGACGAGGATGCAGACATGGTGGAGCCCATCTCCGACCTCGGCATATTCGCCGCGATAGATGGAGGGGTGGTCGTCGCGCGGGCGGATCAGTTCGATCTGGATGTCCCCCCAATAGGCGAGCGCGAGGTCGAACGCCGCCTCGGTCGGCTCGCCGCGGTATTTCATCCCGTCGAGATGGATGCCTTCCATCAGGTGGAACGGGCCGACGCCCATCACCTCGGTCCAGTGCTTCACCGCCGCGTCGAAATCCTCCGGCACGAAGGCGAGCTGCATCACCTCGCCCAGCTCGCTCAGCCCCTTTTCATCCGCATCTCCCGCCAGGACCATGTCCATCCTCTCCAATCCGCTAGGGTGACCCGCCCGCAAAGCTGTGTGATATTATCGACGAGTGACACTGCACAAATTGCGAGGGTCCGACCGCCGGGGGAGCGGCGGGGAACCTCGCATCGGGAAGCGGATCGAGAGGAACCATGAACGAGATCAAGCACGTCGCGCGCGAGGACCGGTGCCCCGGCATGAGCTACACCGAAATGCTCGAAGGCGACACGCGCACGCCGCCCGATTACCTGTTCGAGGAATCGAACATCGAGATGCCCGACGACCCGCTCCCGGTCGAACCCTATATCTCGGAGGAATTCGCCCGTCTCGAACGCGAGAAGATGTGGCCGAACGTCTGGCTCTTCGCCGCGCGCGAGGACGAAATGCCCGATCCCGGCGACACGGTCGTCTTCGACATCGCCGGCAAGAGCTTCCTGCTGGTCCGCCAGAAGGACGGCAGCGTCAAGGCGTTCTACAATGCCTGCCTCCACCGCGGGCGCAAGCTGCGCACCGAGGGCGGCAATTCGATCCAGCTGCGCTGCCCCTTCCACGGCTTCACCTGGCGCAATGACGGAAGCCTCAAGGAAATCCCCTGCGCGTGGGATTTCAAGCATCTCGAAGGCAAGGACATGACCCTGCCCGAGGCGCGCGTGGAGCTGTGGGAAGGCTTCGTGATGCTGACCGAGAACCACGACCTGCCCGATTTCAAGACCTGGCTCGGCCCGGCGGCTTCGCATTACGAGCGCTATGATTTCGGCAACCGCTACACCGGAATGTGGGTGCAGAAGAAGATCCCGGCCAACTGGAAGGCCACCGCCGAGGCTTTCATGGAAGCCTGGCACTCGATCACCACCCACCCGCAGCTGCTGCCGTTCCTCGGCGATGCCAACACGCGCTACGACCTGATCGGCGACCATTTCAACCGCGCGATCACGCCCTCGGGCGTGCTGAGCCCGCACGTGAAGGGCAAGAATTCGGACTACGTTCTCGAGAAGATGAACGAGTTTTCGGGCGGGGACGATGCCCAGACCAACCGCCGCTTCACTGCCGGACAGGGCGGAGCGGAAGGATACGATCCCGACGATCCGCTCGCTGCGCGCAAGGTTCTGGCCGAGGCGGGGCGGCAGGGCTTCGCCGAACAATACGGCTACGACTATTCCGACGCCGCGGATACCGAGATCCTCGACAACCACACCTACAACATCTTCCCCAATTTCGCCCCGTGGATCGGCTTCCTGCCGACGCTGGTCTATCGCTGGTTGCCCGGCGACACGCCCGACTGGTGCATCATGGAAATCCGCCTGCTCTTCCCCACGCCCAAGGGCGAGGAACGCCCGCGCGCGGTGGAGATGACCTACATCCCGGACGACGAGCCCTTCGCCTGGGCCGCCGACAAGATGGGGCCCGCGCTCGCCAACGTGTTCGACCAGGACATGGCGAACCTCCCCTTTGTGCAGGAAGGCATGAAGACGATGAAGGAAGGGCTGATGGAGCTCGGCCATTACCAGGACAGCCGGGTGCGCCATTTCCAGACGACGCTCCGGAAATATATCGACGGGGAACTGCCCGCCAAGGCATAGGCGCTTCCCATGACAATCGAGATTGACCTTTCGGGGCGCACCGCGCTCGTCACCGGCGCGTCCTCGGGCCTTGGCGCGCGCTTCGGTCGCATCCTCGCCGCGAACGGCGCGCGCGTCGCGCTCGGCGCGCGGCGCAGGGACCGGCTCGAGGCGCTCGCCGCCGAGATCGGGGAGAACGCCGCGGCAATCGCGATGGACGTCGCTCGCGAGGCAGACGTGATCGCGGGCTATGACGCCGCCGAAGCCGCTTTCGGCACGGTCGACACCGTCATCGCCAATGCCGGGATCGACGGCGCGGGGCTGATGACCGAAATGAGCGAGGAGGAGATCGAGCGCACGCTCGCGATCAATCTCAAGGGCGCGATCCTCACCGCGCGAGAGGGCGCGAAGCGGATGATGGCGGCGGGCGTGACGAA
Organism: Erythrobacter sp.; assembly: GCF_011765465.1. NCBI lineage: Bacteria > Pseudomonadati > Pseudomonadota > Alphaproteobacteria > Sphingomonadales > Erythrobacteraceae > Erythrobacter > Erythrobacter sp. Next base: position 2,823,476 of record NZ_CP050265.1, on the reverse strand, counting down.
AGGCCGCATCGTGCTGGTCGCCTCGATCACCGCTTTCGAGCCTTCCCCCGGCCTCGTCGCCTACGCCGCGAGCAAGGCGGGCGTGGTGCAGGCCGGGCGCAGCATGGCGCGCGAATGGGCGCGGCGCGGCATCTGCGTCAACACGATCTCGCCCGGCTATATCCGCACCGCCATCAACGACGAATGGTTCGACACCGAGGCGGGGAAAAAGCAGGTCGCACGCTTTCCCCGGAAGCGGCTGATGGAGGAGGAGGGGCTCGACGCACCCGTTCTGTTCCTGTGTTCGGACGCGGCGGAATTCGTCACCGGCGCGGACTTCGTGCTCGACGACGGGCAGACGCTCTAGCGCGCGCCATGCCCCGCCGCCGCATCTCTCTCGCCGCCGGGATCATGCCCGAGGCGACCCCTGCGCAACTGGTCGAGGCGGCGGCGGGCGCGGGCTTCGACATGGGCGGGATGTGGGCCGAGCAGGACAGCTGGACTCCGGCAACGACCCGCGCGGTCCGGCGGCAGGCGCGCGAGGCGGGGGTGGAGCTGCTCGATCTCGAAGTCGCGTGGATCAAGTCGGGCGATCCGGACCCGTGGCTCACCGAGCTGGTCGACATCGCCGCCGAACTGGGCGCGGCGAACCTCCTGTGCGTCTCGAGCGACCCCGACCCCGCCTCGACCACTGCCAAGTTCCAGACGCTGGTCGACCGGGCCAAGGGGACGGGCGTGCGGGTCAATCTCGAATTCGGCCTCTTCACCGAGGTGAAGACCGTGCACGACGCGCGCGCCATCCTCGAGAGCGTAGAGGGCGAGGCAAAGGCGCTGCTGGTCGATACGCTGCACTGGTCGCGCTCGGGCGGGACGGCGGAGGACCTTGCAGCTCTCCCGCGCGAATGGCTGTCCTACTGCCAGCCCTGCGACGCGCCCGCCGAGCCGCCCGACCTGTCGGACGGCGATGCCGTGATCGACGATGCGGTCAATCGCCGGATGCCGCTGGGGCAAGGCGGGCTGGCGGTCGGGGCGATGCTCGACGCGCTCCCCGACACGCTGCCCTGCGCGGTCGAGGAACGCTCCGCCGCCTTGCGCGAAGCCTTCCCCGACCTCAACGAACGCGCCGCCGAAGTGCGGCGCACCAGCCGCGCCTTCCTCGACGCGCGCGGCTGATTTCCTACCTCTGCACGGTGCATTAGGAGGGGCCGGCTCCTTCTCATCCTTGTCCCCCCGCGCGCGAGCGAAAAGGCCCCTCGCCCCCAAGTGTCACTTTGGGGATTCGGGGCCTCAACCTTCTGAAATATATTGACTTATGAGGCGGTTGGAAAAGTGACAGGGTGTAACTTTTGTCCGCTTTTCGCGCCCTATTCGATCGTGCCGATCAGGTCGCCGACCTTGTAGACCTTGCCCTCTTCGCCGGTCGGATGGATCGTGCCTGAAGCCTGCGCCTCGATCTCGGTCGTGCTCTTGTCGGTTTCGACGGTGTAGATCACCTCGCCCTTCTCGACCGTTTCGCCGTCGCCGAACATCCATTCGACGAGAGTCATTTCAGTCGCGCTCATGCCGAGCTTGGGAATGCGGATCTCGGTTGCCATGCGTCAGTCTTTCCCCACACTGGCCTTGATCTGGCCGACGATTTCTTCCTTGGTCGGGATCCACGCCTGTTCGAGGTGGCTCGCGAAAGGCACGGCGGAGAAGGTCCCGCCGATCCGGCGCACCGGGCCTTTGAGCTTGTCCCAGCACTTTTCCTGGATGTTGGCCGCGATTTCCGCGCCCGTGCCGAAGGGGCGGACCGCTTCGTGCAGGGTGAGCGCGCGGCCGGTCTTGTTCACCGAGGCGAGCACCGTCTCCTCGTCATAGGGCGCGATCGTGCGAAGGTCGATCACCTCGACGCTGATGCCTTCCTTCTCGAGCTCGCCAGCGACCTCCAGCGCGTCGAGCACGGTCCGGCCATAGGTGATGAGCGATATGTCGCTGCCTTCCTTCGCGACCGCCGCCTTGCCGAGCGGCACGCGGTAGCCCTTGCCCGGATCCTCCGCCTTGAGGCCGTAGCACAGGATGTTCTCGATGAAGATCACCGGGTCGTTCGCATCGATGGCCGAGCGCATCAGCCCGCGCGCATCGGCGGCGTTGCTGGGCGTGACCACGTGAATGCCCGCGACGTGGGCGAACCAGGCTTCGAGCATATCGGAATGCTGCCCGCCGAAGCCCACGCCGACGCCGGTCGTGGTGCGGATCACGATCGGACACGGGGTCTGCCCGCCCGACATGAAGCGCAATTTCGCCGCGTGGTTCACGATCTGGTCCATGCACACGCCGACGAAGTTCATCAGCATGATCTCGGCGATGGGGCGCTGCCCGGCGAGCGCCGCGCCCACCGCCGCGCCGACGATGGCGGTTTCGGAAATGGGCGTCGCACGCACGCGGTGTTCGCCGTATTTCTCGGTTAGGCCCGCGGTGACCTTGAACACGCCGCCGCCCTGCTTGGCGCTGACGTCCTCGCCGAGGCAGAACACGCCGTCGTCTTCGGCCATCGCCTCGTCGATCGCGAGGTTGAGCGCCTGGGTCATGGTGATCTCGGCCATCTCAGTTCACCTCCTCGAGCACGTCCTTGTAGATTTCATCGGTGTCCGGCAGCGGCGCGTCGAGCGCGTGCTGGACCGCGGCGTCGATCTCGGCGTCGATGTCCGCCACGATCTTGTCGAGCTCCTCCTCGGTGAACTGGCGTTCGAGCATCACCTTCCTCAATTTGGGCAGCGGGTCCTCCTTCTTCATCTCCTCGATGTGTTCGGGCGGCATATAGCTGAAGTCCGAACCGAAGAAGTGGCCCATCATGCGGTAGCACATCGCCTCGACCAGCGTCGGGCCTTCGCCCGCGCGGGCCCGGTCGACCGCTTCCTTGACCGCCGGATAGACCGCGTTCACGTCGTTGCCGTCGACCCGCACGCCCTTCATGCCGTAACCCGCCGCACGCTCGGCGATGGTCGGGCTGTCGGTGTGGTCGGCATAGGCGGTGTGTTCGCCATAGCGGTTGTTCTGGCACAGGAAGACGACCGGCAGCTTGTAGAGCTGGGCCATGTTCATCGCTTCGTGGAAGCCGCCGATATTGGCCGCCCCGTCGCCGAAGCTGACCAGCGTCACGCGCCCGTCGCCATTGTTCTGGCTCGCCATGGCAAGCCCGTTGGCGATTGGGATGCCGCTTCCCACCACGCCGGTGGTCACCATGATGCCGGTGTCCGGATCGGTGATGTGCATGGTCCCGCCCTTGCCCTTGCAGGTGCCGGTCGCCTTGCCGAGGCATTCGCCCCACCACTTCTCCATCGGGATGCCCTTGGCGGTCTGTTCGCCCTGCCCGCGATAGGTGCACACGACATAGTCTTGCGGCTCGAGCGCGGCCATGGCGGCGGCGGAGACGAGCTCCTGTCCGCGCACGCAGTAATACATGACGGCGACCTTGCCTTGCATGAGAAGCTCGCGGAACTTCTCGTCGGTGCGGTTCACCTTCATCGTGCGGGTGTAGATGTCGAGCAGCTTGTCGCGGTCGATTTCGGCCATGGGGGACGAGCCTTCCTGTTGTTTGGGGAGCTTAGAACTGGACGCGCTGGGTAAAGCCGCCGTCGACCACCACGTTCGCGCCGGTCATGTAGGGCACGGCAGGGCTGGCGACAAAGACGATCGCCTTGGCAACCTCCTCGTCATTGCCGAACCGGCCCATCGGCATCTTGGCGAGCGTGCCTTCGTAAAGCTCGGGCATCATGCCCTTGATCGCTTCCCAGTTGCCGCCCTCGTAATAGATCGCGCCGGGCGAGACGGTGTTGACCCGGATGCCCTGCGGCGCGAGCGCCTGCGAAAGCTGCGAGCCGTAGGTGATGAGCGCGGCCTTCATCGCGTTGAACGCCTGCGGGGCGATGAAGGTCTCGAGCGCGGCGGTCGAGCTCATGAAAAGAATCGACCCGGCATCCGATTCGGCCAGCATGGGGGTGAGCGTCTCGACCCCGTTGACCGCGCCCATGATGTCCATGTCGAGCGTCGCCTGCCAGTCGCCGGTCCCGCCCGTGCCCGAGGAGGAGGCGGTATGGATGAAGATGTCGCAGCCGCCCAGCTCCTTCGCGGCCTTCTCGAGCCACGCCTTGTAGGCATCGGGCCCGTCGTTCATGTCGAAGACCTCGGCGAAGACCTTGCCCGGCCCGGCGGCGTCGATCGCGGCCTTGGCGGCCTCGATCTTGTCTTCCTTACGGCTGAAAAAGGCGACATCCGCGCCCTCGGCGGCGAACAGCTTCAAGGAGGCAAGGCCGAGCCCGTGCGCCCCGCCGTTCATGATGACTTTCTTGCCCTTGAGTCCCAGATCCATGGCGCACCTCTCCCATGCGGTGAATGATTGCCGATGGGATAGCGAAGCCCGCGTGCCGGGCGTATCGTCAAAAGTGTGGGGGCGAAGAAAAGTGATGCGTCGCCCGGCTCGAACGGTCGCGCAGCGACCGCAAGGCCGACCGGCCGCCCGCAGGCGCCCGGAATGGAGCGAAGCGAAATGGAGGAACCGCGCCGAGGATGCTCGCCCGGATGGGTAAGCGCAGAAAGAAAATATGGTGCTGCTGGGGAGGATTGAACTCCCGGCCTCACCCTTACCAAGGGTGCGCTCTACCACTGAGCTACAGCAGCGTAACCATTGCCGGTTGCGGGCAGGCGCGCGCTATTGTCGCGCGGACACACATTGTCAACGCTCTTGTTGCGCTATCGCTTCGCTGTTTGAGCGCAGGGCTTGAACCCGGACGCTCCTAAAGCCAAGGCGTTAGGCATGAGTGAAGAAACGCGCAAGAATATGTCGCGTGAGGAGCGCCTGGCGGCCAAGCTGCGCGAGAACCTGCGGCGGCGAAAGGCGCAAGCCCGCGCGCAATCGGCCGAACCGGCGAGCGAATCGCGCGACAACGGGCTTTCCAAGCCGGACGCGCAAAGCTAACCACACGCGCTCCCCGACGAGACAGGAGCAAGAGTTTCCGTGCCCAAGCTGATCCTAGTGCGCCACGGCCAGAGCCAGTGGAACCTCGAGAACCGCTTCACCGGGTGGTGGGACGTCGACCTCACCGAGAAGGGCGTCGAGGAAGCGAAGGCAGCCGGCCGGCTGATGCGCGAAAAGGGCGTGCTTCCGACCCGCGCCTTCACCTCGCTCCAGACTCGCGCGATCAAGACCTTGCACCTCGCGCTGGAATACGCCGGGCGGCTCTGGATTCCCGAGGTCAAGGACTGGCGGCTCAACGAACGGCACTACGGTGGGCTGACCGGGCTCGACAAGCAGGAAACCCGCGACAAGCACGGCGACGAGCAGGTCCATATCTGGCGCCGCAGCTTCGACGTGCCGCCGCCCGAAATGGAGCCGGGCAGCGAGTTCGATCCGGGCGCGGATGATCGCTATGCCGGGATCGACGTGCCCTACACCGAAAGCCTCAAGCTCACGATCGAAAGGGTGCTGCCCTATTGGGAAAGCGACATCCTGCCCGTCCTTGCAAGCGGGGAGACGGTCATCATTTCCGCCCACGGCAACTCGCTGCGCGCGCTCGTCAAGCACCTCTCGAACATCTCCGACGATGACATCACCGGGCTCGAAATTCCGACCGGCGAGCCGATCGTCTATGACTTCGACGAGGACATGGTGCCCGGCGAACGCTACTACCTGAAGGACAGCTGATGGCAGCGCAGACGGGGGGCAAGGTCGCGATCGTGATGGGCAGCCAGTCGGACTGGCCGACCATGAAATGCGCCGCCGAAGTGCTCGAAGAGCTCGAGGTCGCACACGAGGCGCGGATCGTTTCCGCCCACCGCACGCCCGACCGGATGAGCGCCTTTGCGAAAGGTGCGGAGGGCGAAGGCTTCGACGTCATCATCGCGGGCGCGGGCGGGGCGGCGCACCTGCCGGGCATGATCGCAAGCATGACGCACCTGCCTGTGCTCGGCGTGCCGGTGCAGTCGCGCGCGCTCAATGGCATGGACAGCCTGCTTTCGATCGCCCAGATGCCCGCCGGGGTTCCGGTCGGCACGCTCGCCATCGGAGAGGCCGGAGCGACAAATGCGGGGCTGATGGCTGCGGCGATACTCGCATTGAAGGACGAGGACCTGTCCGAACGGCTGCAGGACTGGCGCGCCGCGCGCAGCGCCGCCGTGGGCGAGGTGCCGCAGGACTGATGGCGGAAAGCGCCCCCCTCCCCCCCGGCTCGACCATCGGCATCTTCGGAGGCGGGCAGCTCGGCCGGATGATGGCGATGTCCGCGATGCAGCTCGGCTATCGCTGCATCGGATACGCGCCGGCAGGCGATAATGTCGCGGCCGACGCCTGCGCCGATTTCTTCGAGAACCACTGGGCCGACCGCGAGGCTCTCTCGGCCTTCGCCGCGAAGTGCGATGTCGTGACATGGGAGTTCGAGAACGTCCCCGTGTCGGCGGTCGAGCGCATCCCGGCGGCGCGTCTCGCCTGCGCGCCCCGCGCGCTCGAAGTGGCGCAGGACCGGCTCGCGGAAAAGCGTTTCGTCGAGGATCTCGGCGGCCGCGCCGCGCCGCACCTGCGGGTGGAAAGCGACGAGGATTTCGCCGGTGCGCTCGACCGCATCGGCACGCCCGGCATCCTCAAGACCGCGCGCGACGGCTATGACGGCAAGGGTCAGTGGCGCGTGCAGGGCGGAAGCGAGGCGCAGGGCGTGCGCTTTCCGGGGCGGACGTGCATCTATGAAGGCTTCGTCGATTTCGAGGCGGAATTCTCGGTCATCCTCGTGCGCGCGGCGGACGGCGAGATCCGGTTCTGGGATTCGACCGCCAACACCCACGAAGGCGGGATGCTGGTGCAGTCGGTCCTGCCTGCCCCGGCGATTGTCGAAGAGCAGGTCGAAGCCGCGCGCGAACTGGCCGGCAAGGTCGCGGACGCGCTCGCCTATGTCGGCGTCCTCACGCTCGAATTCTTCGCCACGAAAAACGGGCCGGTCTTCAACGAAATGGCCCCGCGGGTCCACAATTCGGGCCATTGGACGATCGAGGGCGCGGCCACGAGCCAGTTCGAGAACCACGTCCGCGCGATCTGCGGCCTGCCGCTGGGAGAGACCGCGACGCGCTTCGCCAGCATCGATATGCGCAACATCGTCGGAGAGCAGGCGCTCGCTGCGCACGAAATCCTCGCCGAGGAAGGCGAGCCGCACCTCCACCTCTACGGCAAGTGCGAGGCGCGCGAGGGGCGCAAGATGGGCCACGTCACGCGGGTGGGCGCGCGCCTTCCGTGAGCGCTCCGGTGGTCCTGATCTATGCGCGCGCCGAAAACGGCGCGATCGGCCGGGACGGCAGCCTGCCCTGGCACCTGCCCGCCGATCTCAAGCGGTTCAAGGCGCTCACCATGGGCAAGCCGATGATCATGGGGCGCAAGACCTTCGAGAGCCTGCCGGGCCTGCTGCCGGGGCGCCGCCACATCGTCCTCACCCGGCGCGAGCGGTGGGACAGCGAAGGCGCCGAGGTCGCACCGTCGGTCGAAGACGCACTGGCCCTCGCCCACAAGGACGATCCCGAAGCGATCGCGGTGATCGGCGGGGCGGCGATCTATGACGTGTTCATGGACCATGCCGACCGGATCGAACTGACCCAGATCCACGCCGAATTCGACGGCGACACCTTCATGTCCGCGCCCGGCGCGGGCTGGGAAGTCGTCCACCGCGAAGAGCATCCGGCTCAAGGTGACCTTCCCGCCTACGCCTTCCTGACCTATGAGCGCGCCGAAAGGGGAACCTCCTGATGCGCTGGCTCGATCACCGCGATCCCGTCCCCGCACCCTTGCGCGGCGCGGTGATCGCGCTCGGCAATTTCGACGGCTTCCACCGCGGCCATCAGGCGGTCGCGGGCGAGGCGATCCGCTGGGCGCACGCGGAGGGCCGGCCTTCGATCATCGCGACCTTCGACCCCCACCCGGTGCGCTTCTTCAAGCCCGACGTGCCGCCGTTCCGCCTCACCACGCTCGAACAGCGGCAGGAACTCTACCTCGCCGCAGGCGCGACGGCGATGCTGGTGTTCCATTTCGACGCCGACCTTGCCGGGACCACGGCCGAGGATTTCATCCGCACCATCCTGATCGACCGGCTCGGCGCGCATGGCGTGGTGACGGGGGGCGATTTCACCTTCGGCAAGGGCGCGAAGGGCAATGTCGACCTCCTGCGCTCGCTGGGCGGCGAACTCGGCCTCGAATCGCGCGTGGTCGAGGCGGTCGAGAAGGACGGGATCGTCTCCTCCAGCCGGATCCGAGAGGCGCTGCGCGAAGGCGACCCGCAACTTGCCGCCGACCTCCTCACCCGCCCCTTTGCGATCCGCGGCATCGTCGAGCACGGCGACAAGCGCGGGCGCACGATCGGCTATCCCACCGCCAACCTCGCGATCGACAAGTATCTGCGCCCGAAATACGGGATCTATGCGGTGACGGGGAAGATCCTGCAGACCGGCGAGGTGCTGAAAGGCGCGGCCAATATCGGCATCCGCCCGCAGTTCGAACCGCCCAAGGAGCTGCTCGAGCCCTACTTCTTCGACTTCTCGGGCGATCTCTACGGGCAGGAGATCGAAGTCGCCTTCCACCACTTCCTGCGCGGCGAGGCGAAGTTCGACACTCTCGAGGCGCTGACCGACCAGATGGAGAAGGATTGCGCCGAGGCGCGGCGGCTTCTAAGCGCGCTTGCGCCATGACCGACCAAACCAAGCGCGACCTCAAGGATACGGTTTTCCTCCCCAAAACCGATTTCCCCATGAAAGCCGGCCTTCCGCAGAAGGAACCGGGCATCCAGGCGCGCTGGGAAGAGATCGACCTCTACGCGAAACTGCGCGAGGCGCGGAAGGGCCGCGAGAAGTTCATCCTCCACGACGGCCCGCCTTACGCCAATGGCGAGATGCATATCGGCCACGCGCTGAACCATATCCTCAAGGACATGGTGGTGCGCTCGCAGAGCCTGATGGGCAAGGACGCGCCCTATGTTCCCGGCTGGGATTGCCACGGCCTGCCGATCGAATGGAAGGTCGAGGAACAGTACCGCAAGAAGAAACTGAACAAGGACGACGTCCCCCGGCCTGAATTCCGCGCCGAATGCCGCGCCTACGCGCAGCACTGGGTCGACGTGCAGCGCGGGCAGCTGAAGCGGCTCGGCCTCCTGGGCGACTGGGAAAACCCCTACCTCACGATGGATTACGAGGCCGAAGGGACCATCGTCGCCGAGCTGATGAAGTTCGCCGAGGCCGGCAACCTCTATCGCGGCGCGAAGCCGGTGATGTGGTCCCCGGTCGAAAAGACCGCGCTGGCCGAGGCGGAGGTCGAATACGAGGACATCACCTCGACCCAGATCGACGTGGCGTTCGAGATCGTGGAGTCGCCGATCCCCGAACTGGTGGGCGCGCACGCGGTGATCTGGACGACGACGCCGTGGACGATCCCGGTGAACCAGGCTTTGGCCTATGGGCCGGACATCGATTATGGCCTCTTCGAAGTCTACTATTCGGACAACGACAACGTAAACGAGCCTGACTTTCTGGTCTTTGCTTGCGACCTCGTCGCTGAAGTTGAGAAACGGCTGTCGAGCGCCGCGACTAGCGGCGTCATGATCTTCAAAGAGCCCAAGCTTCGCTTCAAAGGCGCAGACCTCGCCGGCACCGTCGCCCGCCACCCGATGCACCATCTCGGCGGGTTCTACGCGACGCCGCGCCCGATGCTCGCGGGCGACTTCGTCACCACCGATTCCGGCACCGGCCTCGTCCACATGGCGCCCGACCACGGCGAGGACGATTTCGAGCTGTGCAAGACCGCCGACATCCACCCGGTCTTCGCCGTGATGGGCGACGGGCGCTATCGCGACGACTGGCCGTGGCTCGGCGCGGGCGACCTCGACGACGAGGGCAAGGAACGCCGCCGCGCGGTCATCAATGCGGGTTTCAATGCCCCCGACGGGCCGATCTGCTCCGATCTGCGCGAAGCAGGGGCGCTGCTTTCGGCGAGCGCGGATTACGAACACTCCTACCCCCATTCGTGGCGCTCCAAGGCGAAGGTGATCTACCGCGCCACCGCGCAATGGTTCGTGCCGATGGACAAGCCGCTTGAAGGCGGCGGGACCCTGCGTGAGCGCGCCCTGTCCGAAATCGAACGGGTCGACTTCACCCCCGCGCGCGGCAGTCGCCGGATCGGCTCGATGGTCGAAGGCCGGCCCGACTGGGTGCTCTCGCGCCAGCGCGCCTGGGGCGTGCCGATCACGCTCTTCGTCCGTCCCGACGGGACCTACCTGCAGGACCCGGAGGTCAACGCCCGCGTCATCGCCGCGATCCGCGAAGGCGGCGTCGATGCGTGGGACGAGAGCCGCAAGGCCGAATTCCTCGGCCCCGACCACGACCCGGACGAGTTCGAGATGGTCATGGACATCCTCGACGTCTGGTTCGATTCGGGCTGCACCCATGCCTTCGTCCTCGAAAGCGGCAAGTGGCCCGACCTCCAGTGGCCCGCCAACCTCTACCTCGAAGGCTCCGACCAGCATCGCGGCTGGTTCCAGTCCTCGCTCCTCGAAAGCTGCGCCACGCGCGGCCGCGCGCCCTATGACGCGATCCTCACCCACGGCTTCACCATGGACGCCAAGGGCATGAAGATGTCGAAGAGCCTCGGCAACACGGTCGATCCGCTCAAGGTCATGGAGCAATACGGCGCGGACATCATCCGGCTGTGGGCGCTCAGCGTCGATTTCACCGCCGACCACCGCATCGGGGACGAAATCCTGAAGGGCGTGGGCGACCAGTATCGCCGCCTGCGCAACACCTTCCGCTACCTGCTCGGCGCGCTCGACGGGTGGATCGGCGATTTCAGCGACGTGGGCGAATTGCCGGAACTCGAAGTCTACATCCTCTCGCTGCTGTCGGAGCTCGACGGCAAGCTGCGGCGCGCGGCGGAGGAATACGACTTCAACGCGTACACCCGCCTGCTGGTCGATTTCTGCAACGAGGACCTCTCGGCCTTCTTCTTCGATATCCGCAAGGACACGCTCTATTGCGACGGACCGGATTCGGACACGCGCAACGCCTATCGCGCCGTGCTCGACCTATTGTTCCACTCGCTCGTGCGCTACGCCGCGCCGGTTCTGGTGCACACGGCGGAAGAGGTCTGGCTCACCCGCTACCCGCAGGACGGCGAGCAGGGCGGCAGCGTCCACCTGCTCGAATGGCCGAGCGTGCCCAGCGTCACCTCCGACCGTGGCAAGTGGGAGCAATTGCGCGCGCTGCGCGAACGAGTCACCGAAGCGATCGAACCGCTGCGGCGCGAAAAGGTGATCCGGTCGAGCAACGAGGCCGCCGTCACCGTCCCCGCCTCCGCCGTGCCCGAAGGCATCACAGACGAACAGCTCGCCGAACTGTTCATCAGCGCGACAGTGACCCGCGGGCAGGGCGACGAGGTGACCGTGACCCGCTCCAGCGACAACAAGTGCGGCCGCTGCTGGCGTCTGCTCCCCGACGTGCCCGAGGACGGCGCGCTGTGCGGGCGCTGCGCCGATGTCGTCGCGCAGCTCGACGAGACGGCGGCGTGAACCCTCCCGCCACTCGCAACCGGTTGATCGGGCTGGGCCTTGCCGCGTTCATCGCGGCGATCGACCAGGCGGTGAAGTGGCTCGTCATCGGCCCGCTCGCGCTGCGTGAGGTGCGGCACATCGACCTGCTGCCCTTTTTCGACCTCACCTATACCGAGAACCGGGGCGTCTCGCTGGGGATGCTGCAGGCGACCAACATGGAGATGCGCTGGCTGCTGGTCCTGCTCACTGCGGGAATCGCGCTGGTCGTGTTCGTGTGGATGATGCGCGAGAGGAAGCTCGGCGACATCGCCGCGCTGGCGCTGATCCTCGGCGGGGCGATCGGGAACATCGTCGACCGCTGGGATCTCGGCTACGTCATCGACTATGCCGATTTCCACATCGGGACTTTCCGCCCCTTCCTCATCTTCAACATCGCCGATGCCGCGATCACCATCGGCGTCGTCATTATCCTTGCCCGCAGCCTGCTGGTGCGCGAGAAGGACGACAACGGCGAGAAAGCGCGCCCGCTCGAAGCGGGCGAGACGGAGCAATGACCATGCGTAACCTCAAGACCGCCATCCTGCTTGCCTCGGGAAGCGCGATGCTCGCCGCGTGCGGCGGCGGCGGGCTGTTCAACCGCGACCGGCCCGACGAATTCGCCGTGCAGCGCCAGGCGCCGCTTGTCGTGCCGCCCGATTTCAGCCTCTCCCCGCCCGAGCCCGGCGCCCCGCGCCCGGCCGAAGGCACCGCGGCGGAGCAGGCGCTCGAAGCCCTGTTCGGCGGCCCAGCCCCGCGCAGCGAGATCGAGAGCACGGCGCTGAACCGCGCCGGCAGCGCCGCACCGAGCATCCGCTCGCAGGCGGGCGATGAAAAGACCAACACGGTCGCCAAGGGTCGCGTGACCCGCGACATCATCGCCGCTCCCGAAGGCGACGGTCAGAACGCGCAGACGTTGATTCCTTCTTGATGCGGTGCGCCCATCCGGGCGCACCTTTCCTCGCTCACGCGACCTGAAGGTCGCATCGCTGCGGGCGCGCGGTCGCGCTTGCGGCCTGCTGTGCAGGCCGATGCAACCAGCCCTCAAATCTTGTCGCTCAGCTGTCCTCGGCTTCCTCGACGCGGCTCACCAGCAGCTTGTCGATGCGACGGTTGTCCATGTCGATCACTTCGAAGCGCCAGCCCTGGTCGGTGAAAGCCTCGCCCTCGACCGGGAGCTTCTTGAGCACCGACAGGACATAACCCGCCGCGGTCCCGAATTCGCGATCCTCGCCGTATTCGAGCCCGAGCCGGTCGGCGAGAGCGTCCGCCGACAGCGCACCGGACACCAGCAACGATCCGTCGGCCCGTTCGACGACCTGCGGGCTGTCGCCTTCCTCGCGGTCGCTCGCGAAGTCGCCGGCAATCGCGGTGAGCAGGTCGACCGGCGTGACCACACCTTCGAAATGGCCGTATTCGTCGTGCACCAGCGCGAGCGCGATGTCGGCCCCCTGCAGGACTCTCAGCGCGTCCATCGCATCGAGCTGGTCGGGCACGACTTCTGCGCGGCGGATCATGTCGCGGATCGAAACCGCCTCGCCCTCGACCATCCGGGCGAGCACCTCGCGCACCTTGACGAGGCCGAGGATCGCATCGGGCGAGCCTTCGGCGACCGGCAGGACCGAATGCGGGCTGCCCGCGATCGCTTCTCGGATCTGGTCGCGGTCGGCATCGGCATCGATCCAGTCGACTTCGGTGCGCGGCGTCATCATCTCGCGCACGGGCCGCTCGGCAAGGCGCACGACGCCGGTCAGGATCTGGTGCTGCTCGGCCTCGATCACGCCCGACCGGGTCGCCTCGGCAAGGATCATGCGCAATTCGTCGGAAGTCACCGAAGACTGGCCCTTGGAGGTGATCCCGAACAGCTTGATCATCGCGGCCGACGACTTGTCGAGCACCCACACCAGCGGCGCCGCGATCCGCGCGAGCCAGTCCATCGGCCGCGCCATGACGAGTGAGATCGGCACCGCCGCGCGCAGGGCGAGCTGTTTCGGCACGAGTTCGCCCACGACGATGGTGAAATAGGTCGTCAGCGCGATCACCAGCGTGAAGCCGAGTTCCTCCGCGATGTCACCGGGCACGCCGAGAAAGGCGAGCCGCTCGGCCACCGGCAATCCGAGGCTTGCGCCCGAGAACGCGCCGTTGAGGATGCCGATCAGGGTAATGCCGACCTGCACGGTCGAGAGGAACTTGCCCGGCTCCGCCGCGAGCGCCATCGCCACTTCGGCGCTGCTCGATCCTTCGTCCTTCTTCGCCTTGAGGGTCGAGGTCCGGGCCGAAACGATCGCCAGCTCGGACATGGCGAAGACGCCGTTGAGCACGATCAGCCCGGCGATGATCAGGAGTTCTGGCCAGGGAAACGGGGTCACGACGCAAAGCGCTAGCACAATTGCAGGGCCATGCCAGCGGGCAAAAGCGCACAGGGGCGCAAAACCTCTGTCATTGGCGGATTTCCGGGGTTATCGTAGCTCTTGCCCGTCCGGTCGGCTCTCGCCCCCGGTCGCGCATCCGGGGGACGCGATGCGGAACAAGGGGGCTGTTCCGCGCCTTGTTAGGGAAGGATGCGCCACGCGAAGGCCGCGCGGCGCGTGCCGAAAAGTGGAGGACAATAATGAAAGTATCACGGATCCTTTTGTCGGGCACGGCTGCCCTCGCCCTGATCGGGACGAGCGGCTGCGTCACGGACCCCAACACGGGCGAGCGCAAGGCGTCGCGCACGGCGATCGGCGCAGGGATCGGCGGCACGCTGGGCTACCTGCTCGGCGGCGCGATCGGCGGCGATGCCGCGCGCATCATCGGCGCCGGGATCGGCGGCAGCGCGGGCGCCGTCATCGGCAAGCAGTATGACGACCAGATCCGCGAGCTCGACGAACTGACCGAAGGCACCGGCGTGGAAGTCGAGGAAGTCGGCGACCAGGAAGCGATCCTGCTGCGGATGCCCGACGGCGTGACCTTCGCGACCGGATCGGCCCAGATCAATCCCGGTTTCTACGACACGCTCAACGCGGTGGCGCAGAACCTGCTCGAATATCCCAACAGCCTGATCGACGTGTACGGCTTCACCGACACCACCGGCTCCGACGCGCTCAACCAGCGCCTGTCCGAACAGCGCGCGCAGGCGGTCGCCGATTACCTCGCCGCGCGCGGCGTGGCGCGCAGCCGCATCGCGACGCAGGGCTATGGCGAGCAATACGACTACCTGCGGGTCAAGACCGCGGACGGCGTGGCCGAGCCGCTCAACCGCAGGGTCGAGATCAAGATCATCCCGATCTCGCAGGACGACGTGAACGCCGCGCGCGGCAATTGAATTCGGCGCGGATCGATTTGCGGGCGGGCGGGCACGACGGTGCCGCCCGCCCTTTCATTTGAGCTGGGCTGCCCGCTTGGCGAGGTGCTTGACCGCCGCCTCGTGGATGCCCGGCGCGCACACGAGCACGCCGAAATCGCGCGGGTCGTGCTTGTTGTAATCGAGCGGGCGACCGAAGGCATCGCTCACCCGCGCGCCTGCTTCGCGCGCGATCAGGGTGGCGGCGGCGATGTCCCATTCGAAGCCCCAACGCAGGGTCGCGACGAGGTCGGCGCGGTCGTCGGCGACCATTGCGATCCTGAGCGCGATCGAATTGGGTTTCTCGACTGCGACCAGCATTGAATCCTCGTCCGGCAACCGGTCGACCGGCACGCGCGCGCCCGCGAACTCGCTGCGCGCGCTGGCCCTGAGCGGCGCATCGTTGAGCGTCGCCCCCTGCCCGGCCACCGCACACCATTCCTCGCCCCGCGCGGGCGCGACCAGCATCCCGATCAGCGGCCTGCCCGAGTTCACCAGCGCGACCGACACCGCCCAGCCGCTCCGCCCCCGCACGAAATCGCGCGTCCCGTCGATCGGGTCGACTTCCCAGATAAGCCCGCTGCGGGTGCGCTGCTTGTCGTCGGCGGTTTCCTCCGACAGCCATGCGGCAGCAGGCAGCAGCCGACCGAGCTCGCGCTTGAGGAAACGGTCGACCTCGAGATCGGCCTCGCTCACAGGGTTGCCGGGCGACTTGTCCCAGCTTTCAAGCCGGTGTCCCGCACCCGGCCAGCGGGCATGGGCGATCCGGCCCGCCTCGCGGACGATCTCGGTAAAGCGGTTCCTGTCTATCACTTCGGCGGTCTTCGAAAACGGGGTGTTGGCGGGGGATGAAACGCTCATCCCGCTTGGCCGGAAGAGAGACACTTTTCAAGCGCGGCGATCCGTGCTTAGGCCCCGCGCAACCTCGCGAGCGACACGAACAAGGGATCGAAAGCTGATGAACGTCCACGAATACCAGGCCAAGGAACTCCTGAAAGCCCACGGCATCGCGGTGCCGGATGGTCACGCGGCGCTGAGCGTCGAGGAAGCCGTCGCGGCGGCGAAGAAGCTGCCCGGACCGCTCTACGTGGTGAAGGCGCAGATTCATGCGGGCGGCCGCGGCAAGGGCAAGTTCAAGGAACTGGGCGAGGACGCGAAGGGCGGCGTGCGGCTCGCCAAGAGCCTCGAGCAAGTCGAGGCCCACGCGAAGGAAATGCTCGGCAACACGCTCGTAACCGTGCAGACCGGCGATGAAGGCAAGCAGGTGAACCGCCTCTACGTAACCGACGGGGTCGACATCGCCAAGGAATACTACTTCTCCCTGCTGGTCGACCGCGCGACGGGGCGCGTCGCGATGGTCGCCTCGACCGAAGGCGGGATGGACATCGAGGCGGTCGCGCACGACACCCCGGAGAAGATCACGACGATCACGATCGACCCCGCCCAGGGCTTCATGCCGCACCATGCCCGCTCGCTCGCCTTCGGGCTGAAGCTGGAAGGCGATCTCAACAAGCAGGCGCAGAAACTCGCCAAGCAGCTCTATGAAGCCTTCATGGCGACCGATGCCTCGATGCTGGAGATCAACCCGCTGGTCGAAACCGAGGACGGCAAGCTGACCGTGCTCGATGCGAAGATGAGCTTCGATTCGAACGCGCTCTTCCGGCACAAGGACATCGCGGAAATGCGCGACGAGACCGAGGAAGACCCCTCCGAGGTCGAGGCGAGCGAATACGACCTCGCCTATATCAAGCTCGACGGGAACATCGGCTGCATGGTCAACGGCGCAGGCCTCGCCATGGCGACGATGGACATCATCAAGCTGAACGGCGCCTTCCCGGCGAACTTCCTCGACGTCGGCGGCGGGGCGACCACTGAAAAGGTCACGGCGGCGTTCAAGATCATCCTCAAGGACCCGGCGGTCGAAGGCATCCTCGTCAACATCTTCGGCGGGATCATGAAGTGCGACGTGATCGCCAACGGCATCGTGCAGGCGGCGAAGGACGTGAACCTGCAGGTCCCGCTGGTGGTCCGGCTCGAAGGCACGAATGTCGAGGCGGGCAAGGAAATCCTCGACAATTCGGGCCTCGCCATCGTCAGCGCCGACGACCTCGGCGATGCCGCGCGCAAGATCGTCGCCGAGGTGAAGCAGGCGGCGTAACCGATAGGGCCCGCCCGTCCGGGCGGGCCCCCTCGGTGCTGCTGCGCCGCTCGCGCGGCGGGCATCTGCGGGGCGGGCGCTTGCCCTTGCGGTCGCTGGCGCGACCGAGACGGCTTATTCCGCCTTCCGCCGACCGATCGGCTCGTAGCGGAAGACCAGTTCCTCGCCCGACTCCATCCGCACCGCCGCCACGAGCCCTTCGCCCGGCTTCGCGGGGTCGGCGCAGCGCAGGGTCAAGCCGTGGAAGAAGGCCGCGCACGGCTCGATCGCTGCGAGGCGGAAGGTGACCATGTCGTCTTTCTCCTCCCACCCGGTAAGGTCGGCGTTGAAGTGCTTGAGGCGGAGCACCAGCGAGCCATCCTCCTCCATCAGATAGACGTGCTCGGTGAAGCGCACCTCGCCGTCCTCGTCCTGCTGGACGAATGTCCCGACCATCGTGCCGCCTGCGGGCGGGAGCCAGTTCTCCTGCGCCGGGGCGTCGCCGATCCCGGTTCCGGCCCATTGCCCGACGAGCCAGTCCACCTGCGCCAGCGTCGCGGGCGGCGGCGTCGCGCCCTCGACCGCCAGCCGCGTCTCCGTCGGCTCCTCGGCCTGCCCAGTTCCTGCCGTCGCCAGCGCGGCAAGCGCTGCCAGCCATGTGCCCTTCGCCATACTGCCCTCCCCATCGTCGCGCCGGTTTGCGCTCGCCCTTCATAGCTGCACGATTCGCCGCTTCCCACGCAAATTGGGCACTTGACCTCGCACCGGGCCAGCGCAAGGACATGGCCCGCTTGCACCGGTTCGCGCGCGACCCGGAACCAGCCGCCTCGGTTGACGTTTACGTAAACGCCAGCTAGGGCGCGCCGCGAGAGTTTTCGCCACGTTCCGCCAAAGGCAACGCCGGGCGCGGACCGGGCCAAAGGGAAAGGAAACGCAGATGAAGATCCTCGTCCCCGTCAAACGGGTGATCGATTACAACGTGAAGCCGCGCGTGAAGCCCGACGGCTCGGGCGTCGACCTCGCCAACGTCAAGATGAGCATGAACCCCTTCGACGAAATCGCCGTCGAGGAAGCCATCCGCCTGAAAGAGGCGGGCAAGGCCGAGGAAGTCGTCGCCGTCTCGATCGGACCGGCCAAGGCGCAGGAAACGCTCCGCACCGCGCTCGCCATGGGCGCCGATCGCGCGATCCTCGTCGAAACCGATGAAGAGGTCGAACCGCTCGCCGTGGCCAAGATCCTCAAGGCGATCGCCGAGGACGAGCAGCCCGGCCTCATCCTGCTCGGCAAGCAGTCGATCAGCGACGATTCGAACCAGACCGGCCAGATGCTCGCCGCGCTCATGGGCCGTCCGCAGGGGACCTTCGCCAACACGGTCGAGGTCGACGGGGACAGCGTCACCGTCAAGCGCGAAATCGACGGCGGGCTCGAAACGGTCAAGCTCACCATGCCCGCGATCGTCACCACCGACCTGCGCCTCAACGAGCCGCGCTATGCTTCGCTGCCCAACATCATGAAGGCGAAGAAGAAGCCGCTCGACACCAAGGCCCCGGCCGATTTCGGCGTCGACATCGCGCCGCGTCTGACGACCACCAACGTCGCCGAACCGCCCGTGCGGCAGGCGGGCGAAAAGGTCGAGGACGTCGCCGCGCTGGTCGAGAAGATCAAGGCGCTCGGCATCGCCTGAGGCGGGCCTGCAAGCGCTAGAAAGGGATAGACAGATGAACACTCTGGTTCTGGTCGAACACGACAATTCCACCGTCAATGACGCGACTCTCGCGGTCGTCACCGCCGCGTCGAAGCTGGGCGAAGTCCACGCGCTCGTCGCGGGCAAGGACTGCGGCGCGGTGGCCGATGCCGCCGCCAAGATCGCGGGCGTCACCAAGGTGCTGAAGGCCGACGATGCCGCCTACGAGCACGGTCTTGCCGAAAACGTCGCCCCGCTCGCCGCGTCTGTGATGGAAGGCTACGACGCCTTCCTCGCCCCGGCGACAACCTCGGGCAAGAACATCGCCCCGCGCGTCGCGGCGCATCTCGACGTGATGCAGATTTCCGACATCCTCTCGGTCGAAGGCGACAAGACCTTCACCCGGCCGATCTATGCCGGCAACGCCATCGCCACCGTGCAGTCGAGCGATCCCAAGCTCGTCATCACCGTGCGCGGGACCGCGTTCGAGAAGGCGGCGACCGAAGGCGGCTCGGCGTCGATCGAGGACGTCTCGGGTCCGGGCGACGCCGGCATCTCGAGCTTCGTCAACCGCGAGATCGCCAAGAGCGACCGCCCCGAACTGACCAGCGCCAAGGTCATCGTCTCGGGCGGCCGCGCGCTCAAGGACAGCGAAACCTTCGAGCAGATCATCACGCCGCTTGCCGACAAGCTCGGCGCCGCGATCGGCGCGAGCCGCGCGGCGGTCGATGCGGGCTATGTCCCGAACGATTACCAGGTCGGCCAGACCGGCAAGATCGTCGCCCCGGAAGTCTACATCGCGATCGGCATTTCCGGCGCGATCCAGCACCTTGCCGGGATGAAGGATTCCAAGGTCATCATCGCCATCAACAAGGACGAGGACGCGCCGATCTTCCAGGTCGCCGACATCGGCCTCGTCGCGGACCTCTACAACGCGGTCCCGGAGCTGACGAACGAGCTCTAAGCCCCTGTAGAAAAACTTAATCTTGTGAACGACCTCCGCCCCGCTACCATGCGTGGCGGAGGTTTTTCATGAACGTCAGGGCGTTACCGGATGCCGCGTGGCTCGGCTTCGCGATCTCTTTCCTCGCCGCGAGCCCCGCGCTTGCGCAGGATTTCCCGGACGATCTCGCCGCCCGCGAAGGGGCAATCCGGCTTGACCCCGTTGGCCCCTGGAATCTCGATTTCGGGGAGAACCGTTGCCGCCTGACCGGCCTGTTCGGCAATGAGGAGGAAAAGCACCTCCTGCTGATCGACCAGGCTGCGCCGGGGGGCGCCTTCGGACTGACGTTGGCCGGGTCGCAGATGAAGGCTTTCTACAACGCCCCGAGGCTTTCCGTAGGTCACCGGAGCGGCAGACCGATGCGCGAAAGCGACGACCACGGACACGGGCTCGTGGAGGGGTTCGGCAACGCGCTGATATTCACCAGTTTCAAACTCGGCGACAGCAAGGGAAGCAGCACCGATAGTGCCGACGAAGGCCCCTCGCTCTGGTCTGCCGGTATCGATCTCGACGCAGCGGGCGAGGCCGCGCGGATCGTCGTTGCGAAAGGCGAGACGGTCGTCAGTTTCGAAACGGGCAATCTCGCCGAGCCGCTGCAGGCGCTCAATATCTGCACGTCCGACCTGCTCACGCAATGGGGCCTCGATGCCGAAAAGCATCGCGCCTACGCCCCGCCCGAATGGACGAACCAGAAATACATCGTCCGGCGCATCATGCAGACCTACTCCGACGAAGCCCTTTTGCGCGGTGAGATGGCCGTTTTCCGGATGCGCGTGATCATCGGGCTCGATGGCACGGTGGAGGATTGCCACCTCGAGCGCTCGACCGAGGCGAAGCACCTCGATCCCACCGTCTGCCGGGAAATGCGCCGGGCGCGGTTCAAGCCCGCCCGCGATGCGACGGGTGCGCCGATGCGCTCCTTTTACGCGACCACGATCACCTATGCGATGAACTGACTGAACGGGGGAACAGCATGAAGAGGAACAAGCTCGCGCTCGCGGCGCTCGCTGGGGCCGCGCTCGCGCCGTCTGCGCCAGCCTCCGCCGGCACTCTCGAACTCGCGCCCGCTTCGGACTGGGAATTGCGCACATACGACGACAAGTGCCGCATCGCGCGCGATTTCGGCGCGGGCGAGGACGCGGTGACGCTGTGGATCGACAAGGGCGGCCCGGGGCCGAGCGTCAACCTGACCTTCATCGGCCGCCCGATGCGCGACCCCTACGGCCCGACGGTGCGCTTCGCCTTCGCAGAGGCGGGAAAGGCCGAGCGCAATTACGTCAAGGTCACCAGCAGCGCGGGGCGGCCCGTGCTGGTCCTGTTCGGGGTCCGGCCGATGGATGCGGTCCCCGAGCTTCCGGTGGTCGATCTCATCGAGCCCGATGCTTCGCTCGCGGACGAAGAGGTCGACCTCGCCGCGGCGAGCGCTTCAGACACGGGGGTCAGCGAGAAGCTTGTCGCCGAGCGGCTTTCAGGGATCGAAAGCCTGCACATGGAAGGCGCGATCATCGAACCGGTCACGCTCGAATTCGACGGCTTCGGAAAGGCGATGGCCGATCTCGCCACCTGCACCGCCGACCTGACGGACAGGCTCGAGGGGCAGGGCTCCGACGGATGGACCCCACCCGAACCCGACGGGCAGGAGGCGTGGGTCCGGGAAATCATCGAGGATTACCCCGCTCATCTGCTCAGGAAAGAGGAAGAAGGGTCGGTCAACGTAAGGCTCACCGTCGGCAAGACGGGCCGCGTGAGCTTCTGCGAGGTGACCGATTTCTCCGGCCCGGCGAGCTTCAACGAGACCGCCTGCCTCAACCTCATCAAGCACGCCCGTTTCAAGCCGGCGAAGGACGACGAGGGCAATCCCGTCCCGGCCTTCTGGGAGACCCGCGTCACCTACGCGATCAGGTAGAGAAGCGCGGGCGCGGCCGGCGTCACAGAAACCCCGTGATGAAGTGGAGGGTCATCCCCACCAGCCCGCCGACCAGCGTGCCGTTGATGCGGATGAACTGGAGGTCGCGTCCGACCGCGCCTTCGACCCGGTCGGTGATCGTGGTCGCGTCCCAGCGCTTAACCGTGTCCGACACCAGCGTGACGATCTGCGAGCCGTAGCGAGTCGCGACGCCCACCATGGTGCGGCGGGCGAAGCGGTTGATCTGGACCTGCAACCGCTCGTCCTGTTTCAATGCGTGTCCAAGCTCCGCCAACGTCGAGCGCATTTCCGCCCCCATCCCGCTTTCCGCGTCGCGCGCGCGGCGGATCAGCGAGCGGCGCATACGCTCCCACACGCCCATCCACCATTCGGCGACCGCCGGGTTCTCGAGCAGTTCGCGCTTCAGTTCCTCGACCCGCTCGCGCGTTTCGGGATCGTGCTGGAGGTCCTGCGCGAGTTTCTGCAGCCCTTCCTCGACCTTGTGGCGCAGCGGGTGGTCGGGATCGACCAGCACCTCGGCCAATAGCTTGTAGAGCCCGTCGAGCACCGGACCGGACACCTTGTCCTCCAGCCCGATCCAGCGGACGATACGGTAGGTGCGTTCGTGGATGATCGCGCGGATCGTGTCCTCGTTGTCCTCCAGCGTCAGCCCGGCCCAGCGGATCAGCCCGTCGATCAGCGGCTGGTGGCGCTTGTCGGCCATCATGCTCTCGATCATGCGGCCTGCGAGCGGCGAGATCTCGATCTTGGCAAGCTGGCCCGCAAGCCCGCTCCTTACCTGGTTGCCGAGCCGGTCGGGATCGAGCGATTCGAGCACTTCCGCGATCAGTTCCGCCGCGCCCGCCGTGATGCGCGAGCGCGCGTCCTCGCCCCCGCGTTCGGGGCTGGCGACGAGGAAATCGCCGATCGCGCGCGCGACGTTCATGTTCGACATTCGCCGCGCGACGACCGCGGGGGTGAGGAAATTCTCGCGCAGAAAGGACGCCATCGTGTCGGCGATCCGGTCCTTGTTCTGCGGGATGATCGCAGTGTGCGGGATCGGCAGGCCCAAGGGGTGGCGGAACAGCGCGGTCACCGCGAACCAGTCGGCCAGCCCGCCCACCATCGCCGCCTCGGCGAAGGCATTGACATACCCCCATGCGGGGTGGCTGCCGACGAAGCCGTGCGTCGTGAAGAAGATCGCCGCCATCGCAGCGAGCATTCCGGTCGCGGTCCAGCGCATCCGCCGCGCGCGGTCGGGCGGCAGCGGCGCACCGCCATAGGGATAGGAGCCGGGACTAGTGCTCGCCATGAAGGCACCGATAGCGCCGGAACGCCGCTCGCGTCACGTCCCTTGCGATCACTCCGCCGGTTCGGTCCCGGGCGGAAGACGGCGGGCGGGCACGGGCGAGCCGCCCGAAACGGGCGCATCGGGGCGCGGACCGACCGGCTCGCCGCCGCTTGCCGGGGGAGCCGCGCGGCCGTCGTCGCCGGGGCGGTAAGTCAGCATCCGCTCGCGCAGCCACGGGCCGACGCGCTTCTCGAAGCCATCGGCAAGGCTGAAGCCCGCGGGCACGATCAGCAGCGTGAGCAGGGTCGAGAGCAGCAGGCCGCCGATCACGACGATGCCCATCGGCTGGCGCCATGCCCCGTCACCAGACAGCGAGAGCGCGACCGGGACCATGCCCGCGGTCATTGCCACGGTGGTCATCACGATCGGCTGGGCGCGCTTGTGACCCGCCTCCATGATCGCCTCGAGCTTGGACGTGCCGCGGTCCATCTCCTCGATCGCGAAGTCGATCAGCAGGATCGAGTTCTTCGACACGATGCCGAGCAGCAGCAGGATGCCGATATAGACCGGCATCGACTGCGGCATCCCTACGAGCCAGATCAGCAGCACGCCACCCAATGGTGCGAGCGCGAGCGAGGTCATGTTGACCAGCGGGCTCATCAGCCGCTTGTAGAGCAGCACCAGCACGGCGAAGACCAGCAGCACGCCCGAGATGATCGCGACGATCAGGTTCTGGATCAGCTCGGCCTGCCATTCCTCCTCGCCCACCGCGTCGCGGATCACGCCGGTCGGGAGGTTCTGGAGGATCGGCAGGGCATCGACCTGCTGCTGCGCTTCGCCTTTGAGCACCCCGCTCGCAAGGTCGGCTCCGATCAGCACACGGCGGCTCTGGTTGTAGCGCTGGATCGTGGTCGGGCCGGAGCCGAACTCGATCGTCGCCACCCGGCCGAGCGGGACCGACCCGCCGCCCGCGGTCTGCACCGGCAGGTTGCGGATATTGGTGAGATCGCCGCGCGCCTCGTCGCTGAGGCGGACCTTGATCGGGATCTGGCGATCGGAAAGCGAGAAGCGCGCCGCGTTCTGCTCGATCTCGCCCAAGGTCGCGATGCGTATCGTCTGCGACAGCGCTGCGGTGGTCACGCCGAGATCGGCAGCGATCTTCTCACGCGGGGTGATGATGATCTCGGGCCGGTTGAGGTCGGCCGCGATGCGCGGCGCGACCAGCGTGTCGAGTTCCTTCATCTGTTCGACGAGGGTGAGCGCGGTTTCCTCGAGCAGGTCGGGATCGGACCCGGCCAACATGATGGTGAGGTCGCGGCCCGAACCGAAGCCCGCGCTCTGCGACTGGAAGCGCACGCGCGCATCGGGAATCTGCGCGAGGACCGGGGCAAGCTCGCGCTCGAACTCGATCGAGGTGCGCTCGCGGTCGTCCTTGAGCTTGACGAAGATCGACGAGCTCGCGCCCTGGCGGATGCGCTGCAGCTGGCGTTCGACTTCGGGTTCCTCGGACAGCCGTTCTGCGACCGAGTTCACGATCCGCCTGGTCTCCTCGAGCGTCGTGCCGGGTACGGTCTCGATCTCGACGCGGGAATTCTCGTCGTCGATGGTCGGCTGGAACTGGCCCGGGATCTGGCCGAACAGCAGGATCGTGACGAGCAGCGAGAACCAGCCCACGCCGAGCATCCACACGCGGTGGTCGTAGAAACGCGCGGTGAGGTAGCGAATCCCGCTGCCGAAGCGCCCACCGGCATTGGCGGTAAGCTCGACGAGTTTGAACACGCCCAAGCCCGCGACAAAGGCAAGGGCCGAGGTCAGCAGCACGATGACGACTTCGAAGGTCTTGGCGACAAGGTGATAGAGGAGGCCGTAGGGATCGCTCGACACTGCGCTCGCAACCTGGTCCGGCACGTTCAGCTTCGTCAGCAGGTCGAACACGATGAACATCGCAAAGCCGGTCACGCCCAGCAGCAAGATCACCGTCAGCAGCAGCGCGAGGATATAGACGAGGCGCGAACGCGGTCCCTCTACCCCGGCGCGGCGCGCGGCCATCTTGCCGGTGTCGAGCGTCCAGCCGAGCACCGCCATGTAGCGGTCCATCCAGACGCCCTCGCCGTGCGCGCCGTGGCCCTTGGCCTTGAGGAAATAGGCCGCCATCAGCGGCGTCACCATGCGCGCGACCGCGAGCGACATGAGCACGGCGACCACCACGGTCAGGCCGAAGTTCTGGAAGAACTGGCCCGAAACGCCCGGCATCAGGCCCACGGGAAGGAACACGGCGACGATGCAGAAGGAGGTCGCGACCACCGGCAGGCCGATCTCGTCGGCGGCGTCGATGCTCGCCTGGTAGGCCGACTTGCCCATGCGCATATGGCGCACGATATTCTCGATCTCCACGATCGCATCGTCGACCAGCACGCCCGCGACAAGCGCAAGCGCAAGCAGCGAGAGAAAGTTCAGATTGAAGCCCAGCAGGTCCATGAACCAGAAAGTCGGGATCGCCGACAGCGGGATCGCCACCGCCGAGATGAAGGTCGCGCGCCAGTCGCGCAGGAACAGGAAGACGATCACCACCGCGAGCAGCGCGCCTTCGACCAGCGCCCAGATCGAGGAGGTGTACTGGTCGCGCGTATAATTGGTGCTGGTGCCGAGCGGGATGAATTCGATCCCCTCGATCTCCTGCTCCATCGCCTCCATTTCCTCGAGCGCCTTGTCGTAGACGGCGAGGTCGGACGAGCCGCGCGCGCGGTTCATCAGGAAGTTGACCACTTCCTTGCCGTTGACCTCGCTCAGAGAGGTGCGCTCCGAATAGCCGTCGCGCACGGTGGCGATATCGGCGAGGCGGATTGTGCGCCCGCCGCCGAGCTGTATCTGGCGCTGCGACAATTCATAGGCCGTCTCGGCATTGCCGAGCACGCGCAGCGACTGGCGCGTCCCGCCCAATTCGGTAAGCCCTCCCGCCGCGTCGAGATTGGTCTGGCGCAGGACGTTGTTGATCTGGGAGGCCGTGACGCCCAGCGCCTGGATCTTGGCGGGATCGAGGATCACCTCGATCTCGCGGTCGACTCCGCCGAAGCGCTCGACCTCGGCCATGCCGTCGATCTTCAGCAGGCGCTTCGAGACGGTGTCGTCGATGAACCAACTCAGCTCCTCGATCGTCATGTCGTCGGCCTCGACCGCGAAATAGCCGATCGGCTCGCCCACCACCTGGACCTTCTGCACGCGCGGTTCGAGGATGCCGTCGGGCAGCTGGCCGCGGATCGAATCGATCGCGGTCGTCACTTCGCTCACCGCTTCGATCAGGTCGGTCCCGATCTCGAATTCGACGAACGTGCCCGACGAACCCTCGCTCGCGCTCGATTGGATCGAATTGACCCCGTTGATCGAACGCACGGCGGCCTCGACCCGCTGGGTGATCTGGTTCTCGATCTCGACCGGCGAAGCGCCCGGCTGGACGATGGTGACCTGCACCGCCGGGAAATCGACGTCCGGGTTGTTGGTCACGTCCATCCGCATGAAGCTGACGATCCCGGCGATCAGCAGCGCGGTGAACAGCACCAGCGGGATCACCGGGTTGCGAATCGACCATGCGGAGATGTTGCGGAGGCTCATTCGTCAGTCACTCGTTTCCTGGCACTCGTCAGTCGGCACTGCCCGGCCGGCCCGCGCGCGCCTGTGTCGGTCGGCAGGCCAGCGTCATTCCCGCCCGGCGCGGCGCGGGTTCACCGTCTCGCCCGGATTGAGGAAGCCGCCCGCCTTGAGCACGATTTCCTCGGTCCCGTCGAGGCCCTCGATGATGGCGATCCCGTCGGCGGTCACCATGCCGGTGCGCACGCCGACACGCTGCGCCTTGTTCTCGTTGTCGACGACATAGACGAAAGCGCCGTCATCGTCGGCCAGCACCGCGCTTTCGGGCAGGAGAGTCGCGGTCACGGCGCCCGAGTTGATCCGCGCCGTGGCAAAGCCGCCGGGACGCAGCTCGGGGGCGAAGGGCAGCGCGATGCGCGCCGTGCCCTGCCGGGTCTGCGGGTCGATCACCGGGGAAAGCTGCCACACCTGGCCGGAAAACTCCTTGTCCGAACCGCTCGGCACGACGGAGGCCGGAATGCCGACCGAAAGGCTCGCGAGCTGGTCCTCGCTGACCTGCGCGAGCACTTCCATCTCGCCGCCGCTCGCGATCCGGAACAGCGCGCCGCTGCCCGCCCCGACCGTCTGGCCCGGCTCCACATTACGTTCGAGGACATAGCCCGAGGCCGGCGAAATCACGTTGAGACGGGCGTTGCGGGCCTGCAATTCCTCGAGCTGCGCTTCGGCCACGCGGACCCGGGCGACCGCCGAATCGCGCGTGGCGCGCAGGCGGTCGACATCCGCCTTGGAAACGAAGCCACGCTCGACCAGCTGCAGCGCACGTTCGAGATTGGCCTCGGCAAGCCGCGCATCGGCGCGCGCGACCTCGACCTGCGCGGCCTGCGCCTCTGCCTGCTGACTTTGCACGGAGCGATCGATCACCGCGAGCACTTCGCCCGCGCGCACCCAGTCGCCAGCATCGACCCGCACGCTCAGGACCTGCCCGCCTTCGCCCGCGACGCCGACCGGCATGGGCCGCCGCGCGGCGATCGTGCCGGGAACCTCGACCGTGCCTTCGATCGTGGTGCGGCCGGGAACGACGACGCTCACCACAGGTGCCTGCGACTTGTCGTCGGCAGCCGGAGTCGGCTGGCCGCCCGCAAGCGCGAAGTAGGCGGCGATCGCAAGCAGCAGGGCGAGCAGCCCGCCGCCGCCGATCAGCAGCCAGCGCAGCAGCGGGGACTCCTGCGTCCCCTCGCCCGCGGCGACTTCGGCCGGAACGCTGTCCGCCGCCTCTGCCGTGATGGTCGTCTCGTAATTCATTGCGCTTCCCTCGAGACCGGCCGATCGCTTTTCACGTGTCATGCCCCGGCCGATCGCGTCCACCCGCGAGGGCAGCCGCCGATCTGATGGTGTATTATATGCCTAGTGCACCTTGCGCAACCTACATAGGGAGCCGCGCGCGCGGCGGCAATGCGCGGTTCGACTGATGACTTGGAGCCTAGACGAAGGACGAGCGCGTCGGTTCCAGCCTTGCCCGCGCGGCAGCCGCTTCCGCAGGATCTCACGCGCCCATAAGCAAGCGCCCGGCGGCGCACCGGGCAGGCGCACCGCCGGGCGGGCTTTGCGGTGGTGGAATTCAGAAGTTGAGCTGCCGCTCGTATTTCTCGCGGTAGAACTGGATCTTGGTGACGCGCAGGCCGTGCATCCCCACCCGGTCCACCGCGCGCTGCCACGAGGCGAATTCCTCAAGCGTCAGGCCATAGCGCTCCAGCGCCTCGTCGAGGGTGAGCAATCCGCCGTTGACCGCGGCGACCACTTCGGCCTTGCGCCGCACGACCCAGCGCTTCGTATCGGGCGAAGGCAGGTCCTCTAGGGTCAGCGGCTCACCGAGCGGGCCGATCACCTGAGCGGGGCGGATGTCCTGGTTCTCAATCATCAATCGTCTCTCGCATCGCCTGTTGCCGCATCCCCTTCGCTTGCACGAAGAATGCCGCCCGAGGCTTTGCGAGCCTCTAAATCATCAGGGTTAACAGGTCGTTCGCCTTGTCCGAGAGCGGCAAAGTAACGCGCCGCCGCATCCCCGAAACTGGCCGCATTGGCCTCGATATTCCGGTCGGCATCGCGCCGCAGCAGCAGCCGCAGGTCGCGCGCCGCGCCGAGTCGCGCGTTGAGCTCGCTCCAGTCGATCGCGCGAAGGGCTTCGCCGCCCCGTGCTGGCCGATCACCGGCCTCGGAACGGGCCACGCCTTCACGAGCCCGGGCGTCCTGCCCCGCGCGACCCTCCGGGCGGGACTGCGCCAAGGGAATAATCGAGTTGGCCTTTTCGAACATGGGCTGCGTTCTAACGCGCGGTTCTCAAGATGTGGTAAAACCCGAATTTACCAGCGCTTAGGAATACCGCTTGTCGATCTCATAACCTCGCTCGGCGCAGGGCGCGCGGCGCGAAGCGCGGCCGGGGGTGGCGAAAGACGCGCCGTGTGACTATATGCGCCCGCGTTTCCATGGACACCGCCACTCGCCTCGATGCCGGCCCGCTTGCAGGGCTCGACGCCGCTTCGCTGTTCGACCTGCCCCGCCCGGCGGCCGAAAGCCGCATCGTCGTGGCGATGAGCGGCGGGGTCGATTCGTCGGTCGTCGCCGCCCTGGCTTCGGCCAGCGGGGCGGAAGTGATCGGCATCACGCTCCAGCTTTACGACTATGGCGCGGCGACCGGGCGCAAGGGCGCGTGCTGCGCGGGCGACGACATTTCCGATGCGCGCGCGGTGGCCGATCGGCTCGGCATCGCGCATTACGTGTTCGATCATGAAAGCGCCTTTCGCGAAGATGTGGTCGACCAGTTCGCCGACGAATACCTCGCCGGGCGCACACCGGTGCCCTGCATCCGATGCAACATGGGGCCGAAGTTCACCGACCTGTTCCGCATGGCGCGCGAGCTGGGCGCGGACTGCCTCGCCACCGGGCATTATGTCCGCCGCGTGCCTGCCGAGGGCGGCCCGCATCTCTACCGCGCGCTGGACCCGGCGCGCGACCAGTCCTATTTCCTCTACGCGACGACGCAGGCGCAGCTCGACTACATTCGCTTCCCGCTCGGCGGCCTGCCCAAGACGCAGGTGCGCGAGCTGGCCGAGGTGGCGGGGCTGAGGAACGCGGCCAAGCCCGACAGCCAGGACATCTGCTTCGTCCCCGACGGCGATTATGCGAAGATCGTCACCAAGCTGCGCCCCGAGGGCGGCACGCCGGGCGACATCGTCCACGCCGCCACGGGCGAGAAGCTGGGCGAGCATCAGGGCATCGTCCATTTCACCGTCGGCCAGCGCAAGGGTCTCGCCATAGGCGGCCAGCCCGAACCGCTCTATGTCATCGGCGTCGATGCCGAGAGCCGCGAGGTCCGCGTCGGGCCGAAGCGGATGCTCGCTGTGACCAGCGCCGAGGTTATCGAGACGAACGCGATCGGCGACGTGCCGGCCGAGGGCCTGACCGCCAAGGTCCGCTCGATGGCGAAGCCGGTTCCCGTGACGATCGAAGGCGCGATGGGGAACGGCAACTCCATCCGCATCCGCTTCGCCCAGCCCGAATACGGCGTCGCGCCCGGACAGGCGGCGGTAATCTATGCCGGCGAGCGGGTTGTCGGCGGCGGCTGGATCGATGCGACCGAAGCCGTGCGCGCCTAAAACTCAGCCCTCCCAGGGCTCCAGCACGCAGCCATAGCCTTCGCGGTAGGTCGCCGTGGTGTCGGTTACGAGCGGGAAGCGCGCGGTGACGCTTTTCGCCCGCTCGTCGTCGACCAGCGTGACCAGTTCCATGCCTGCGAGCTTGTCCTTGGCGCAGTCCTCGAGGCTCCGCCCGGCCACGAAGCGGCATGAGCAGGCGACCCGCGCAGCATAGGCGGTCCCGACTTCGGCATAGCCTTCGATCGGTTCGCGATAGGCGAGCGCGGCGGCGGCAACTCCGCCGACCACCAGCAGCAGGAACCACACGCCGAGGCGCGATGCGAGAGAGCGTTTCGAATTTGACATTGCCAAGCCTGACCGGTTCGGGGATTGGGAGCGCGATGATGTTTCGAGACCAGCCTGTTAGGCGCGCCGCCTGCCTCGCGCCAGCCCTTCTTCTCGCCGCCTGCGGAGCCTCCGCGCCGCCCTCGCCCGCGCCGCTGACCGACGAGTCGCGCGCCGCCGTGACCGACAAGGCGGGCGCGCCGAGGGAGCAGCTCGCCCGCGAGATCGACGATCTTTTTATGATGGACGGGCTCGGTGAGACGCGCGCGGTCGTTGTAATGGCAAACGGCGAACTCGCCGCCGAACGCTATGGGCAAGACTACGACGCCGAGACGCGCTTCGTCAGCTGGTCGATGGCGAAGACGGTGACCGCGGTGATGATCGGGATGCTGGTCGCCGACGGCCTGCTCGCGCTCGACGAGCCCGCGCCCGTGGAACTGTGGCAGCGCCCGGGCGATCCGCGTGCGGGGATCACGCTTCGCCACCTGCTGCAGATGCGCTCCGGCCTGCGACACACCGAATCGGGCGATCCGCCCTACGAATCCTCCGAGGTCCGGATGCTGTTCCTCGACGGGCGCGACGACATGGCGAAATGGGCCAAGGAACAACCGCTCGAGGCGGAGCCCGGAGAGCGGTTCGAATATTCGTCGAACACGACCGTGATCCTTGCCGATATCGCGGCGAACGCGCTGACCGACAGCAACGATCCCGAGGCGCGCCGCAAGGCCGTGGCCGATTTCCTCGAAGCGCGGCTTTTCGGCCCTCTGGGCATGACCTCGATGGTCCCCGAATTCGATGCGTCCGGCACGCTGATCGGCGGGAGCCTGATGCACGCGACCGCGCGCGACTGGGCGAAATTCGGCGAGTTCCTGCGCCGCCGGGGCCGCGCGCCGGGCGGGGAGCAGCTCGTGCCGAGCCGCTGGGTTGAGGCGATGACGACCCCCAGCCCGAAGAGCCCGCATTACGGCCTGCAAACGTGGCTCAACCGCCCGGTCGAAGGGCTCGAATTCCCGCACCCGCTGTTCCCCGACCGCGCCTCCGACGAGCTCTTCTCGCTGATCGGGCATATGGGGCAATATGTCCTCGTCGCCCCCGACCGGCGGCTGACAGTCGTGCGGCTGGGCCATTCGGACGCCGAGCAGCGCCGCGCCATGCTCCAGCAGGCGGCCGACGTGATCGAGCTTTATCCCGAACGTTAGAGCCGGAACGCGCCCTCGACGACCGTGACACAAGGCCCGCCGAGCCAGGCGCGCTGGTCCTTGCCTTCGCCTTCGAGCCGCATGGTGAGGTCGCCCCCGCGGCTCGAAGCCTGGTGCGCGCGCATTTCGAGCTTGCCCAGCCGTTCGGCCCAGAACGGGGCGAGCGCGGCGTGGGCGCTGCCGGTCACGCTGTCCTCGTCGACGCCCCATGCGGGCACGAAAACGCGGCTGACCACGTCGTAATCGCTGCCCTCGTCGGCGGGCGCGGTGCAGATCGCCATGAGGTCGATCCCGCGCAGGGCCGTCATGTCGGGGGCGAGCCCGCGGATTTCGGCTTCGGACTGCATCGCGACGATCGCGGTCTGCTCGGCCCCGTACCAAGAGAGGAACACCTCCCCGCGAAAGCCTATCGCGCCGAGAAGGTCGGGGTGCGAGGCGCGCTCGACCAGCGTGACGGGCAGCGCGAGTTCGTAGCCTGCGTCGGCCTTGACCACCTCGAGAATACCCGCCCTGCGGGTGCGGAAAGTGACGCGGCGGTCGTGCCCGAACCGCTCCGGGTCGGACAGGAGGACGTGCCCGCTCGCCAGCGTCGCATGGCCGCACAGCGCGACTTCGTCGGTCGGCGTGAACCAGCGCAGCTCCCAGTCCGCCTCGCCGCTCCGGTCCCGCACGACGAAAGCGGTCTCGGCGAAGTTGTTTTCCTCGCCGATCTGCTGGAGCACCTCGTCGGGCAGCCATTCGTCGAGCACCATGACGGCGGCCTGGTTCCCGGCAAAGGGCTGCGCGGCAAAGGCATCGACGTGCCAGTAGGGGATCGTGTCGGTCATGCGCGTTGCCTCACGGATAAAGGAGCGTGTCGGTCCAGCCGAGCGCATCGCCCGCGCCCGACAGGGTGAAAAGGCGGCGGTCGTGGAGCCGGTTGTCGCGATCGCGCCAGAACTCGATCCGCTGCGGCGAGAGGGTGAAGCCGGTCCATTCCGGCGGGCGCGGAACCTGGCCCGCCGCCTCGTGCTCCTCCCAGATCGCCTTCACCCGGTCGATATAGGTCTGGCGCGTGTCGAGCGGACGCGACTGGTCGCTCGCCGCCGAGCCGACCTGGCTCTTGTAGGGGCGCGAGTGGAAATAGGCATCGGCGCGTGTCGGAGAGACTTCGATCAGCGGGCCTTCGATGCGGACCTGGCGGCGCAGGCTTTTCCAGTGGAACAGGAGCGAAGCCTGCATATTGGCCCGGATCTCCCCGCCCTTGCGGCTGCCGGCATTGGTGAAGAAGGTGAAGCCGCCGCCGATCACGCCGTAATCCGCGCCTTCCTTGGCCCCGTGGCCCTTCAAGAGCACCATCCGCACGGACGGCGCGCCGTCCGGCGTGGCAGTGGCGAGCGCCATCGCGTTGGGATCGTTCACTTCGCTTTCCTGGGCTTCGGCCAGCCACTGCGCGAACAGGACGAAGGGATCGGCGCCGGAGGGAATCTCGCTGTCGGCGAGCTGGGCATCGTCGAGGGTGTCGGGAGTGGTCATCGATGGTTCCGGCAATCTGTTGGTATGGAAGGCAAGAGCCGCATCGCGCGCGACCCCGGACAGGAAATCCGCGGCCCGTGGAGCGGTTCCACGGGCACGGCGTCGCGCAGGTCGGGGCCCGGCGGGCTGCGGAGCCGGCCTTAGGCCGGGCGCGCCGCGGGCGAAAGGGGGAGCCGTCCCCTGCCCGAACATCCGCAACTTGCATCGCGCGCAAACTTGCGCGGCCTCGCTGTTGCACCTAGCTAACACGCTATGTCCGACCCTTACCGCACACTTGGTGTAGCGCGCACCGCCTCCGAAAAGGAGATCAAGAGCGCCTATCGCAAGCTCGCCAAGGAACTCCATCCCGATCGCAACAAGGACAACCCGACAGCCGCCGAGCGCTTTTCGGACGTGACCAAGGCGTATGACCTGCTTTCCGACAAGGACAAGCGGGCGCGATTCGACCGGGGCGAGATCGATGCCGAGGGCAATCCACTCAACCCCTTCGCCGGCATGGGCGGTGGCGGCGGTGCGCGCGGCTTTCGCGGGAACTACGGGCCCGGAGGTGCGCGCGGCGGCTATCGCGACCAGGGGGCCGGCGGGATGGGCGCGGAGGACCTCGATCTCAGCGACCTGTTCGAAGGGCTGTTCGGCGGTGGCCGCTCGCGCGCCGGCGCAGGCCCGCGCGGGTTCGGGCAACGCCCGCCGCCTCCGCCGCCCAAGCGCGGGGCCGACATCCATTATCGCCTCGCCGTGCCTTTTACCGATGCCGCCGCGGGCCGCGATCAGCGCATAACGCTGGCCGACGGCAAGGCGATCAGCCTCAAGCTGCCCGCCGGAGTCGAGACGGGAACGCAGATGCGGCTCAAGGGCAAAGGCCATTCCGGGCCGGGCGGCGACGGCGACGGGATCGTCACGGTCGAGGTCGGCCCGCACCCCTTCTTTCGCCGCGAAGGCGACAATATCCGCATGGACCTGCCGATCACGCTGGGCGAGGCAGTGCGCGGGGGCAAGGTCAAGTGCCCGACCGTCGACGGCCCGGTAATGCTCACGATCCAGCCGGGGACCAATGGCGGCACGGTGATGCGGCTGAAAGGCAAGGGCTGGACGAAAAAGGGCGAAATGGCCGGCGATAAGCCCGCTCGCGGCGACCAGCTGGTAACGCTGGAAATCCAGCTGCCCGATGACGTGTCGGAGCTTGAAAAGCGGCTCGATGGCTGGGTCGACACCTCGAAGCCGCGCGAGAAATTCGGGCTCTGACCGGGTGGCGGGGCAGACCTCCTCCCTGCGCTCTTCGAAGCTTCCCCCCGCCGAGGAGCGCGAGATCCGCTCGCTTTCGCCGGAGGCGCGCCGCCACGCCTCGCGCACGCCCCGTCCGGAAGAGCCGTCCCCCGGCCTGCGGCGTGTGATCGCGCGCCGGGTCGGACCGGGCACGCGCACCTTCGAAGTGACGAAGCGAACGCTGGTGGGCACCTACCAGGACGGATTCATCCATGCCGGCAACCTCGCCTATCTCTCGATGCTGGCGATCTTTCCCTTCTTCATCCTCGGCGCGGCGGTGTTCCAGCTGGTCGGCGGGGCGGAGCGGACCTCGCAGATGATCGCGGCGGTTCTGGTGACGCTGCCGCCGACCGTCTCCGACACGATCCGCCCCGTCGCGGCGAACATCGTCGAAGCGCGTTCGGGCTGGCTTTTGTGGCTCGGGGCGATCGTCGCGCTGTGGACCGTCTCGAGCCTGGTCGAGACGATTCGCGACATCCTGCGCCGCGCCTATGGCACGAAAGCGATCCACGCCTTCTGGAAATACCGCCTGTTTTCCGCCGGGATCATCCTCGGTGCCGTGGTGCTGCTGCTGATTTCGCTTTTCGCACAGGTCGTCATCGGGACCGCGCAGGCGGTGATCGATGCGAGCCTGCCGCAGCTCTCGCAACTCATCGGGACGCTGCGGCTGTCGCGGATCGTGCCCGCGATAGGACTGGCCCTTTCGCTCTACCTCCTGTTCTACAGCCTGACGCCGCACGAATACCGCGCGAAGGCATACCCGAAATGGCCCGGGGCGCTGTTCACCGCGGCGTGGTGGCTTGGCGTGACGACCGCGCTGCCGCCGATCCTGTCGAGCTTCTTCGCCTATGACCTGACCTATGGCAGCCTTGCCGGGATCATCGTCGCCTTGTTCTTTTTCTGGCTCGTCGGGCTGGGGCTCGTTATCGGGGCGGAACTGAACGCGGCGCTGGCGGAGCCGGAAGCGACCGGTGACGAGCCTGCCGGAGACGAAACGGGCCCGGCGCAGACGGAGGAGTGAGACGGAGATGGGCGATCTGATGCGGGGCAAGCGCGGGCTGATAATGGGGCTCGCCAATGACAAGTCGCTGGCCTGGGGCATCGCCAGCAAGCTGGCCGAACAGGGGGCGGAGCTCGCCTTTTCCTACCAGGGCGAGGCGCTTGCGAAGCGCGTGAAGCCGCTCGCGGAGAAGCTGGGCAGCGATTTCACCTTCGAATGCGATGTCGCCGACATGGAATCGCTCGACCGCGCTTTCGAGACGCTGCGCGAGCGCTGGGACACGCTCGATTTCGTGGTTCACGCGATCGGCTTTTCCGACAAGAGCGAGCTGCGGGGCAAATATGTCGACACGAGCCTCGACAATTTCCTGATGACGATGAACATCTCGGCCTACTCGCTGGTCGCGGTGACGAAGCGCGCCGCCGCGATGATGCCGCCGAAGGCCGAGGACGGGAGCGGCGGGGGCAGCATCCTTACGCTGACCTATTACGGGGCGGAAAAGGTCGTGCCGCATTACAACGTTATGGGCGTCGCCAAGGCCGCGCTGGAGACCAGCGTGAAATATCTCGCCAACGACCTCGGCCCGGCGGGCATAAGGGTGAACGCGATCAGCGCCGGCCCGATCAAGACGCTCGCCGCGAGCGGGATCGGCGATTTCCGTTATATCCTCAAGTGGAACGAGCTGAACGCGCCGCTCCGCCGCAACGTCACGATCGAGGACGTGGGCGGGGCCGGGCTCTATTTCCTGTCCGACCTGGCTTCGGGCGTGACCGGCGAGGTGCACCATGTCGACGGCGGATACCACGTGGTAGGCATGAAACAGGAAGACGCGCCGGATATCGCGCTCAGCTGAACGAAGCTGATTGGATTGGACGCGCGTGGGCAGGGGAGTTGCGGAACCTGACCATGCGGGCCGCAAGCTTCATTGTTCAGGTCAACGGCGAGACATTGGACAATTGGCGCGTCGCTGTTCGCGAGCGGGCAACAAACGCGTAGTTGGTTCACAGGCTGGTGTCTTTTCCCGGAGGCATTTCCGCGGTAAGCCACTGCAAATTTAACAAAAAAAGGGCCCGAAACCGGGCCCTTTTCACTCGAAGTTATGAGCGCCTTAAGGGCTGACCGCGTTGTCATCATCATCGTCTGCAATGATGATGATCCCACCGATCACAGCGGCAGCGCCGAGGAGGGCGAGAACGAGGCTCGAACCGGCAAGTTCGCTCTCGCCTTCTACAGGAGCGATGGACCGCTCAAACGCGGTTTGTGCAACGGCGGGAGCCGCAGCAAGCGACACTGCAGCGGTCGCAAGAGCGAAGGTTTGGAAGCGCATTCTTGATCCCCTTTTCGAGCGATTCTTTGTCCTTATAGCAGAGGTGGGGGTTACTAACAAGTTAGCCGACATGAAACCTTTCGCATTTTTTGGCGCTGAACCGCGCAACTCGCTCGAATTGCGTCACTGCGAGGCCAAGTCATGATGGCATATTCATTCCGATAGCTCCTCAGCGAAACACGTTAGACCCCTGATCAACGGTCGTGGTTGCTGTCTGAATAAGCGATCGGAACCGGAGCGCGAAAAGGGGAGGCAATCGACAAAGTTCAGCATGGAGGAATTGTTCCTCGACATGCCCTGCAGCGGCGGGGCGAGGCTTCCCAATTCAAATGTTGCAAACCTCAGGGGCTGACGGGATCGTCATCATCTTCGGTGAAAGCAAGAATGCCGATGGTAGCGACGCCTGCGATAAGGGTCGCTGCGATGATGCCAGCCCCGCCGCCAATCTCATTTTCTCCCTTGACCGGGGCAACAGTTGGAAAAGACTGGGCAAGAGCCGGGGTGCTAACCAGCGCAAGGGCACCTATGGCCGCGGCAGCGAATGTGAACATGGGCTTCTCCTTTGTCGCCCTCACCCGTTACATATCGAATGTTTTCAATTCGTGAACTGGCGTACCAGACGGCTCAACGTGCTACCTCTGTTGCTGACCTCAAGGGAAATGCGTGTTGCGGAGCGCGGGGTTACTCTTGCCGCCCCTTTATTTGCGAAGCAGGCAACCGAGGGTCACGAGGGTAGGTTGTGATGTGGTGTCAGACGGGCAACCTGCGATACAAAATATGATTCCACATATTCATGGAGTTCACAGGTTCCGTAGAATAGCGTTTTCGGTTTCAAGCCGATCAAGATACCAATCCAGGCCGAGAAACTCCTGATGGGATGAAAATCGCACTGCAGTTTGCGAACCCATACGGGGGGAAGCCCGGTATGCAGGCTAACAAGTCCTGAAGCGCTAGGTTTAGAAAGCCGCGGAGCCTTAGCCGCTCTCGCGCCGATGCCGTAAGGTCACTCGGCGCTGCCCAGTGTGATACGGCCCACTTCTGCACGTAAAGTCGGCTCGCCGCTCATTGCACGGGCGTAGAGTTCGAGGCTTAAGCCAGGACATTCCTCTGGAACTTGAGAGACGAGGATCTGGTTGCGTCCAGGGCGGAGTGCCTCCTCGAAAAAGGCGTTGCGCGCATCGCTGCATCGCAGCTGGATCCGCAAGTTTTGCGGGGTTAGCTCTCTGCCGGCTTCCACTCTCATGTTGATCGGGAAAGGGGATTTCGGCATCGGCAAGATACGCTGCGCTACGACGCCTCCTTGTCCAGACCGGGCATAGATCTCGAGACTTTCACCATCCAGGCTCGTTTGACCTCGAAAGTCGTTTTCATCGGCTAGCTTCCAATCAAAGGGAGGGAAGTCCGATTGCCAGGATAGGGCGTCTTCGGAAGGGTCGTCTTTCCCCTCTCCGGCCCTTACGAAATCATAGACACGGGTAGCTTCAGCAAAAGCACCTTGTTGGACAAGTCCTGCGATCAGTCTGCGGTCAAACTCGATGTCGTTGATAAAGAGGTCACCCCGGACACTCGCGAGCACGGGTTGCACGGCACCTTGCCGAGCCGCTCTGAGCAGGAAATCCTCGTGCCAAGGAGACGCCCCGTCCAGCAGGCGAACGAAGGTTGGCGCGGCTTCAGGCGCGGATAGCGCTTGCAACAGGACGGGGTAGAACTGCTCTCGGAAATTCGGATGTACCCTGAGGATTTGGTCAAGCGTGGTCACCACTTGGTCATAATCGCCTTCGGCGAGGGCCTGCTCAAGAACAAGCCCCTGCAGTGCGATATCGCGCCGGTTCAGCCTCGAGGCGAGGCTCAAAATTGCGCTCTTCTGCGCGGGATCGTCAATCGAGGCGGCCAGGATAGCGTAAGCTTTAGGCACTAGAGGCTCGAGGCTGATGGCCGTCAAAGCATCTGGCTTTGCAAGCAATGCCGCACTCTGAACTTCTTCGGGAGCGGTAGCGGCCTCCTGAAACTTGCGAAAGGCGAGTTGCTCGCGGGCGAGGCCATTATGGCTGAGCAATGAAACCGCCTGCTCAGGCCCTTTCCGAGTAAGGACGCTGCTGAAAGCCTGTGCTCCGAGCAAAAGTGCGAGGAGCAAACAGAATATAGTAATCGCCAAGAGTTTGATGGTCTTGCGCTGAATCATCTCAGCGCTCCTGTGCCAAAGAACTCCATACGAGATCAATGATCCGGGAGGGCGTCAGGCGCTTTCCCAGTCTGACCATAGCCGTAACCATAGCCATAGCCATAGCCATAGCCATAGCCATACTCTGCCGCGCGCTGATCGAGTTTCGTCATGACGACACCGAAGATCCGAACGCCGCTCTGCTGCAAACGCCTGACTGCTGCTTCGATCGCCTTGGCCTTCACGCGGTCGTACTCGGACATATACAGCACGCCATCGACGGCCCGCGCTGCCTCGATTGCATCCGCCAAAGAGAGCATCGGCGCGCCATCAATGATGATCTGGTCATAGATTCCGCGCGCCTCGGCGATGATTTCTGAAAGGCGCGAGGTGGCGAGCAAATCGACTGGATTGGGTGGGCGGGGGCCTGCCGGGATGCAGTCGAAGCCGAAGTCATCAATCGGCACAACTTCGTTCGATATCGCGGCCCCGGGACGCGTCAGAAGCGCCGCGAGCCCGCCCTTCCTATCATGCTCTAGATCGAGTGTTTTTTCGAGCCGCGAATTGCGCATATCAGCATCGATCAGCAGCGTACGCCGACCCAGCTGCGCAAAGCTCGCCGCCAGGGCGACAGACGAAATACTCTTGCCTTCCGCCGGCACTGTCGATGTGAGCAGGAGCGCCTTCGGCTCCCCTTCCGGTGTCAGGAAGGCAAGACTCGACCGAAGCGAGCGATAGGCCTCGCTCGTTTCGGAGGAACGAACCTTAAGCTCATCGAGAATGTCCTCACCGCTGAATTTCGGAATCGCGCCGAGCACCGGCAAACCTAGCCGCGCAGTCACATCCTCAGGGCTCCTCAACGTCTGGCTCAGCACCACGCGC
Source organism: Erythrobacter sp. (assembly GCF_011765465.1). Lineage (NCBI taxonomy): Bacteria > Pseudomonadati > Pseudomonadota > Alphaproteobacteria > Sphingomonadales > Erythrobacteraceae > Erythrobacter > Erythrobacter sp. Next base: position 2,783,663 of record NZ_CP050265.1, on the reverse strand, counting down.
AGGTAGACGAGGCCGCCTGCGAACACAAAACTCGCGACGAGGCTGATCAGCATGTTCTGCACCAGCGAGGGAGAAGCCGGTACTTCCGGCACGTTAGCCTCGTCGATTAGCTTGATATTGTTCTGCCCGGCTCCGGACGCTTCGAGTTCCTTGTATCGCTGCAGCAGCGCATCATAGAGAGCTCGGTTGGTTTCCACTTCCCGCTTGAGGATGCCGTATTGAATCCCCTGGTTCTGCTGGCCAAGGAACCTCGACTTCGTTTCCTCGAGCTGAGCCCGAAGTTCTTGCTCCCGCATTCTCGCCGAAGCGAGTGCGGCGGATGCCTTCGATCCAAGCGCGTCGCGGAGCGCCCGAACTTCCGCCTCCTTCTCACGGAGTTCGGCATATTCAGGCCCGAAGTTCTCGCGCAAGGTCGAAAGCTCGGCCTCGGCAACGGCCAGCGCAGAATTGAGTTGAGCATCCTCAGCATTGCCCGCCAGGTCCCCAGATGCCACGGCAGCCTCGGCAGCGATCCGGTCGGTCACGGCCTGCGCCAAAGCCGCATTCAGCGCGGCAAGGTCGGTCGCGATCAGGGTCTGTGCTGCCGTCGCAGAGCCCTCTTGATCGCCCCCCGTGTCGAGCACCAGGATCTCGTTCGTATTGGCATATTCGACCAGTTCTTCCTCCGAGCGTGCGAGCACTTCGCGGAGCTCCTCGATCTGCGAACGCAAGAATTCGCGCGCCTCGATATTTGTACCGAAACGTTTCTCGTAATTGGCCGCGATGAATTCGTCGGCCCAGAGATTCGCTACCGAAGCGGAAACCCGCGGCGAAGGGCTCAGAAACGCGACATCGACAAGGCTCGACTGGGTGATGCCTTCGACACTGATCCGATCGAGGAGAAGCTTCTCGATATCCGCTTCGACAAGATCGTCCTCCTCCTGCAACTCGAACGCAGTCAGAAACTCTTCGTCACGAAGGAGATTACCCGCCTCCACGACCCTCGACGCCATAAAGCGCGATTCAAGCAGTTCGTATTGCGTGTTGAGGTACTGCAGTTCGGAAACCGTGCTCGTTGCCTCGAGCGGGTCTATGTCCGTGACATTCGCGCTGATCTGCGACACCTCGATACGCGCGCTCGCTCTGAATTGCGGGGTTTGGAGCAAGGTGATGATCAGGCCTACGAGCAGGCAAACCACGACGATGCCTGCGATCCAGTAGCGGAGCGTCCTCGCTTCGAGCCAGTAGCGCTCGAGATCGAGATGAAAGCTATCATCGACCCCCGCAGCCGCAACATGACCTGCCTGCTGTTCGACCGGAGCCCCACCTTCGACATAAGGCTGCACGGAGCGCTCGAAACCTGGATTATTCATGCCGGCAGCCTTAGCGAGTCTGTTGGTTAATCAGGAGAACAAGCGGTGCAAGGAGCGGCGAAAATTGCAGGATATTGTCGATCCGCCGCTTGGTGGGCGAGTCGCCGACGATGACGATGTCGTTAGGAAAAAGCTGCGGATCGGGATAATTGCCGCGCTGAATCGCGCCCACATTATACAGACCGACATAACGCTGGCCCTCCACGATCCTCTGCACCACGACATCATCGGTCTTGGCATACTCCGTCAAGCCTTCGGCCTGATTGACCACTTTCAGCAGGGTTGGTTGCCCTACGGCAGGATAAGAGCCTGGGCGCTTAACTTGCCCCCCCACCGAAATCGAAGGCGGCGGGAATTCTTCGGGGATCACCCTCACTTGCGGATCGAGCACGAACCGACCGCGCAACGCATCCTGGATCATCTGCGAGGCTGTTCGCGGCGACACGCCGCCCGTGCGAACCTCGCCGATATAGGGGTAGACGATATGACCATTTTCATCGGTCAGATACTTGCCGCTGAGCTGTTCCGCTCCGACCACCTCGATCTCGAGAACCTCCTGCGGACCAATCCGGTATGATATTTCGCCACGCGGCTCGGGGAGCATCTCAAGCTGTGTCACCTCGATTTCAGGCGACAGACCGATCGAGCGATCAGTGGCACATGCGCCCAGACCAAGGGCAGCGAGAATGATCACAGAGCATCGAAGCACGAGCACGCTTTTCCTTTTATTCTCTGACGGCTTGATAGGGCATTTGGCAGAAGTGCCAAGCCCCAGCCTCCCGCATTACCGCAAATCGGTGAGAGCCTGTCACCTTGCTGCACTTCTATCCCGCGCGAGGACGACCAGAAGCCAGACCCCAAGCACCTGAAAAATCGGCGTTCGCAAGGGATAATCGACAATCGATGCCGCGGCGAGGATCGCGATCAGCGCCATCCAGAACAGCGCGCGCTGCATTGACTGGCCGCCCCGTGCAAACAATTGGCGGATCGTACTCGCTATCCAGCCAAGTAGGATGACAAGGAGGGCAATCGCCGGAAGCCCCCCTTCGATCACGAGCTGAGCCCAGTCATTATGAGCCTGGTTGACATAGGAAGGAAGAAGCAACGCCGTTGGCTCGAAGATATGGTAGACTTCCTCGAATGAACCGAAGCCGGAGCCGAGAAACCAGAAGGTTGACATCATTTCCGTAAGGCTAGGCCAGATCCTTGCACGCAGGTCCTCGAAGGCATTGCGCGCAAGCAGGTCTTCGAACGCCGGCGTGCGCTCGAGCAGGAAAAATGCTGCGACCATTAATGCAATGGCCACAGCAAATGCGCCAAGCAGGAGACGCGGGCGGGGAGCGCTCTCGGCGCGGTGTGCCGAGCGAGATTGCGAGGAAGACGATCGCACGGCATGCCATGCGATCAGCGCGGTAACGAGGATTGCGAGCCCGGCGAGGGCAATCCCAGCACGCGATCCACTCACGAGAACCGCAAGCAGCACCAGCACGTAGGCAGGCACATACACGAACCGGGCCCATTGCGGAGCCTCGAGCGCGCGCGCGCCGATCGCAAGACGCGCAATTGCCAGCAGCGAAACGGCGGACAGAACGGCGGAATGGTTCTCGTTGGCCAGCACGCCAACCGGCGAGCCGCGGTTTGTCACTTCGTAAAAATAGAGTGGGCTGCTTCTCCCGGTTATCACTTGCCCGAGGCCAAGCGCCGCATCAAGCACCCCCACACTTGCGATCATGAGGAGCAGATGAACGCCCCGCATACGGTAGGCCAGCGCGAGGAGAAGCGCGCTTGCCGGCACAGCGAGGCTGGCAAGCGCATTAACAGTCCGACTGGGAACGAGCGAAAGCGGACGCCAACGATCCGCTTCACCAAGCAATGCATCGATCTCGGCGACGACCGCCCGGCCAGGAAGCGAATGCCAGATCGAGGGGGGCAGCGGGACGAGCTGGAGCGCCATCCAGAGGGCTAGTGCCGCAAGCAGCAGGACCGGGAGCCACGCCTCTTGCACCTGCCTTGTGCGCAGATGCCAGAGGGCAGGGATGAAGAACAGCGCGGCAAGTGGCCTCAAGAAAGCCATCTGCAGCGCATCGGGGCGCGAACTACCGCCCAGCATTGCCGCCAGAAATGCAAATCCGCCCAGCACCAGCCATGCCTGCAGACCGAGAGGCTCACTGGGAACATCGTTCCGCCGATGGGCCTTTTTGGACTGGCGAGAAGGTGCTGTTGAATCTGGCAAATGAAGCTCGGGAAGATGAGGGAGAGCCCCGGTCGAGGCAGGGCTGCTGGGATAGGCGCGCGATGCTCACCCGACAAGACTGCCTAGCGAATTTCCCTCGACAACCCGCGTTCCGATCAACGCATGGCAGTGCACGTTATCGGGCATTTGCCCGGCCAATCGCCAATCTGGCTTTGTTTCGGGAAAATGGGTTTCTCATGCCTTTGCTGCTTCGCGCTGGCTGATCTCAAGCCAGGCGGCAAAGGCCTTGCGGCGTTTCGATTTCGCTTCTGACAAGTAGCGCTTGAGCAGGCGGCGGCGCTCGCGCCTCTCGTGGGCCATTTGGGACAATTGAGCGGAATATTGTAGTTCGAGGACGGCGGTGACGCGGGCATGCCTATTGGGTCCAAATTCGCATGCGGGAAGGACTCGTTCGACAAATTCATCGAAGCCAAGTTCCTCTCGCGGTGACACGTTTGCGTGGTGTTGTTCGAATTCGAGCAAGGCGTTCTCAGCCGCAATGAGCCGCGCATCGGCTCGCGCCAAGGCCAGTGCTCGGTATGCCTGGTCGCCTGTGGGTATAAGGTCCTGAGCCATGATCTCCGGCTGGTCGAGAATGATGGCGAGCCAGGTGGCAACACTGGCCGGATCGGGCTGCGTGGTTGCGCCGTGCTTTTGCGCATTGCGCGCAACCTTGGCCTTGCCATCTTTGGATTTTGGGCCGGTACTCCGCTTGGCATTGTTGCGATTGCGGCGCGAGATAGGATCAGAGCTCATTGCTCGATAAGCGCGCCTTCATCCGGCCGCGATTGCTGCAGTTGATCGTAATCGCGCTTGAGCTCGCGTCGGCGACGTTCAAGCTCGCGAATTTTAGCGTCGTGGTACTCTGCCGAGAGATCCACTGCATCGCCTTCCCCAAGGGTGCCTCGATGCGATGCACTCAATAAGTCCAAGGGGCTTAAGCCGAGCTTTGAGATCTCAGCGGAGGCGGCTTGCTGAACCTGTGGGTCTCGTGAAGTAGCGCGATCATTCAGTTGCTCTGCAGCTTTCGTAACTGCACTCTCGTCAAACTCGTAGGGCGCCTCCCAAGGCTCATCGTAGCCGTGACTATCGAGATGCTCGTTATAGTGTTGACCCATGGCCCGGTCGTATTTCATCCGCTCCTTCTCGAGGAGAGCCTTGGTGACAGCGGTTTTGATCTGACGCCGAATGCAGGCATCGCGCATAGCGCGGTGCTGAAGGAGCTCCCAATTAACTGCGATGACACCCTCCGTGAGGACCGCCTCGTGAGGTGTCCTCGGGTTCAAGGACTCTAGAAGACCTGCATGGAGCGCCTAATAGTTCTCAGGCTTTTCGCCCACGAGCGGCTCGTGCTGGGGTAGAAGCTGAGCAAAAGAATCGAGACCAAAGCGCGCGGGATCGGGAAGAGTCGATTGTTGGCGAGTGCGCTGTCGGGTCATGGTTGACCTCCTGTGCTTGCCTCTCCCAAACTTCTATATTGGCATCCCCTTTATCATTTTAAAGGGTAAATACCTGACTTTACGTCCCATATTGGGAAACAGACCGGGGTCCCTTGGAATTGCATCGAACGTTTTTGCGAGAAACAGGCACGGCCTTAGCTTTTCTAGGCGGAAGGCGGACCTATCCTGATGCCCGGCCGATCATTGGGCGAGCCGATGAATTCGATGCCGGCAGCCTCAAAGTGCTCACGTAACCGCCCCAAATGACCTTTCCGCGATTTGGGGACTCCGGAAGTAGACTCATACCGCTTAAGCGTTGCGGAGCCGATCGCGGTCGCCTGAGCAATCTGGTTGATTGTCCAGCCAAGGGCTGCCCGCGCCGCCTTAATTTGCTCGGCCGTGATCTCTGACACTTGTATTATGATCCTTTTGGTATCATATTATCACTATGCATCTATTACACCCAAGAGCTGACTGGCGTTCCGAATTCCAGCGCCTTGAGGGTGCCTATGCACCATCAACAATGCGCAGTTACCGCGCGGATGTCGAGGCTTTCGAATGCTGGTGCGTGAGAAATGGCATCGGAGAGCCTTTCCCTGCCAGCGTGGAAACCGTGTGCCGCTTCCTCGAAGACCAGGGGCAGACGAAAGCTCCGTCTACCGTACAGCGTCGGCTTTACGCGATCCGCAAGGTCCACCGCTTGCTCCGGCTTCCCGACCCGACCTATGACGAGGATATCAATCTCGCCATGCGCAAGGTCAGGCGCCAGAAATCCACCCGTCCCCGCCAGGCCAAAGGGCTGACGCGCAATTATCTAGATCAATTTCTTGAAAGCGACCCCAATACGCCGTGGGGTCTACGCAATCGTGCGATGCTCGCGCTCGGCTATGAATTGATGACGCGGCGATCAGAGCTCATCGCGCTGCGCAATCAGGACCTGACCGAGCGTACTGATGGCACTTTGAGAGTGCTCATCCGGCGAAGCAAAGCCGATCCTTTCGGCGAAGGACGCATCGCATTTACTTCTGCGCGAACTGCTGATCTACTCCGCGAATGGCTCACCTATCGCGGCCCCGAAATCGAATGGCTGTTTTGCCCGATCTACCAAGGCAAGGTGATCGATCGCTGCCTCGAAACAACGACGGTGCGGCGAGTGATTAAGAAGGCGGCGAAGCGCTGCGGCCTGCGCGCAGATCAGGTCGCGTCTTTCAGTGGCCACTCAATGCGGGTCGGCGCGGCGCAGGATCTTTTGAAGCGCGGCTTCGATGCCGCCGCGATCATGCGGGCCGGAGGCTGGAAGTCAGTGAATGTGCTGGCGCGCTATCTGGAAAAGGCCGAACACAATGTCTGGGCGTGAAGCTCGCATGCACAAGCCCGTTCGTGTTGCATGATTCAAGCGCTTACACTACCGAAAAGAGAAGTTCGAAAAGCAAGAGTTGATGTGGAAAAGTTTGAATGATTGATCACTTTAGGCGTCTCTCTGCCCTGAGCCGAAGGCGAAAGATGGCGCTTCAGCTTATCGCCGATGCTGGCTTGATCATCTTCTGTTTCTTGGCGGCAATGGCAATCAGGCTCGAGAGCCTAGAATTTATCTTCAATCTGAAGATTTGGTTGCCGGTGCTTATCGCTTCCGCAGTAACAATTGGAACCTTTGGGATTACTGGGCTCTACCGCACGCTGGTGCGCTTTGTGACGGGCAAAATCCTGATATCAATCGCTGAAGGCGTTCTGGTCTTCGCGGTTACCTTGTTCGTGGGCAACAGCTTGTTGGCCTCAGGCATTCCGCGATCTGTTCCAATTATCGCTGGAATTCTCGTTTTCTTGGCAGTCGGAGGGCTCCGATTCGCAGTTCGCCAGGTCTTCCGAAAGCCAATGCAGGTGAGCAAAAGGCCTGTTGTCATATATGGCGCGGGAGAGGCTGGTCTTGAGCTGCTAAACTCGCTCTTTCATGGCCGCGATTACACTCCCATCGCTTTCGTGGATGACGATCGCCATCTCCAAGGACTCACGATCAGTGGTTTCCCGGTCTACCATCCGCAAGCAATTCCTAAGCTCGTTGAGGATACGGCGCTTGAGGTTGTTCTGCTTGCGATGCCAAGCCTAACCCGCGCGCGGCGTCAAGAAATTTTCGCTTCGCTTGAAGGAATGAATCTTGAAGTAAAAACCATACCCGGCCTTTCGGATCTCATCAGTGGTAAGGCCGAGATTTCAGAGCTGCGCAATGTAACTGCCGAAGACCTATTGGGCCGCGACCCCATCGCACCGAACAAGGATCTGTTAGAGCGGAATATCCGTGGCAAGGTTGTCATGGTTTCGGGAGCGGGAGGCTCGATTGGCAGCGAGCTTTGTCGACAGATTCTCGGTCAAGGGCCAAAGGATATCATCCTCTACGAGATCTCGGAATTTGCGCTTTATTCAATTGAGCAAGAGCTAAGAGAAACGTCGCTTCAGATCGACTCAGAAGTCAGAATCAGCCCCGTGCTCGGCTCAGTCCAGAACGCGAAGAGACTTGAGGCGGCAATCAAGGCCTTTAAGGTTGAGACGATCTATCACGCCGCTGCTTACAAACATGTGCCGCTCGTTGAGGAGAACGTCGTTGAGGGGATCCGCAACAATGTTTTCGGCACCTTGACCGTCGCAAGGCTGGCGCTCGAGAATAAGGTTGGTAGCTTCATTCTGATATCGACCGACAAGGCAGTTCGCCCAACCAATGTGATGGGGGCAAGCAAGCGTATTGCTGAACTCATCTGCCAAGCATTCGCGCAGAAAAGCACGACAACCGTATTCTCAATGGTGCGTTTTGGAAATGTGCTTGGTTCGTCGGGATCAGTCATCCCCCGGTTCCGGTCGCAGATCGAGGCGGGTGGTCCCGTGACTGTCACACACCCTGACATCAACCGCTATTTCATGACTATTCCAGAAGCGTCCCAGCTCGTCATTCAGGCAGGTGCGATGGCAAAGGGCGGCGATGTCTTCGTTCTTGATATGGGTGAGCCAGTCCGGATTGCAGACTTGGCCGCAACGATGGTTAAGCTGCATGGGCTAACACCATATTTTGTGGATCATCCTCACGAAGTGGCCCCCGAAGAAGGCGATATTCCCATTTGTTTTACAGGTCTGCGAAAAGGGGAGAAGCTCTATGAAGAGCTTTTGATTGGAAATGATCCGCAAGCGACAGAACACCCCCGCATTATGTCTGCCAAAGAAATTGCCATGACGCCCGAAGAGCTCTCGCCAATTCTTGACAGCCTTTTGGAAGCCTGCAAAACATTCAACCTCCCAGTGATACTCGAGGTGCTTCAAAATCTACCGCTAGACTATGCGCCGCTTGAGGATCGCCTGTCCGATTTGGTTTGGGAAGCTGGGCAAGAATTGGGGCCGGCCCGGCGGCAGACAGACGCTATCGCGACGATCCGATGAGCTCTACGCACAATGGCATCACCGAGCAGCTTTGGAGCAAGATGCTCCACCTTTACTTTCGAATGAGCCGAGGCCTGACCTTGGGAGTCCGGGCTGTCGTCAGAAATGAAAGCGGCAAGTTCTTGCTCGTTCGGCACACTTACACGACCGGATGGCACTTTCCAGGTGGCGGCGTAGAGCCGGGTCAAACCGTGAAGGAAGCGCTGGCGGCTGAGCTGAGACAAGAGGCAAATCTACAAATAATAGGCAAGCCCACACTTCATGGCGTATTTCTAAATCGGAAAGTTAGCAGGCGAGACCATATCTTCGTTTATCTTTGCGACACCGAGGGCGAGGTGCCGGTAACCTCAACTAGCCGGGAGATCGCCGAGATCAATTTCTTTGGCGTAGAAGAACTACCTTGCCAAATTGATGAGGGTGCGGAAAGGCGAATAAGGGAAATTGTGAGAAGCCAGAACCCAGACGACGACTGGTAAGATATCAATAAAGAGCTGCTGCCCGTAAAGCCGGCACTGCTGGCTCTATCTAGTGACCTGCTAAGACGAAAACTGCGGGTGGGCCTTAGTTGGCTTTATCCGGGGCTGACAATGGTCGTGCTTGGTCGCGGTTTCGTGGAGATTGTCTAGGACACCCACTCGAAATCAGTGGGGACGAATGCCCGCTCACCCCGCGCCAATTTTGGAGTGGTGAACTCTCCACCCTCAAGTTTCTGGATCGCGCCGGCCCAAATGATAAGTTTTTTGTTATTCTCCATAACAAATGCGCCTGGGTAGGGGTGTGTGGTCGCCCGCACCAATCGGTCGATTTCTTCAAGTGAAAGCTCCTCGGTGATTTCGCCATCGGCTGGGCGGCGCTGCGGCCAATGCGTCGCCTTCGTGTCGTCCTGCGCACGACCCTTTAGCGTGCCAGCCAGAAGGTCAGGCCAGATATGGCGGATCAAGGAAACATGAGCATTGCACGCCTTCGCGTAGAGCGTTGTCGCAGTCTCATCGGGCGCGACATCGTATTCCTCAGCAGCAATGATGTCGCCTGAGTCAGCCTCAGGTCGCAACTCGAACATAGTAACGCCACTCCGTCGCAATCCCTTGAGAATTGTCCAGGGAATGGGCGCGCGCCCACGGCCTTCGGGCAGCAAGGTCGGATGAATACCGAGTGGCGGATGTTTGATCAGGGGAAAAATCTCGCCCGCTATTAGCTGCGACCAACCGATGACTAGCAAGTAGTCGAGCGAAGCTTCGCGAATGGCTTCAATCGTCTCAGGGTTGTTGATGTGCGAGGTTTTGTGCAATTGCGCGCCGCTCATCGCAGCATAATCATCAAGAAAAACACGGCCAGATTTCTTCTTGGCCGTGTCATCATCAAGCGTAATCACTAGATCAATCGGCCCACCCAGCCGGTGGATCTCTATCAGGCAATCAAGGCCGAGCTGGACGGCAGTTACAAATCCTACGCGTGTTCTTGTCATGTGATCGTCTCGGCTCAGTACACAGGGGGGGGCTTTAATAGGTATCTCACCGTGAGCAGAATGATCTTCATGTCAGTCCAAAACGATATGCACCTTGCATACTCCCCATCAAATACCGCCTTGGCCTCGGTGGACATCCCATCATAGCTATTGATCTGCGCCTGTCCGGTGATCCCTGGGCGCAACGCTAATGCACCGTTCGAGCGCCGCGCCTCATGGAGGTCGGTCTGCGAAGGCAGTCCAGGGCGAGGTCCGACGATACTCATCTGCTGCTGGATAATATTGAACAACTGGGGCAACTCATCAATATTGAGCCGCCGAATAAGCGCCCCGACCTTAGTTACCTGGTGCTGTGCCACATCGGTTGACGGCACCACTGCGGTATTCTTTCCCATCGAGCGGAACTTGAAGATCTTAAAGACGCGCCCTTCGCGCCCGACGCGCTCGTGGATGAAGAATACCGGCCGACCATCCTCGATCAGGATTGCAAGGGCCGCGGCCAGCATAAGAGGTGAGAGGACCATTGATGCCGTCAACGCCAGGACTACGTCGATAGCCGGTTTAAAAACGCGGACGTACATTTCAGTCAGATGCCTCACTTAATCTGAGGCCGCCGAAGACCCGCTGAAAAGCTTCTGCGTAAACGTAACCGGCTTGTGAACCTCGATAACGCGCGAGGGCAGTAATGTTCTCGCGTGACCGCGGATGAGGCGCTGAGCGCATGACATTTCGATATGCCTGCACTGAAGCGATTTTGGCTTCGAGGTCCGCTTGATCAAGCTCGACAAAAGTGTTGGCTTCGAAGTTAGAATTGTGGCCGGGGAAGTTCCATTCAGTCGAAGACGGCACCTCCATGAAATATAGTTCCTCAAGCCGCGGCACTGAAGCCCTTCGCTGCCAAAGACGCGATGCCGCAAGACATGCATGGGCAGTCTGTGTGTGGTCGTTGTTCAAGTCAGAAGGGTGATGGGTGAAAATGGCCTGGCTCGCGAATGCCTCAATATGTTTCTCTATATATTGAACCAGCTTCAGGTGCGAAACATTATTGAACTCAATGTTTGGAAAATCACCCAGCTGCACATTACGATAGCCAAGTATACCTTGAGCCTTTTGAATGTCTTCGTGCAGTTCAGCAGTTTCTGGACGCTGGGTGCGCGCATCGACCGACCCCGAAAGTATGCAGCAGTCGACGGTATGGCCCCGCTTGGTCAACCGATGGATGAAACCGCCGCCGCCCAAAGCTTCATCATCGGGATGAGCAACTACGATTAAGATGTTCATGGTACACATCCGAGAAATGCTAACATTGCGAAACTTGCCTCATCGCAGTTGATAAAAGAGCCGTGTGATAGCGTGGTCTTGACTGGCTCGCCACAATCGTTTCGCATATATCGCTCACCTGCTCTCCAACGTTTCACGCAGTTGTGAAGCCACACTGTGTTGCGGGCGCCAACCCAGTCGAAGCTGATTCTCCGAAATATCCACCCGGACATTGCTCAAGAGCCGGTCTACGTCGGCCTTGCGCCCTACCAAAGCCCCTCCCAGCCGCAAAAGCGAGGTTGGAAAAGGAAGTAAGCGCGCTGACTTCCCCAGATTCTTAGCAATGCAGTGAGCAAGATCGGCTGTCGACAGATCTTCGCCATCAGACACGAAGAAGGTGCCCCCCGCAGCCTCTGGCGACTTGGCGCATATCCAAAGGAAATCTGAAAGGTTCTCAATGCCAACAAAGGATCGCAGTGAATTGACCCGGCCGATAGGCAGAGGAATGCCCTTGTCGATTAAGTCCACGAAGCGCCGAAAGTTCGCTGGAGCATCAGGACCATAGACTAGGGGTGGACGAACGATAACAACCTCAAGGCCACTCGAGGCTTCTATCTCGCGTAGCGCTTCCTCTGCCTCCCATTTGGAAATGGCGTAGGGTTTATCTGGCGCAGGATTATCAGTGATGCGTAAGACGCCATCTTCATCTTGAGGCTCTCCCATTACGCCCACTGAACTTAAGTAAACGAGCCGTTTCACACCGGCTGCGGCAGCATCTTCACCCAACTTGACGGTTGCAGACAAATTGATTTTGCGAAACGCCTCGAGGGAGTCCTCTGCATGCTCTTTTAAGATGTGTGCCCGCCCCGCACAGTGAACTATCGCATCGAGACCAGTGATCGCTGGTGACCAGTTGGTCTTACCATTCAGATTGCCAACAGAGACGGCGCCCTTGATCCCAGACATCGGACTACGCACGATAGGGACGATATCGGCACGGTTGGCCCATCTTTTGACCAAGGCCCGCCCAATGAACCCAGTCGCTCCAGTTATCCCAATACGGGTCATTCCATGAGCCTTTCGAGCTGGCGACGAACTTGCTCGAGGGCGAGGTCGGCAGACAGTCTCGATTTGCTCAGGGCTCTGCATCGGCCCGAGCCGATTGATGGTTCTTCAGTGCAAATGCGATCGATTGCGGCAGCGAGCGCAATTGGATCCCCTGCTCGAACATGCCAGCCAATGCGCTCTTCGGTTACCAACCTCGCGACTTCTGCATTCTCGTCCATAATAGCCAGAATGGGTCGATCTGCCGCAAGACTAAAATAGGCCTTGCTAGGGACACCCAGCCCCAACATACGTTGGTCGAGGCAAACGAGCGCAACATCGCAACTGGAAAGCATGGCGCTACGCGAATAGCCGTGGTCGATTTCCATCACGTGCCGATTGTCTCGCCCTTCGCAAGCTTGCTCGGCGGCAGACCGCATTACTCCAGATCCAGCGAATAAAAATGCAGCTTTGTCGGTTGTGACTAAGTCCATCGCCCTCAGGAGCGTATCGATATCCTGTAACCGGCCCATATTTCCGAAGAACTGAAACACGACACGATCTTCCCAGCCCAGCTTCTCAAGAATGCCGGATGAGAGGCGATCGGCAGCTTTTACATCGTCGCTGTCGACCCAATTGTGCACGGGATAGGCAATCTGTCGGCCTGCTTTCTGGTCCACCAACTCCCGCATATCACGTCCGATCACGATCGCCTTATCGAAAGATGCGTAGACCCGGCGGTAGATCGCACCAAGAACGCGCATGGCTGGGCTGCCTCGCCTAAGAAGTCCAGCGGCGACGAGGTTTTCGGGGAACACGTCGTGCACAAGCACACACAGTCGCATCCCTCGCAGTCGGCAAACTAATGCTAAGATAGGCAGTAAGATTTCGGGATTGGTGCCAGAGAAAACAACATCGCCGCGCCGAGAGGCCTTTAAGATGCCGAGTGTTAAACCGAGGGCCACAACAGTCTTCGTTGCGAGGCGGAGAAAGGCGTTAGCGCGCACCCGCGCTGACATCGGTCGTGTGTAGCTGACCACTTCAACATTCACACCATTTGAGCGCAAATGGGATATGGCGCCTTCCCAGAAATAACCCGTCGAATTCTCTTCGGCGCGCACATACTCCCCAACAATGACAACCTTGCTCCGAATTTGGTTAGCCTCTGGATTTACAGCTTTGCTGGCGGCGGTCACGGCCGAATCTCTTGCTTGTCGTTCAACGGGAAGCATAAAAATAGTCATTGACTTAGGTAGTTAGCCTCAGTCGTTTTGCCTGATTCCGTCCCAGGCATTGGATAGACGCGCCGTGCCGATTATCAAACTTACCACACGCTCCGAAGTGTTGTTGATAGTGTAATCCAATGGGATCGGGTGCGGCAGACCATCAACCTGTCGTTCACTGAACATCCTCGTAACGGCATTAACGCCATCCAAGATCGTGTCCCGGTGCAGGCCGGTCATAATGATACAGCCGGCGTCAAGTCCCTCTGGGCGTTCGATAGCGTCTCGCGGAGTGATCGCCGGGAAACCGAGTATCGAACTCTCTTCGGCAATCGTGCCACTATCAGAAATCGCGCAGAAACAATGCATCTGGAGAGCATTGTAGTCGTGGAAACCGAACGGCTTCATAAATTGAACACGCGTATCGAATTCAGCTCCGTCAAGAGCTTCAAGGCGCTTCCGCGTCCGTGGGTGTGTCGAAACGATTACTGGCATGTCATACTGCTCAGCGAGCGCGTTAAGCGTATCGAGCAAGGCACGAAGCCTACCGGCATTATCGACATTTTCTTCACGATGCAGCGAGACAATAAAATATTGGTTCGCCTTCAGCTTGTGGCGGTCGAGCACGTCCGACGCTGCAATGCGACCCCTGTAGTGATTGAGTACTTCGCGCATTGGCGAACCTGTCAGATAGATACGTCGGTGCTGCACGCCTTCGGTCAACAGATGCCGGCGAGCATGCTCGGTGTATACAAGGTTGAAATCGGAAATGTGATCAACAAGCTTGCGATTGGTTTCTTCGGGCACGTTGCGGTCATAGGATCGATTGCCCGCTTCCATATGGTAAACTGGAATTTTCATCCGTCTTGCCATAATCGCAGACATGGCGGAATTGGTGTCACCAAGAACCAAGACCGCGTCCGGTTGTTCGGCACTAATTACACGTTCGCTCTCACTCAGAATCTTGCCCAAAGTTTCACCGAGTGTACCTCCTCCGGTGCCGAGGAAATGATCAGGCTTTCGCACATCGAGGTCCTCGAAAAAAACCTCGTTCAGTTCAAAATCCCAATTCTGGCCGGTGTGGACGATGACATGATCAACATAGTCATCGAGGCGAGCCATAACGCGCGAGAGACGGATGATCTCAGGGCGCGTGCCGAGGATTGTCATGACTTTTAGGCGAGACATCAGTTGGCTCCAGCAACAGGATCGGCATAAGTGTCCGGTGCCGCCGGATCGAACACAGCATTGGTCCAAAACAAAGTAAGCAAAGGTGCATTGCCCACATTCTCGATATTATGCGTATGAAGTGTCGGCATATCGATCGCGGTGGGTTCGCTTCCGCTTACGCGGCATTCCCATACCTCTTCGCCCAGAACCGGACGGATCCGGATAATCGCATCGCCTTCCAACACCAGGAAACGTTCGACTTTGTCGAGATGAAAATGGTCGCCCCGGACAATCCCAGGATGTGTCCTGCTAAGAAAAGTCTGGCCGCCACCGCCCCCCTTCGCAGCTTCGAATAACATGCCGCGAGGGTCAGTGTTGACCTTCAAACTGAAGGGATAATTTTCTGGATATAGCGCTGCTCGATAGGAGTTAAACAGGGCCAGATCGAACGGATCGCGCAAATCTGGGAATAGACCGCTCATATAGCTTTCGTGAAGTCCACGAATACATTCGTACAATTCCTGCACTGGGGTTGGTCGGCCAGGAGGGGCGATTCGGCCCGTAGTTCCAAGTACTGCTGCGTCTATCGCCAATTGCGCAGCTTCGCCCGCATGCAAAAGTCGCACTTTCCCCTTGGGATCAATGTTAGGCATTATGCCATCTATGACGCGCGCAATGAAAGTCGCGGTCACATTGTTGTAGTCAGGGCGAGCTCCTTCGCCAAAAATATGGGGCAAGACGAGATCTGTATAGGGAGTCCCAGCCGCTGCCAGGATCTCACCAGCGATACGCTTGCTGTGGCCATAGACCGTATCGCTCGCGGCGTGGGTCGAATTGGCATAGACAATATGGGGGCTCGCCCCGGTCCGATCGATAGCGTCTGACAAGCGAGTGGCGATAGCAGGGTTACCGCGCTTCAGCTCCTCCTCACTTGCGCGGTTGACTCCAGCAAAGTGCAGGACTGCTTCAGCGCCGGAGATCACTTCATCGAGCTGCGCATCGTCGGAAAAGGCCTCGTGCCCCATGCGGACCAGCTCGTAAGGCTCCACCTCTCCTCGAAAGCGAGCAGCGCTATTGGCCGCGTGCAAGCGTACAGATGCGTGATGGCCGAGCAGGCCAGAGGCTCCGGTGACGACAATCTTCATCACTTGCCATCCTCCCAATCTTCGAGTTCGGCTTGAACTTCATCTAGGGTAAGCAAGAGTTCTCTGATCTCAGGTACCGAGAGCCGTTGTGTATTGTGCGAGTGATAGTCTTCGAAGCGCCGCGTCTCCTGATCTCCTTCGCTGAAATAGGATTGGTAATTCAGGTCGCGCGCATCCATGCGAATGCGGAAGTAATCCCCCATGTCATCGCCTTCGGCCAACTCCTGCGCACTAGCAAGCGTTTCATAGAGCTTCTCAGCATGTCGCCAGCCAATGATTTCAACGGGATGGCCGGGCCGACCGAACAATTCCTTAATGGCAATGACCAAGTCTTCAATCGTTGATGCAGGGGCTTTGCGGATAAAGAGGTCGCCTTGGCTGGCGTTGTCGAACGCATGATGGACAAGAGCAACCGAATCTCGCAGCGGCATCAAAAACCGAGTCATGGCCGGTTCGGTGATCGTGATCGGTCGGCCAGTCTTGATCTGCCTCATGAAGAGAGGGATGGCCGAGCCGCGAGAGCACATAACATTGCCATAACGCACCATGGAAATCGTGGTCTTGGCGTCTTCCGGCAGGGAACGAGCGACCGATTGCGCCAGCTTTTCCATCATCGCCTTAGACATGCCCATGGCATTAACTGGGAAAACCGCCTTGTCAGTGGATAGGCATACGACGCTTCCTACATCATGCGCCACAGCAGAGCGCACTACGTTCTCTGACCCCAATATATTGGTCTTGACTGCTTCCATCGGAAAGAATTCACAACTTGGCACTTGTTTCAACGCTGCAGCGTGAAAAACGCAGTCGACTCCGACCATTGCGCGATCCACGCTCTCGCGGTCGCGAATGTCGCCAACGTAGAAGCGGACTCGGCTATCGCGCAATTCGTTACGCAAGGCGTCCTGCTTTTCTTCATCGCGGCTGATCACGCGAACTTCGTCAATGTCGCGCTTCAGCATATCACGCAGCATAGTTTTACCGAATGACCCAGTCCCGCCAGTAATCAGAAGTTTGCGCATCTTTGGGAATATCCTTGGCGTTTGTTAGCGGGGGGAAGGGGAGCCGCTGCGGCGAATAACCCGGTAGGCCCACTGGGGCAACTGCACCCTAGGCTCAGGACTCATTATTGCAGCCAGAAGATGACGGTCGCTGCGATGCAGATGGCGGACATGAACGTGTGTGAACAGCGGTCGTAGCGGGTGTGGATGCGGCGCCAGTCTTTGAGCTTGCCAAACATGTTTTCGACCTTGTGGCGCTGGCGGTAGAGGGCGGCATCATGCGGGATGGGCACCTTTCGGTTGGTCTTAGACGGGATGCAGGCGGCGATGCCGCGCTCGGCCAGGGCGTTACGGAACCAGTCGGCATCGTAGCCGGTCGGCCAACAACGCCTTGGCCTTCGGGAGCGTATTGATCATCAGCGCAGCGCCCTTGTAATCGCTCATCTGCCCTTCGCTGAGCAGCATGATCAACGGGCGGCCCTTGCCGTCGCAGACAGCGTGGAGCTTGGAGTTCAGGCCGCCTTTGGTGCGCCCGATACGTCGGGGTAGAGCCCCTTTTTTAGCAGGCTTGCCGCCGTCCGATGTGCCTTGAGATGGGGGGCGTCGATCATCAGCCGATCAGGCTCGCCGCCCTTGGCCGCCAGCTCGGCGAAGATCCGGTTGAACACGCCCAGACGGCTCCATCGGATAAAACGATTATAGATCGTCTTGTGCGGGCCATAACCGGTCGGTGCATCACGCCAGCGCAGCCCGTTCCTGATCACGAAGATGATGCCGCTCACGATCCGCCGGTCATCGACCCGCGGAATGCCGTGCGACAGTGGAAAATACGGCTCAATCCGGCGCATCTGCGCCTCGCTCAACAACCACAAGTCAGCCATCAGCAGCACCTCCTCAGTGTCGCTATTGAATCAAGCCATCCCAGCCAGCGCAAGCGATTTAATGGGTCCTGAGCCTAGAGTGAGCGCAGCAGTTCCATTAGTCTTTTCGCCCGGTCGGTTGCTGTCGGCAGACTTAGGACATGCGCCCTGCTGGCCTCCAGGCGTGCCTGTAGAACATCATAAGGCAGATCCAAACTACTGGCGACCGCATCAGCTATACTCTCCGGATCTAGCGGATCGAAATAGAAAGGGTAATCCTCGCAAAAGTCCCGCACGAAGTCTCGGTTCGAAGCAAAAAGTGGCAACCCCATAGCCATGGCCTCAAGTGGTGTGGCAGAAAAGCATTCCAACAGGCTGGGGAACAGAACGCCATCCAGCGATCCATAGAAGTCAACGAGCTCTCGCAGCGACATACTTCCGACATTTCTGATCTCCCGCCGGAAATCTTCCGTCTGGGCAGCCCACTCGTTATCGTCCAAAGTGACTTCTATCTCCACAATCAGCCCATACTTCTCTCGGAGCGCCGCCCGTACTTTTGGCAAGATTTCGATATTCTTATGAGAATAGGCGCGGCCAACATAGCCAAGTTTAATTCTCTCCGTCTTGGAGACTCTTGGGTTCAGCTGTGCAATTCTCGGCACAGTATAAGGTGATTTTTCGATCGCCTCACGGAAAACTGCATTCAGGGCGTTGGGTACCACTAAAACGTGCTTCTCGGGAGCCAGCACCTTAAGCCTTTCCCGAACGTGGTCTGCCTCCACAAGCAGCAAATTTGAATTTCTAACAAATGCTAGCCATTGAACGAAATACTTCACTCTCAGCTTCGTCCGTTGACCAAATGGAAGTTTGAAGTAAGCTTCATTCTTGGGGTAAATGATCCAAGGTTGAGCAAATCCGACAATACTCTTCCTTGCTTTCCGTACTGAGTAGAGTGGGCCGAAAACCGTGAAGACAATGTCCGCTTCTTTGATTAGATTATCGAGCTTCAAATTTAAGGGCTCAAAGCCACGAATATCAACAATTTCCACATGCCGGAATACGGTCAGATCGGCTCCGATCTTCAGGCAAGACTCCAGCACAACGGACGATAATGCCAAATAAATATTCGAGGCCAAACCTGATTGACTGAGCTCGTCGACAATAGAGGTCGCAACCTGCACGGCGCCACCCGCGTGCAAGTTTGATGCGTTAATTAGGATAAATTGGTTCACAGATGCCTACCCGCTGGATCAATCATATTAGCGCCAGTTGCAACAAGTATGTCGATTGAATCTTAATTCTTATCAATGTCGCAGGTTATACTCATCACACGCAGCTTCGTAGAATCGGATCTCGTCATCGATCATACTAATCAAACGTGCTTTCTGAGCGTCAGAAATCTCGAACTCAAAATGAGACTTGCGCAACGGCTTATATTCTAGATGCAAGTCAAAAATCTGGGAAATTCTGGGCACAAAGCGTTCGGCAATTTCGGTAATATGGCCAACATAGCTCAATTTACGCAAAGCCTGGAGAGCAGTTTTAACGTCAAAATCAGCACTAAACATGTACAGCTGGTTCTCTAGATGGAATCGCGGTATTCGTTCTAAAAAGTGATCAAAATCGCCAAAAGCCCAGCCCGCCTCATGCCGAACCGTGGGGTGGTTCGCGCGCGCTCTTTGCATGTCCTGAAGCATACGATAGTGAGATATGACCCGATCAACTGGATCGCGGAGAAATGTGAACGTAAACGTCCGTTCATCAATCAAGAGTTGATGTATGGGGGTGTGGCTAAAACCAAAAAAATATGCCGAACGATTTAGAAGGTCTGTATTCCACCCGACGACAGGGCGACCTTCCAGCAGCAGCCTATGGGTATCAGATGAGGCAAGGCTTTCATAAGTGTCCTGATCGCCGCCAAGCGCATTTAGGAAACACTTATTGAGCGAAGTGCCCGCGCATTTGCGCAAATGAACATGGTATAGCCGCTCATAGCCGCCAAAACTCTGGTTTGGTGTGAACTTGTCGATCCCTCGTTGGCCATACTTGCGCTTGACGAATTTCCAAACACGTCCTGGATCGATGACTGCGCGGATGGGCTTCATATCTGTTTCTACCTCAACAAAATAGCATGGCGGTCAGTGCTGCTTCAGATTTAGCCGGCATCCGGATATCTGAGGGCCCAGAATAAGAATTGCTCATGAAGGGGTTCAATCTTAACATCGCCCTCTACCATGTATGCATGGATTGCAGGCAGGCCAAACAACTACACATCGGGCTGGTAGCGAACCTCCTGCCCGGCAAGTCTCACCCTAAGCTTACGCCGGACAAATCTTACTTTTGGGAGAAGCAGGGCAGGAAGAGCCATGGCAATGGTAATCACAAGCAGCTCTAGCCCGCCCCCTCTCACGACGATCAAACTCAAGATTACAACTCCGATCATAGCGAGCCCAACAAACTTCTCCGCTCCCCTAATGCTAACCAAAGCGGTGAGAAAAAAACGATCGAATACTAAGAAGAAAATCGGAAGGATAAGAAGCCCTACGGCATGGAAATTCAAAAAGGCTTCTGCGGGAAGGGGGACGGGTAAGGAGTGTCCAGCTGCCCAACCCTCAGGCGATACTCTCTGCGTGAAAAGTTGAAGCGCGCTCTCAGGCTTAAAGGAAATCCAATCTCGGGAAATCGGCAGAAATAAGACTTTAAGGAAAGTAGCTCCGAATTGGTACGGTACATCACCCCTCACCGCCATGTCGATTGCCAAAACTGATGCGGGATATGTGTGCACAGCCTCAATGTTCTCAAGGAAGAACTGCACAAAGTAGGGTGAGTCAATATATTCCCCTGTATAACGTAAGGCATCTACGGGACTAGAGACATGATAGCCTCCGTATCCTCGGGATATCGAAGCGGCAACTATAACCACGACAGAGAGAAATATTGCGGCGATGCCCAGAAAAATGGCTTTCAGGTTCAGGTTCAGGCCCAACTTCGTATGCGACGAGGCTATCAATCCTATTAGAAATATGACGAAGAGGAGCTCTCTCTTATTTTGGTAACTGGTTAGGAGGAAGATGCCGAGGGTAAGGAGGCACGACAATATGGTGAAAGCTCCGCTGCGCATTCTGAATGCGTAGAGTAGGATTACGATCGCCAATCCAAATCGAAAACCAAATAGAAGGAAATGATTGAAAGGGATTGTAAGCAACAGAATTGTCAACGCTAATATTACGACCGCGGGCCGCCCTTCCGGCACTTTGCCGGTAGAGTTTTCTAGTGCGAAACTTGACCGCCGCAAAGAGCGACCGGCCACAAGGCACATTATCGAAAGCGATGCAATCAAATAGGTATTAACCCAACTGATTTCAGGAACGTATGCCATCCTCAGAGCAAAAATTGATGGATGGAGTTCTAAAGGGACCGAGGCCCCTATCGCATAACTCAACCCAAGATATAATGTCGCCAGGACAGAAGGAGTAAAGAGTTGGGCGACGAACTTTGCGTTGGCGTAAATGTACAATAGCGCAGATGTGAGCCAAATCCATAATAACGTCGAGGACCTCGCGCCCGGGCCAAAATCGTTTCCGTACAAGAACATGGCAAATACGCTCGCCGCCGATATAAGCGAGAACGCGGAGAGCGAGACTGACGGAGGCATTATTGTTCGCTTCATCTCGAGCCTTTCGATTTGAGCTGAAGCTCAGCCTTGGCTGCAAGCAATGTGGAGAACTTTAGCGCCATAAGAAATACTGTATTACAAACGAGGAAGGTGAATGCAGCCCCTTCGGCACCCCACTTTGGTATTAATGCTGAGTTTAGGGTTACAGCCACAATTGCGACAAGCGTAATGCTGATAATTGGAGCATATATTGCTCGAAGTTTTGTTAATAGGTTCGACCACGGCTTCGTGGCAGAATTAAGTATATGGCCCATTACGAGCATCGGAAATACAAATTCTGACGCATTGGTGACAGCTGGGAATGCGCTCGCCGCAACTTGATAAATGATAATAAGCAGCAGACCGGCGACCCCCTGTATGGCAAATAATGCCTTCGCGTACTGCTGCGTTATAACGCGCGCCTCTTTAACGCTAGAACTCTGATAGATAGCAGGCTCAAATCTCATAGCTAAGAATGTAAGCAGGAATGCGAGCGAGCTAGCGAATAGGAATAGAAGCGCATAATTACCGAGATCCTCAAAATTACCAAGTCTTGCAAATAATAGCTTATCATAATTCATGAGAAGCATAAGAAAAGTGGACTGCCAAAGTAATGGTATGCCTATTTTCCAGGCATTTTTAAATTGATATGGAGATGGAAGACTTCTTATTCGCAGAACGTTTGAGAAACTTCTATACGAGAAAGATAGAGATAAAGCTATGGCGAGGAGCTCAGCGAGGACGTAAGCGGCAACGCCTCCGACAAGCCAGATCGCTGATAAGACCAAGCTAAAGCGTAGAAAAGTCAAGGAGACGCGCAGCTTGCAATACTCCTGTCTGTTGCCGAATGCTCTTTTTTGTGCTGCAAGCAATTGGTGAAAGATGGTCAGTGCAGAAACAGCGACTATCTCGCCGGGCAGGAAGCCGTTGAACCAGGCGAGCGCAAGATAGCAAAGTGGGAGTAATAAGATTGCGAAAGCCACCGCGGTGAAAATTGCTAAGTCGGATTCGCTTGCTTCATTTGCTCCAAAATGGAGCACTGTTCGCTGTTGACCAAAGCAGGCAATCGTTACCAATATATTGATCGCTGTAGAGAGAAGAACGAGCTCACCGAACAAGGAGGGATCGGTTATAAGCCCAACGGCTGGTATTGTTGTCCAGTTCAGAAGCCGGCTGCCAATCTCCACCCATCCGAATTGGTTCTTATGGAAGAGTTTTGTGACAAAATTACGAGTCGACATAGTTCAGCCGTTCTTGCCCCATTATTCAGAGGCATTCTTTAAGGAGTTACAGCGCTCAAGCGTCATAGAAGAAATTCAGGTGTTTGCTGATGTCCAAAATACAGGCGACCTGCATTCGCAAGCTAGTCGTGGCTCGATATCAGTGCTTCACATTCCATTGGTTCGTCGTTTGGGTTTCGTTTTTCGCCCTGGGAGGCTGCGCGCCCTTCTAAGAAGCCGAGCTCAAATTTGTGTGCTTTCCGCTGATCCGCGCGATCTCGGCGCCATCTGGCTTTGTGTCCTGCTCAGGCTGATAGGCAAAAGAGTCGTCTTTTGGGGCATGTTTCATCGGATAGGGGGGCCGACCTTCGTATCGCAAGCCATGTACCGAATTATGGCCAAGGTATCAGATGCCTGCATATCATATGCACGAATAGGGGGTCTAAACCTCATTTCTCTTGGCGCGCATCCTGAAAAGATTTTCGTCGCAGGAACAGCGATTGACGAGAGACAACCGCTCGGCATCGCAGCAAATCTCAGCGCAGCGGACATGCGACAATTTAGAGCAGAGAAAGGTTTGGGTGACCGAAAGATTATCCTCCAAATTGTTAGGCTAAGCCGCATTAAGCAACCAGGTAAACTTTTGGAGCTCGCCGAAGAACTACTCCGGCGGGGGCGCGAGGATTTCCTCATCGTCGCAATAGGTGGCGGAGAGATGTTTGATGAAATCAAGCATGAAGTAAGCCGCAGATCTTTAAACGATGTATTTTATGTCTTGCCTCCAGAATACGACGAACCGACCGTGGCGCGATGGTTCCTGGTATCTGAAGTCTTCACTATTCCAACTTGTATTGGCCTATCCGCCCATCACGCATTTTCATATGGAGTACCCATCGTCTCAGATGATTCATTGACACAGCAAGCCTCGGAATATGAGGCGCTATCTGATGGTCATAATGCCTTGCTCTACGAAGCTGGAAACGTGCGATCTTATGCTGACGCAATCGAGACAATATTAGACAATCCAGAACTTCGGGCTCGGCTATCTAAAGGAGCTAAGGCAACTGTCGTCGGCTCGTTCAGTATGGCGAGAAAAGTACAAGCCTTCATGAAGGTCTTCGACCAACTTGCTCGGAAAGCCTAACAGTGTCTCTGGCGCGCACTCTCTCACTCCCAAACTCTCGCGAAATCAAGACAAATTCCATTGGTGGGCTTCGCGGTTTCGAACTCTCTATGCGCGACAAGCCCAACATGCAGTGCATCGGCATTTCTCGCATCTGATAAGTCAATCTGCCTAAAGCCCTCGTGACCGAGAGGGGTGTTTGGTTCCACTACAGATATGTCGCCGAGGATTAGCTGGGCCTTCTTGACTATGGCCAAGCTTGGACTCTCGCGAACATCATCGATATCCGCCTTAAAGGTTGCTCCATAGAAAATTACAGGATAATCCTCGCTAGGCATGGCCGCAACTATCTGGCGAAGCACCCAGGTAGGTTTAGCGTCATTTACCTCTCGGGCCATCCGGATCAGGCGCGATTCTTTGGGAGCCGATGAAACGATAAACCACGGATCCACCGCGATGCAATGACCGCCTACACCCGGCCCCGGCTGCAGGATGTTCACGCGGGGGTGGCGATTGGCAAGAGATATCAATTCCCAGACGTCCATCTGGAGCTTGTCGCATATCACCGAGAGCTCATTTGCGAATGCAATATTGACGTCTCGAAAACTGTTTTCAGTTAGCTTAGCCATCTCTGCAACTCTTGGCCCTGTGGCTAATACGCATTCGCCAACGACGAAGGTTTCATAGAGTGTGGCCGCAAGCTTGGAGCATCGCATCGTCATGCCGCCTATTACCCGGTCATTTGCGATGAGCTCTTGCATAACTTTTCCGGGCAGCACACGCTCTGGGCAGTGAGCAATACGGATGTCGGATTCTTGTCCGCAATGCTGCGGGAATGTGAGATCGGGTCGCGCTGCAGCAAGCCAATTCGCCATCGCTTCAGTCGCTCCAACTGGCGAGGTCGACTCTAAGATAACCAGATTGCCCTTTTCCAGCACCGGCGCGATTGCCTTGGAGGCGGCTTCAATATAGGAAAGATCTGGTTCGTGATCCTCGCCCTTGAACGGCGTTGGGACGGCTATAAGAAAAGCCTCGGCCGCCTCGGGATTGGTAGTTGCCCGCAAATAGCCCTCATGGACAGCAGCATGGACGACCATGTCCAGGTCCGGCTCTATGATATGAATACCGCCGCGATTAATGGTGTCGACCGCGTCTTGGTTTATATCCACGCCAACCACTTCAACCTTGCGCGAGGCAAACATTGCAGCCGTCGGCAGGCCGATATAGCCGAGACCGATGACGGAGATTTTTCTGAACTGATGTTCCATTTTAATTTCGATTACTTTGAACCTGCAAATTCAAGAATAGCTTCACGGATCCGGCCCGAGGCCAGCCCATCACCATAGGGATTATGCGCGCGGGACATGCTTTCATAAGCTTCCCGATTGTCGAGCAAATTTGCGACTTCTTTGGCGATAAGATCGGTATCAGTGCCGACCAGCCTTACTGTCCCAGCATCGATGGCTTCAGGACGCTCAGTCGTGTCGCGCATGACCAGAACTGGCTTGCCAAGAGATGGCGCCTCCTCCTGCACACCGCCTGAATCCGTGAGAATGATGTCCGCTCTCTTCATCAGATGCACAAAGGGCAAATAGTCCTGCGGGGAGATAAGGTTGATGCGTTTCAGCGCCCCCAGTCGCTCCTCGACAGGGCCTTTTACGTTCGGATTGAGATGCACTGGATAGATAATCTGAATATCATCGCGCTCAGCCAGACGTACCAGTGCGTCGCAGATCCGCTGAAAGCCATCACCAAAGCTCTCGCGTCGATGGCCTGTCACAAGAACTAGCCGCCGCGCCGGATCAATATCGAAAGCCTTGTCAAATTGCCTGCTGGTTTCTGCATCCTGATCAAGTTTCTCGACTACATTCAGCAAGGCATCGATTACGGTGTTACCCGTCACAACTATGTGATCTTCGGGGGTGTTCTCAGAGATCAGGTTTTGTCTCGACTTTTCGGTCGGTGCAAAATGCAGGCGGGTAATTGCGCCGGCTACCTTGCGGTTTATTTCCTCGGGCCATGGCGAGTAAATGTTCCCTGTTCGAAGGCCCGCCTCGACATGACCCACCGGGATTCGTCCATAGTACGCCGCAAGAGACGCTGAGAGTGTGGTCGTTGTGTCGCCATGCACCAAAACCAAATCGGGTGAGACTTCGGCTAGCACATCCTTAAGGCCTGCTAGTACGCCGCTGGTGATCTCAAATAAGCCCTGACCGGGCTTCATCAAATCGAGATCGTAGTCGGGCACTATTTCGAACAGGCTCAATACCTGATCGAGCATTTCACGGTGCTGCGCAGTAACACAAACACGCGCGTCAATCTCTGGCGCAGCCATAAGTGCCTTGACGACAGGCGCCATCTTTATGGCTTCTGGTCGCGTACCAAAGACCAGCAAAACCTTGAACTTATTGGACATCTAAACTTACTCAACTGTCACTGATTTCGCAAGGTTGCGCGGCTGATCGACGTCAGTACCCTTCACGAGGGCAGCGTGATAGGCGAGCATCTGAGCAACGGCTGCATATGTGAATGGAAATGCAAATTCACCGCATTCTGGTGTTCGAATATCTGCATCTTCGTCTTGCCCAATATGCCAAATTCGAGCGCCGCGTGCCTCAACTTCCGCCGCATTCGAAAGTGTCTTTTCCTGGAGCGGCCCAGTGCTGTTGAACACCAGCACTGGCATTTCCCTGTCGATGAGGGCAATCGGACCGTGCTTGAGCTCACCTGCCGCATAGCCGTCAGCATGGATATAGCTGATTTCTTTCAACTTAAGCGCGGCTTCAAGCGCCATCGGATAATGAATGCCCCGCCCGAGGAAGATGGCATCTGTTGCGGAGGAAAGTTCTGCCGCCACCTCCTTGATCCGTGGTTCGAGCGCAATGGCCTCGCCAACAACACGCGGGATGGCGGTGAGGTCATGGATGATAGACGCGATCGCCTTGCTATAGAGCAACTCTCTTTCCGCGCCTGCTTTCAGCGCAATTGCGAGGAGACCAAGCATTTGCCCGGTGAAGGCCTTGGTTGAAGCAACCCCGATCTCGGGGCCGACTTGGATATCGAGCACGTGATCTGCTTCGCGTGCGATCGAGCTGGTCGCGACGTTCACCAGCGCCAGACGCGCGGCGACCTTGCCGCGCACGTCCTTGATCGCCGCGAGCGTATCCGCGGTCTCACCAGATTGGCTGACCACGATCATCAACTCTCTCTCGGAGTGAACACGGCGACGGTAGCGGTATTCGCTCGCGATATCGATCTCCGCAGAAATCCCCGCCAGCTCTTCAAACCAGTACTTCGCGACATGAGAGGCGTAGTGCGCTGTCCCGCATGCGACGAGCGAAACCTTATCGATCCTGACAAAGTCAAGTTCGGGCAAGAAATTCTTGAGCTCACCTGTATGCGTGTCAACGAGGTCCGTGAGAAGCCGCGCCAGCGTCTGCGGCTGGTCATGAATCTCCTTCAGCATGAAGTGCCGATAGGGTCCTTTTTCGATCGCAGAGCTAGCTACCGGAACCTTGACGATATCGCGGGTCACTTCTTCGCCCTCGCCATCATAGATGACGACGCGGTCAGACCGTATCACCGCCCAGTCGCCATCCTCAAGGTAGGTGACCTGATCAGTAAATGGTGCCAAGGCCAATGCGTCGGAGCCAATGAACATCTCCGCGGAGCCATCTTCGGCCGCTTCGCCATAGCCGATTGCCAGCGGACTGCCGTGTCGCGCCGCATAGATGAGGTCGGGGCGCCCCTCGAAGATGACGGCAAGCGCATAGCTTCCATGGATAAGGCCAAGCATGCGCTTGAAAGCATCATCAAGGCTGTCTGTTTGCGACAACAGGCGTTCGAGAACCTGCGCAGCCACCTCGGTGTCGGTATCCGAGGAGAATTTCGCACCTTCCGCTTCAAGCTCAGCGCGCAGCTCGGCATAATTTTCGATGATGCCATTGTGGACAAGCGTTACATTGCGTGTCGCCTGCGGGTGGGCATTTGCTTCGGTCGCAGGGCCGTGCGTCGCCCATCGCGTGTGGCCGATCCCCACCAACCCTGACATCGGAGCCGTGGTGAGTTTGTC
Organism: Erythrobacter sp.; assembly: GCF_011765465.1. Classification (NCBI taxonomy): domain Bacteria; kingdom Pseudomonadati; phylum Pseudomonadota; class Alphaproteobacteria; order Sphingomonadales; family Erythrobacteraceae; genus Erythrobacter; species Erythrobacter sp. The sequence continues at coordinate 2,755,981 of NZ_CP050265.1, read as the reverse complement.
GCGCAAAGCATCAAGCTTGCCTATGCTGCGCCGGATGCTGACGCGACCATCCAGATCCATCAGAGCAATGCCTGCGCTATCATAGCCCCGATACTCGAGCCGGGAGAGGCCGTCGATGACACGCTCCGTAACGTCAGACCGACCGAGTATTCCTACGATACCGCACATGAAGAAGGCTCACTAATCATTGCATAAAGTTCAAGAATGAGCGCCGCATGGATCCGTTCCGGATATGGGCAGGGCTGACGCGGCGCGTTGTGGCCAGTGACCATGTTGTGTCAACAGCGACACGCCACTTGTCGATGGGTACAGGTTTACATCGAGGCATCCGTCTCAGGCCAAAGCCCCGATAACGCAAACTCCCGGGCGTTCCGTCCTTCGCAAGCGATCGGAACTTCGATAACTCGCCCACTGCCAGTGGTTTCGGCCCTTGCTATGAGCAGGCGATCGCTCTTGCGGCGCGCCTTTGCCGGCGCAGCCAGCGCGGCTCCCGACAGATTGTTCAGGCTCTTCGGAGATGGAGCGGCTCACTCTTTCGCTCCTCGCTCCAATTCCGCGCCGAGCTCATCGATCTCTTGCTTGAGAGCGACATATTCCGCTCGCTTTCTGGCAAGGAACCGCCGCGCGATCGTGCTTTTCGCCGCGACTCCGCCCGGAGTGAGGACATAGGCGTAGCGGCGCTTGTCCTGAGCCTCCCGGAAGCGAGCCAGCTTGATCAAGCCCATTTCGACCAGTTCGCGCAGCATGTAATTCGTTGCGCCGAGGCTGATGCCGAGTTCGCTCGCGAGTTCGCGCTGCGACATGTGGGGGTCGCGCTCGATCAGGCGCATGACCTTGAAATGGGCGTCTTCGCGTGCCTTGTCGCGCGGCGCGGTCAACTGAGACTTATCCCAACACGGCTACCGCACGGTGACAGCCTGCAGGCCCACCGGGAGGTTTGGACGAATTCTGGACAAGCAACCGAAGGAAGCATGACGTTCAAGTCTGAACGATAGCGCGCCTGCGCTGCATTGCAATACGGTTCTGTCGTCAGGCGTTGCCCTGACTGTGATCAGAATACGACCGCCTTGAGCTCCTGATAGCGGCAGGAGCGAGTGATTGCGGGCCTTCTGCGTCAAAGTCCATATTTCGCTTCATGCGAGAAATGGACGACCCGGCCGCAAGGGATCCGATGCTTGGCGCTCAATTCAGTGCCCTCCTGCTAGCCCCGAGAGCGTCGCCCGCTTGGCCCCGCGTGAGCGATCCTGGTGAGCGCCGGACGAGTTGAAAGGGAGCCAATAGTAGGAGGGGTCCTATCAGCGACCCGAGGCAAGCCAATCCAAATTTGGGCAGCGTACGCCCCATAAGAAACGTTACAAACGCAAAGGCGCGCAGCCCCTCGCCACCACTGACCACACCCGCTTGCGCAGGTCCAAAAAGTCCAGCCGTGCATTGCGCGCGATGAAGCACGTCCCAGTGCAAGTCCTTGTGTCGCCTTATTTTTCCGAAATTGAACTGGCGTCGTTTCATCCCTGCCGCACCGCACAAGAAACCTTGCCCCAATGGGCATTCGAAACTTGACCTTTCGCGCTACATACGCAACGTCGCTTCCTGGTGTCGCAAGCATGGGGGCTTATGTCACGCTGGTTCCTGGTCCAAACGAAGCCGAACGCCGACGCCATGGCGCGGCGTAATCTCAAGCGTCAGAGGTTCACCACCTTTCAGCCGCTCGAGCAGCGCACCCGGATCAAGGGAGGGCGCTTCGTATCCTATCGACGGCCCGTGTTTCCGGGCTATCTCTTCGCCTCCTATCCCGAAGCCTCCACGCCATGGTCGGTCGTCAGGTCGACCTATGGGGTTTCCCGGCTCGTGAGTTTCGCGGGGCGGCCTTCCGTAGTACCTGATTCGGTAATCGCGGACCTGCGCGCCGCGTGCAACGACGAGGATGTGATCGATCTTTCCCAGGAGGTTGGCGAGGGCGAAGAAATCGAGGTCGCGAGCGGATCGTTTGCAGGCTTTGTCGGGGAAGTCCTACGAATCGCGCCCAATGACCGCGTGCTTGTCCTGCTCGATTTCATCGGAAAGAAGACGCGGGTGAGCCTGCCGATGGCCGGTGTGCGCCGCGCCTCGGGTGCAGCGATCGCGAGCGGAGGCGGTCGATGAACAAGGTGCCCTCGCGCATGCTCGCTATGGATAGCCGCGGCACCGGCGGTTTCGAGCGGCCTGGTTCGACCGCCGCGCCAGCCCAACGGTCGCACGGGCCTCAAATGCCAGAGGCGCTGGACAGTGGCGAGGGCGATGCGCCCTCGACCGATGAAGTGCAGGATCGCGGCGAGGACGAGCGCTGGGTTCGTTCCGAGATCGGCGGGACGACCCTGTTGTTGAGACAGTTTGAGCTGCCCCTCCAGCTCATTCTGGGCCTTGCCCCGACCATTGCGCTCTGGGCGCTGCAGGGCCGCGCCCTGTTCTCCGGGGCGTTCAACCAGACCCTCATCGTACTCGCTGCAGCATCGTTCGTTGCTTGGTACGCGCTTTCGAAGCTGCGCGAGCATGCGAAGGCGCAGCACCTGTCGTATATTCTCCCGGTCAATTTCCTGGTTTTCAGCGGTGCGCTCGCGGCCATGGCGGCATTGCGCGTCCCTTATTCGACCTCGCTGTTCTCGGTCGGAGCCGCGTGCACGCTTGCCGCGAGTTTCCTTCTTGCGGTGCGCAGTCGCAGTTTGCTCAAGCCCCATGTTATCGTGCCGGGCGGACGGGCCGCGGAGATTAAACTTACGGGCAATTATCTGCCCGCGCCCTCGGCGGTCGACCTGACCGGGCTCGTGCGCTCGGGCCGGCGGAACTGGGCGATCGTGGCCGACCTTCACTATTCGCATTCCCCCGGGTGGGAACGGCTTTTCGCGGAAGCTGCACTCGCCGGCATCCCGGTCTATCACTTTCGCCAGATCGCGGAGATGCAGACCGGGCAGGTCAAGATCACGCACCTCAGTGAGAATGACCTCGGCTCGCTCATCCCGAACGTCTCCTACATGTCGCTCAAACGGCTGATCGACGTGGTTGGCGCACTGGTACTGATGCCATTCTGCCTCATCGCGTTCGCAATCATCGCGCTCGCCATCAAGCTCGATTCGCCCGGCAGCGCGTTCTTCATCCAGGACCGCGTCGGCTTTCGCGGCAACACTTTCCGGCTCTACAAGTTCCGCACCATGCGCGAGCGCGACCCGGTGGCAGAAGCAAAGGCGCAGCGCGAGAATGCCATGACGCGCAGCGACGATGACCGAATCACCCGGATCGGTCGCTTTCTGCGCCGAACACGGATCGACGAGCTTCCGCAGATCTTCAACATACTGAAGGGCGACATGAGCTTCGTCGGCCCGCGGCCGGAGGCGAAGGCCCTAGCAGAGTGGTACGAGGAAGAACTGCCCTTCTATTCCTATCGCCACATCGTCCGCCCTGGGATCACCGGTTGGGCGCAGGTTAACCAAGGGCACGTAACCGATGTGAACGACATCCTCTGCAAGCTTCGCTACGACTTCTATTACATCCGGAACATCTCGCTCTGGCTCGACCTGCTCGTCGTGCTAAGAACCGCACGGGTCATCGTTATCGGAACAGGCGCTAAGTGATGCCTCGCCGCCGCTTAGCCATTGCAGCTTGATTCGCTGGACATGTGCGGCGCGCATCCGCCTGATTTTCGTGCAAGCCTCCTCTATCTGGACGGAGCGGCGACCTCGCTAATATCGATCTCCCGGCGGCGTTCGCCGCAGAACCAGATAAGCAATGCCTGCTTCGCTACGCCCTACGGGCTCCGCTACGCAGCCCATTGGTTCAACCGCGCGGATCTAACGCAAGCTGGAGGCAAGCTTGGGTTCACGTCACATCTCTTCGAGTGAGAGTGGCCGGTCGGGCTTTTTGCGCGGGCGGCCTGCGGGATTGCCGCTTTTGCCCTTGCGCAACCGCCCGCTCTCATCGCGCTCGCCAGGGGGCTAGTCGGCCATGACCAGTCTTTTGTGCTAGGGGCCTCCCGATCAAGAGGAGCCGTACCCGGGGCCCGGATTTCCGGTTTATCCCGTCCTGATATAATCCTCTTGTTGTTCTCTTTAAGAGGCTTTCGACCCAGTAATTATTCCTGTTTTCACCTGTCATTTTGACCTCATTCCGGCATCAATTCCAGGCTGAACGCTCGCTGTAGCGCGCGGCGAGGCGCCTTAGATTATCGCAAATTATGATTGAATTATAATGTGTTAAAAGGCGGCCTCCGCGCCCATGGGCGATAACGCGGGTTGGCGCGCAAAGATGCGCGCTATCCGCTTACAACCGATGGGCCCATGACGGGCGGAATTAGGCTGTTTGGACGCGAGGCCGAGAAACGATAAGCGATCGCGAGCACTGGTAATCGAGACCAATCTTGGCGGGCCTCTTCTTCGAGGGGTAGTATACCTCTGTCGGTCAGGCTGCCTATGCGAACTTGCAGACCTTGATATCGTGCTCATGCGCGCATGCCTGAGCCAATTCATAGGCCGTCTGCATTCGCAGCAAGGTATCCGCCTTGACGCCAAACGCCTTCTCGAAGCGGATCCCATATCGGCAGAGAGACCGGCCTTGCCGTTGAGCAGCGTGCTAAGAGCCTGCCTCGATACCCAAAAGTGTGCCGCGAGAACAGTGACACTGACGCCAGCAGGCTCGACGATCTCGGTCTTCAGCCAGCCGCCGGCATGGGCGACAAGCGAACGTTGACCCAATTCTCACAGGGAACAGCAACCGATCAGGTCCCCATAATCGCTTCAGCATTGATGCCGGGGCAGGACGAACTCGCTCCAACTTGGCAAAAGCCTCGCTCTTCCTTCGCCGTAACTTACGTCCCTCATTGGGTCGTGATGGCCAGCGGTTTGCCCCTTCAAAATGCCGCAGCGAATACCAACATCTGTTCTAGGAGAGAGCCAACCGCGACTGGCCGGACATCGTTCTGGAAAGTCGTAAGCATTGAAGGTGTGCTATGGTAAGGCAACGTAAACGCGTCCAACCTGCTCCACCCGACCCGGCCCGCTTTGGCCTTGAATCTTTCGCGCAGCTCCTGTCGCCGCGCGCGCCGCTCGTGGGCGAGAATCCCGAGACCTACGAGGCGTTCCACACCGGTCTGCTCGCCTCGCTGAACCCGGGGACACCGCATGAAGCGGTGATCGCCGAGAACCTGGTCGCCATCGAATGGGAGCTTCGCCAGCACCGCGCGATGCGCGATGCCAGCATCAGGCGCACGATCCGTAGCGAGATCACAAGGGCCGTCGTTGAGAAGGCGTGGCAGGAATTCAACAAGGCTGCAGCGAAAGCTTCCGCGCGCACGGCTCATGACTCCGATGACCTCTGGAACCCTACTGAGGTCTTCGATGACACGGACGCCAAGCAGGCCGCTTGCCAGCTGGTAGACAGGATCACGTCGCGAGACCCGCAGGTCCGCGACGCTGCCGAGGCCGAGCTCGCCCAGCTCGGCATGGATCCCCTCGACCTGATGAGCGCCGCCACCCACGGGGCGCTGACCGATGGTAACGGCGCTGACGATGCGCCAGAAGTCCACGATGCCAAAATCCGCGAACTGGAGCGTCGCCGGCGCGAAGTGAAGCGCGACTACGATGCGCTGGTGCAGGCGCGGGCGGACGAGGGCGTGATCATCGACCAATGAGCGCAGATCACCTTACGCGTCGCAACCGGGCCAATGCGAAAAAGAGCACCGGTCCGCGGACAGCCCGCGGCAAGGCGAGGGTCGCGGGCAATGCCCGCAAGCACGGCGCAACCGCGCAGCCCGATCCGCAGCGGGTGGCAAGCTGGCTGGCGATAATTCTCGATCGGCCTGAGATCAGCGGGCAGGACTTCACGCCGGCCGACGACCGCGGCTATCGTGCCCTGGCGCTGGCGCAGGCAGAGGCGCGGCTCAACGCGGCCGAGCAGGCCCTGCGTGACCTTGAGAAGCAGCATACTGCCACGTCCCGGCGCGAGGAACTCAGCTTCGATCAATATGTGGAAGAGGTTGTTGGGGGGGTCGGCTCGCGTGGTCCGCAAGCACAAGAACGTCGAGGCGGTTTACAGGTCCGGCTACGCCATACAGTTGAGCACCCTGGCCGAGGAGAGGCGCGAGCGGCACCGGCTGCTTAAGCGCTATCTGGCCGAGGCCCGCTCGCAGCGCCGCAAGGCGTTTGCCGCATGGCTCGAAGTTGGCCATCCCTCTGCTGCGGTCGCCTGAAGATGTCGATTTCCCGAAACAAAGCCAGATTGGCGCACGGCAGGTGACGGGCCTGCGCGCTAGCCCGGCGCTCAAGCATTTCTAACCCCCACCCCTTGCGCAATAAGCACAGTTGGCGAACCAGGGGTTGGCGCGTCGTTTGCGCGGCGCCATCGGGAACGATGGATGCGTGCCGCGGGCTTCCGCTATACTGGCGTCGGGCAGATTTGGGTCAGGCTTACACGGCGCTTCTGCAGGAAGGCGGTCGCCGATGAATGGCAATGATAGACGCGGCATCATCCTTGCGGGCGGTTCGGGCGCACGGCTTTACCCGCTGAGCCGCGGCGTATCGAAACAGCTCGTGCCTGTATTCGACGAGCCGATGGTCTACTACCCGCTCAGCACGCTGATGCTAGCTGGGATCCGCGACATCCTCGTCATCACCACGCCCGAAGATGCCGAACAATTCCGACGCGTTCTAGGCGACGGGTTCGATTTCGGCGTGTCCCTGAGCTATTCCGTCTAGCCAGCACCCGAAGGGCTGGCGCAAGCGTTCCACATCGGGGCCGATTTCATCGCTGGGGTACTGAGTGCGCTGATCCTCGGCGACAACATCTCCTACGGCCACGGCCTTCCCGAATTGCTCTCCCGCGCCAATGCCCGCAGCGAAGGGGCTACCATCTTCGCCTGTCGCGTGGCCAGTCCCCAGGCTTTCGGCGTGGTCGAATTCGATGCGCGTGGCAAGGCGATTTCGATCGAGGAGAAGCCACCGGAGCCCAAGTCGAACTACGCCGTAACCGGTCTCTATTTCTACGATGAAACGGTGGTGGACAGGGCTAGCGACCTGGCGCCATTGGCGCGGGGCGAGCTCGAGATCACCGAACTCAACCGGCTTTACCTCGACGAGGAATCGATTTCTGCTGAGCTGAAGGGGCGCGGTTTCGCCTGGCTAGATACGGGAACGCACGCCTCACTGCTTGATGCGGCGACCTATGTCCACGTCACCGAGGAGCGCCAGGGCTTCAAGATCGCATGCCCCGAGGAAAGCGCCTGGCGCCAAGGCTTCATCGACGACGCCCGGCTCGAACAGATCGCACAGTCGCTGCGCAAGTCTGGCTATGGCGAGTACCTGATGCAATTGCTGCGGGAACCGCGCCTCGCATGAACATCTTCGAAACCGCCATTCCCGGCCCGCTCATCATCGAGCCGCGCGTGTTCGGCGATGCGCGCGGGTTTTGCATGGAGACATGGAACGAAGGCGTCTTCCGCGAGGCCGGGCTCGACCTCGCCTTCGTTCAGGACAATCACAGCCACTCGCAGAAAGGCGTGCTGCGCGGGCTCCATTTCCAGAAGCCCGGCGCGCAGGGCAAGCTGGTGCGCATCGCGCGCGGGGCGATGTTCGATGTCGCAGTTGACCTCAGGCGTTCGTCTGAGCATTTCGGGCGCTGGGTAGGGGTTGAACTCACGGCGGAGAACAAGCGAATGTTCTGGATACCCGAACGCTTTGCGTACGGCTTTCTCACCCTGGCCGGCGACACCGACTCTCCCTACGAGTGCACAGCGCCCTACGCTCCCGAACACGAACACACGTTGGCTTGGGACGACCTGGCGGTGGGGATTGATTGGCCGCTAGGCGGGATTGAGCCGCTTGCTTCGGACAGGGACCGCAAAGGCCATAGGCTCGCCGACGTGCCGGCCTTCGAAGGGAGCTGACATCGCATGAACATCCTCATCACCGGAGCCAACGGCCAGCTCGGTGGGGCGCTGCAGCGCACCGCTCCAAAGGGCTATGAGATCAACGCGGTCGATGTCGAGGATGTCGATCTCAGCGACGAGGGCATGCTCCGGGCCAGGCTGGTGGTCGAGGCGCCCGACATCCTCATCAACGCTGCCGCCTACACCGCGGTCGACAAGGCCGAGAGCGAGGAAGAGATCGCGCGCGAAATCAACGCCGATGCAGTGAGGATCATGGCCGAGGCGATGGAAGACAGCGGCGGCAGGCTGGTCCATATCTCGACCGATTTCGTCTTCGACGGCACCGCTTCGCAGCCCTACCGGCCTAACGACCCGCGTGGCCCCGTTTCGGCCTATGGTCGGACCAAGGCCGAAGGTGAAGATCACCTGCGTCCATCCGACCTGCTCGTGCGGACCGCTTGGGTATACGAGGCGGGTGGCGCCAATTTCGTGCGCACGATGATCCGCCTGATGAACGAGCGCGACGAGTTGCGCGTGGTGTCCGACCAGGTCGGCTCGCCCACCTGGGCGACGGGTCTCGCGCAGACGATCTGGGCGCTCGTCGAGAAGGGGGCGTCCGGCACCTTCCATCACAGCGACGACGGCGAGACCAGCTGGTACGACTTCGCGGTCGCCATCGCCGAGGAAGCTCACGCGCTCGGCCTTATCGGCACCATTCCGAAAATCGAACCGGTCGCGACCGCGGACTACCCCACCCCAGCCCGGCGCCCTGCCTATTCGCTGCTCGATTGCAGCGCGACACGCGAACTGCTCGGCACGGAGCCGGTCGACTGGCGCGCCAATCTGCGGCTCATGCTCGAAAGGGAAAAGGCCCTTGGCTAACCTTCTTGTGACCGGAGGTGCCGGCTTCATCGGGGGCAATTTCGTCCATTACTGGAGCGCGCACCATCCCGGTGACGAGATCACCGTTCTCGATGCGCTGACCTATGCCGGCAATCGCTCGACGCTGGCGGGGGCCACCCGGGCCGACCTAGTGGTGGGCGACATCCGCGACACCGAGCTCGTCGAGCGGCTCCTGCGCGAGCGAAACATCACGACCATCGTCCACTTCGCCGCCGAAAGCCATGTCGACCGATCGATCACCGGGCCGGACGCCTTCATCGAGACGAACATCCTCGGCACGAACAGCCTGCTCAAGGCCGCGCGCGCGGTGTGGCTCGCTGGCGACGGGCGCGAGCACCGTTTCCACCATATCTCGACCGACGAAGTGTTTGGCTCGCTCGAAGAGGACGACCCAGCCTTCAGCGAGACCACGCCCTATGCGCCCAATTCGCCCTATGCCGCGTCGAAGGCATCCTCGGACCATCTGGTGCGCGCCTATCACCACACTTTCGGACTTGAGGTGACGACGAGTAATTGCTCGAATAACTATGGGCCTCACCAGTACCCTGAAAAGCTGATCCCGCTGTTCTTGCTCAAGGCGCTGTCGGGCAAGCCGCTGCCGATCTATGGCGACGGCATGAACGTGCGCGACTGGCTCCACGTGGAGGACCACTGCCGCGGGATCGAGGCATGCCTCGAACGGGGAAAGCCGGGCGAGACCTACAATATCGGCGGCGGGGCGGAATTGCCCAACCTCGCCGTGATCGAAGCCATCTGCCGTCAAGCCGACCGGGCCTTTGCGGAGATCGACGGTCTTACGGACCGCTATCCGCAGGCGCCGGCGGCGAAGGGCGGCAAAAGCGAGAGCCTCAAGACCTTCGTGACCGACCGTGCCGGGCACGACCGGCGCTACGCGATCGACGAGACCAAGGCGCGCTCCAAACTCGGCTATGCCCCGACCCGCAATTTTGACGAAGGCCTGCGCCAGACATTGCGCTGGTATCTCGACAACAAGCACTGGTGGAGGCCGTTGTTGCGCTAGATCGTTTTCATTCCGGTTCATAGCCGCATAATCTGAAGTACTTGTCGCATTAGTTGGGCCGGGAAGATGTCGACGAGCCTGCCGATCAGGGGCCACGGGCCGCGGACGGTGCGCTCGCCAGCCTTGCGTGGCATGGCCTTGGGGCGTGAGACCGCCTTCTCGATCGAGTTGAAACGGAAGGAAGCGCAAGGGGGCTCCGGCCGCCTCGATCCTCTCCTTGACGGCTGCGCGCTTATGGCTCGAGAGGTTGTCCATGACGACGCCGTCGCCGGGACGCAGTGCAAGCGCTGTCCCGAGCTCACATTGCATTGGTGGCTGATTGGTTCAGATGCATCATTCCACGGAAGATTGCCTCGTTCCGAATGGACTGAACACTGGGTCTGTAGCCTGTTCGGCGCACTGAAGTGGTCCGCAACTGGCGTCCATCGCTATCGGCGGCCGATGCCACCGTTGGCTTGCGGATGAACACCAGCACCTTGAACATCGCCACCGGGTCAAAGGGAGGTCGGCTACCCTTGGCGCCGCCGCCATAACCAAGGCCCTTGACCAGGAGAGGCCGGAATCGCTCAAATTGAACCATGCCCGCCAAAACCTCGAGCGAATCGCCGTCCTTGCTCAGCCGCCACAGGTGCTCCGCAAGCGAAAACAGGCTGCGTAGTGCATCACCAATCTCCTTTCGCGACCCGCTGAATCCCAATCAGCGTCTCCATGCGAGGGGTTTGCGGGTGGCTAGGTGCTATCGATCTCGTAGGCAGAATGACCCGCGCTTCTGTCCCATGCTTATATATTCGGCCACCAGGAACCGCCGGATAATCATTGGGGGCGATACCCCTAGGCAATACATCGCACACTCATCCGAAGCTATCGAGCGGAAGAACAGGTGATCCAGAACCCACACAAGCTCTTCCAGGCCGCCTTCTGGGGCGCGCTGTGCTCGGCCTTTGCCCTTGCCATAATGCCCGAACCGCCCGGAGTTCTTGCCGCGGTGGACGACAAGCTTCAGCATCTACTCGCTTTCCTGATCCTAGGTGCCTTGGCGGCGCTTGCATATCCCGGCGTGCGCCTCATCCTGCTCCTTCTCGGACTGGCCGTGTTCGGGGGACTGATCGAAGGGGTGCAAGCCAGCCCCCAGATTGGCCGCACACCCGATATTGTCGATTGGCTTGCCGACCTCTTGGGAGCGTCGATTGGCCTGCTGGTAGCTGCCATCGTTCGGTCTCGAGGCAGTCTTCGTCAGGACTAGCTTTGGGCACCCACCATTTATGCGCGGCTGCGAAGCGCAACCCACAAATGCTGCCCTCCCCGTTTGCCTAGGCAATAGGCGAGAACCAATGCGCGGCCTCAAACGATTGCAAGACGAGAGAATCCAAGGCATCGCTGGAGGCGGAAGGTAAAGCGCCAGCTTGTGCCCCTCTGGATCGAACGACAAAAGGGTATTGGAAGGGGGATTGCTTTGCGCACGGTCCTGATCACGGGTTCCGCCGGCTTCATCGGCTATCACCTTGCAAAACTACTGCTCGACGAAGGATTCCGCGTCGTCGGTTACGACGGGCTGACCGATTATTATGATGTGCGCCTCAAAGACCGGCGCCACCAGATGCTACTTCAAAACCAGCAGTTCCGTGCCGAAGTCGGCATGCTCGAGGACATGGAGCGACTCCATGCTCTCGCCATGGAGGAGAAGCCCGAGGTCATCGTCCACCTCGCAGCGCAAGCCGGAGTGCGCTACAGCCTCGAGAACCCGCGCGCCTATGTCGATGCGAACCTCGTCGGCGCCTTCAACGTCATGGAATGCGCGCGCGAGCTCGGCGTTTCCCACCTCCTCATGGCCTCGACCAGCTCGGTCTATGGCGCGAACACCGAAATGCCCTTCCATGAGCGCCAACAGGCGGACACGCCGCTCACGCTCTACGCGGCGACCAAGAAGGCGAACGAGGCGATGGCGCATTCCTATGCGCACTTGTGGAACCTGCCGACGACGATGTTCCGCTTCTTCACCGTCTACGGGCCGTGGGGGCGTCCGGACATGGCCCTGTTCAAGTTCACCCGCGGCATCCTGAACGGCGAGCCGATCGACATATACAATGAAGGCGAGATGTACCGCGACTTCACCTATGTCGCGGACCTCGTGCGGGGCATCCGCCTGCTGATCGATCGCGCACCGGAGCGACCGGCGAGCCCCGAGGACATCGCGCCGCACGACAGCCTTTCACCCGCCGCGCCGTGGCGGGTGGTCAATATCGGCAATTCGGAAAAGGTCCGGCTGATGGATTTCGTCGAGGCGATCGAGGCGGAATGCGGACGAGAGGCGGTGAAGAACTTCATGCCGATGCAGAAGGGCGACGTGCCCGCGACCTGGGCCGATGCGACGCTGCTGAAGCAACTGACGGGCTACGCCCCGCAGACCGGAATCCGCGAAGGCGTGAAGGCCTTCGTCGCGTGGTATCGCGATTATTACGGGGTGTGAGTCCGGCTCAGTCGTCTTTCGGCAATTCGCCCGGCTGGATCGCGTCGAGCGGCACCTGTTCCTCGTCACCGTCATCGAAGGGCCCCGGTTTGGACGGTTCTATCGGGGGCTGGCGCTCGGCCGTGTCGACCGGCGGCGGGGTCAGCGAAGGATCACGCTCGCCCGGCAGCGCGCCGTCGCGTTCGCGTTCGAGCCGCTCCATGTATTCGCGTTCGATCATCTCGACCCGCTCCTGCTCGGCGGCGGCTTCGGCGTCGATGGTGGACAAGCGTTCCTGCCGCGCTTCCTCGATCAGCTGGCTGAAACGCACGGTCTCGGCCTCGGAGCGGTCCTTGTAGGCGGCCTCGATGAAACGCTGGTTGCAACCGGTGAAGCCGCCCGCGCCCGCCGGGTCGCAGGACATGGCGCCGAAAGCGCCGACATACTTGAGCTTCTCGACCTCGCGCACGCGCGAAACGTTCTCGGGCGAATCGCTCTGGCGCAGGTTCTTCGGGATGCGATAGCGTTCCGCCTCGACGAGGATTTCGCAGATCACGATCTCGTTGTCGTCGGTCGCCTCGGGACATTCGTCCTCGCTGTAGGCGATGACCATGTTGACCTTCTCGCCGCCCGCGCTCTGTGCAGCGGCGGCGGGCGCGGCCGGGAGGAGCGCGGCGAAGCCGGCGATTCCCGCCAGCCGGGCGATCCGGGAAAATGTGCTCATGGTCTGTCCTCTCGTCCTCGCGGGGGCCACAAGACCCCTGGCGATGGGCCTTATCACGCCCCGCGCCCTAGGCAATGCTGCGTGAACCGTCTGTGAAGGAACACGCGAGGTGGCCCGTCAGATCCGCTCCGACACCTTGATCGCGATGCGGCAGCCGAGCCGGATCGCGCCCGACAGCAGCGGATAGGCCGGCGCCTGCTCCGCCCCGTTGGCAAGCGCGGCGTCGCGGTGCTGGCGTTCGTCCTCGCGGAATTCCTCGATCATGTCGGCGAGTTCGGGATCGGCCCCGGTTTCGGTCAATCGGTCGAGCTGCTCGGAATAATGCCGGTCGATCTCTTCCTCGACCGCCGCGGTGCAGGCCATCGCCGCTTCGGGGCCGAGCAGCGCCGTGCCCGCACCGAGCGCATAGCCCGCCGCCGACCAGAACGGGTGCAGCGCGGTCGGGCGCACGCCGCGTTTCACCAGCATTTCATCGAAGCGCGCGCGGTGGCCTTCCTCTTGGTCGGCCATGTGGCGGATCTCCGCCGAATGCGGCCCGCGATCGCCCATCACGGCGATCTGGCCCGCATAGATGCGGGTCGCGCCGAATTCCCCGGCCTGGTCGACCCGGATCATGCGGTGGAGTTCATCGCGGTTCATGCCTCGTCCTTCCTCGCTGACAGGGCCAAGATGGCGATGCCCCCGGCGCATGAAAAGAGGAAATTCCAGCCCGCGAGCGATATGCCGAAAAGGCTCCACGCCACTTCGTCGCAGCGCACCACGGGGGCGGCGCCGGGGTTCAGCACGTCGAGCCCGCCGGTCGTCCGCGCGCAGCTGGTGATGCCTTCCCACCAACCGTATTCGACCCCCGCGTGGAAGCCGCCGATCAGGCCGGAGGTGAGGATCGCGAGGCCCGCGAGCGCAGTCCAGACGCGCGGCGGGACCGCGACGAAGGCGACGAGGCCGAGCGCCAGCGCCGCGAAATGCGGGTAGCGCTGCCACCAGCACATCTCGCACGGATAGAGGCCGAAGCCGTATTCCGAGACATAGGCCCCGCCGAGCAGCGCGGCGGGGATCGTGACGGCGAGCAGCCGCGCCTCTTTCAATCCAGCCATGAAACCGGCCCTAGCGCTCTCAGTCGCGCAGCGCCATCGAGCTCTTGGTCGTGCGGCGCAGGGTTTCGAGCGCGTAGTGCAGCTGGAAATCCTCGATCCCCTGCTCTTCCAGCTCCTCGGCGGTGAGCTGGAAACGCGGGTCCTTGACCGTGTCGTTTTCCAGCTCCTCGTCCTCGATGCCGATCTCGTTGATCAGGTGTCCGCGCAGGTCGCTTTCGCGCGTGAGGTATTTCTGGCGCAGCGCAAGGTCGGGATCGGACAGCTGGGGCACGGCGATGTCGGGCTTGATCCCGCCTTCCTGCACCGAATTGCCCTTGGGCGTGTAATAGCGCGCCGTCGTCAGCTTGAGCGCGGCGTTGGGGCCGAGCGGCAGGAGCGACTGGACCGACCCCTTGCCGAAGCTGCGTTCGCCCATGACGAGCGCGCGGCGATGGTCCTGCAGCGCGCCGGCGACGATTTCCGACGCCGAGGCCGAGCCCGCGTCGATCAGCACGATCAGCGGCACGCCTTCGGCCATGTCGCCGCGGAACACGGTTTCGGCATCGTAGAGCAGTGTCTCGCCCCGCGCGCGGCCACGCTGCGAGACGATGCGCCCCGAATCGAGGAACAGGTCGGACAGGGCGACGGCTTCATCGAGGCTCCCGCCCGGATTGGCGCGCAGGTCGAGCACGAGGCCCGAGACGCGGCCCGTCGCTTCCTCGCGGATCTTGGTCCAGGCGCGGAACACGTCGGCGCCGACATCGGCGGAGAATTCGTTGACAGTGATCACCCCGATATTGCCCGAGGCCAGTTCGTAGGTGACCGGCTCCAGCTCGATCACGCCGCGGGTCACGGCGACCTCGAAGGGTTCCTCGCGACCCGAGCGGAAGATGGTCAGCTGGATCGTCGTGCCCGACGGCCCGCGCATCTGCGCGACCGCCTCGTCGAGATCGCCGCCATAGATCAGCTTGCCGTCGAGGTGGGTGATGAAATCGCCCGCCTTGATTCCCGCCTTGTCGGCCGGGCTGCCCTTGAACGGGGAGACCACCTTGACCGCACCGTCCTCCATCACGACCGACAGGCCAAGGCCGGAATAATTCCCGTCGATCAGCGTGTTGAGCCGCTCGAGATCGCTTCCGTCGAGATAGGCCGAATGCGGGTCGAGCGCGGCGAGCATCCCGTCGATCGCGCCGCGCACGAGTTTTTCCTGCGGCACGTCCTCGACATAATTCGCCTGTACCCGCTGCATCACGGTGAACAGCTTGGCGAATTCGGGGCCCGCGCGACCGTCGATCTGGGCCATGCTCGCGGTGGTGGCGGGCACTAGGGCGACGGCGGTGACGAGCGCTGCGCTGCGCAGCAGTCCGGCAATTTTCATGAGGACGGGAAGCTCCTTTCGAACGCTTTTGTATACGCAGGCGCGGCTTAACGCCAGATGAGAACCTTCGCGGGCCTTCCCGTGGTCCCGCTGCGGGTCACTCGCGGCGCGTCTTGCGAACGCGCCGCTCCTTGCCTCCAGATAGGGTGCGCGCGCAATTAACCAAGGTGTTCGAGCGGGTTGACCGGTTGCCCCTCGCGCCGAAGCTCGATCGTAATCGCCGGATCGTCGCCCCGCGCGATGCCGATAGGGCTGCCCCCGATCACCCGCGCGCCGACCGAAACATCGCTCCGCGCAAGGCCCGTGACGAGGCTGGTCCAGCCGCCGTCGTGCTCGATGATGACGATTCGCGCGAAGCCGCGATAGGGTCCTGCAAAGGCGATCCGTCCGGTGGCGGGCGCTACGACCTGCGCGCCGGGTGCCGGGACGAGCGTGATGCCCGTGCTGGCGAGCCCGCTGTCGCGCCTTTCCCCGAACCCCACAAGCGTGCGGCCCTGAACCGGCAGGCGGAAATCGCGCGGCGGGGCGGTCGCTTCAGGGATCGGCGAGGCGATGGTTTCGACCGGTTCGGCCGTGGCGGTGTCGGAGAAATCCTCGGGGCGCAGGACCGGGCCGGGCAGCGCGGCGAGTTCGCGGCGCAGCGCGGCGGCCTCGTCGAGCCGCTCGATCAGCCCGTCGAGATCGCGCGCTTCTTCGGCCAGCGCAAGTGCGCGCTCCTCTTCTCGCACGGCATTGCGGCGGGCCTCTCGCGAGGCAAGGCGCTGGCGCTGTTCCAGCGCGGCGAGCTCGGTGCGGCGCGTGTCGAGATCGCGTTCCGACCGTTCGAGCGCGGCGAGCGCCCGCGCGGCGCGGCGCTCGAGCGCTTCCCCGCGCGCGATTTCGGCCCGCAGAGTCGCGGTGCGGCGGCGGATCTCGGGCACGGCGGTCTCCAGCACGGCGCGGACATGGACGAGATCCTCCAACGATCCGGGCTGGAGCGCGGACAGGGCGAGCGGGCGGCGCGCGCTGGTCTGCAGCGCGCCCGTCAGCCGAACCAGCGGCTCGCGCCGCTGGGCCAGCCGCGCGGCGAGCGCCTCGCGCGCCGATTGCGCCAGCGCATAGCGAGCGCGGGCGGCGGCGATGTCGGCTTCGGCCTGCTGGATGCGCGCGGCGAGCGCGGCGGCTTCCTGCGCGGTGCGGTCGGCGGCCTCGGCGGCGCTCGCGGCGGCTTCGGCAAAGCGTGCGGCGCGCTGTTCGGCAAGGCGGCTCTCGCGGGTCGCGCGGTCGAGTTCGGCCTGCACTTCGGCGGGCTCCATGTCGAACAGGTCGCGCTGCGCCTGCGCGCCGGGCAGGGCAAAGGCGATGCCGAGCAGCGCCAGCGCGCCGCCCCCCGCCAGCCATTTCGCCCCGTGTGTCATGGCGTCATCCTGCCCGATGATAGGGATGCCCGGCAAGGATGCTGGTCGCCCGGTAGAGCTGTTCCATCAGCATGGCGCGGGCCAGCAGGTGCGGCCACGTCGCCGGGCCGAAGGCGTAGAGAAGGTCGGCTGCCGCGCGCTCCTCGTCCGAATGACCGTCGGCGGCGCCGAGCACGAAACGGGCCTCGCGGATACCCTCGTCGCGCCATTTGCCTAGCAATTCGGCAAAAGCTTCCGACGACAGCGCCTTGCCGCGTTCGTCGAGCAGCACGGTGCGGTGCGGGGTGAGCGGATCGGGAATGCGACCGCCGGTCTCGGGCAGCTCGGTGAGCTTCGTCGGCCAGGTCAGGCGCTTGTCATAGCGCGCGACCAGCTCGGCCTCGGGCGACCGGGCGATCTTTCCGCGAGCGATGACGTGAAGGAGCATGGCTCGTGTCCTATGTGTGTTCGCCCATCCGGGCGAACTCCTCGGTGCTGTTCCCTCCGCTTCGCTCCGGGGCACCTGCGGGCGGGCGGTCGCCCTTGCGGTCGCTGCGCGACCGGACCCTCTTTCATGGCGGCGCGCCCACACGGACCCGACGGGGCCGCAAGGCCGACCGGCCGCCCGCAGCGGGTGCGTAGCGAAGCGGAGCACGCCAAGCGAGGACGCAGCCCCGGATGGGGCTGCGAAAAGAAAACTACGCCCGGCCGCCCGCGGCTTCGCCGGTCTCGAACGACCACATCCGCTCGAGGTTGTAGAAGCTGCGAACTTCGGGACGGAACAGGTGAACGATCACGTCGCCCGCGTCGATCAGCACCCAGTCGGCGGCGGGCAGGCCCTCGACGCGGACCGGGCCGAAGCCCTTTTCCTTGACCTTTTCGGCGAGCTTTTGCGCCATCGAGGCGACTTGGCGGGTCGAGCGCCCGCTTGCGATCACCATGTGATCGGCGATCGAGCTTTTGCCTTCGAGCGGGATCGATACGACATCCTGCGCCTGGTCGTCGTCGAGCTGGGCAAGGACGAGATCGTGGAGATCGGCGTCATTCATGTCAGCGGCCACCAGCGCGGCAGCCGGGGATGCGCCGGCCGAGGCCGGCACGGTGTGTGCCTGTGTCATAGGCGAACGATTGTCTCCAGATGGTGGGGCAAAAAGACATGAGAGCATGAACGGACGCGCCGCGTCTCATGCGTCCTCCGTGGGGTCGATCCGGCGGAATGTCAGCCGGTCGCGCAGCGGGGTGTCGCCAAGCCCGGACGCCCAATCCTCCCGTCCGCGGCGGATCGCCGTGGCCGAGCGTGGGTCGGGATCGAACTGCAGAAACACCAGTGCCGGTGCGCTCCAATGCCCCCGTTTCCGAAAACTGGCGACCGGCACACGATAGCGCCGAAGCCAGGCCATGGCGGGGCTCGTCATGGCCCGTGCGTTATAACCCGGCCTTGCAATCACCGCAATCGGCATTGTCCGGGCGATTTCGCGCCAGCCCTTCCACAGGTGGAACTGGGCGAGGTTGTCCGACCCCATCAGCCACACGAAGTCGCGGCGGGGATAGCGCCTCTCAAGGCGGCGCAGCGTGTCAAGCGTGTAGCGCGTGCCGAGTTCGCGCTCGATCGCGGTCGGCACGATCCTCGCGCGGCGGGCCTGCGCTGCGGCAGAGCGCATGCGCGCCGTCA